>DASXEN010000036.1:0-40421 GCA_036490095.1 Caulobacteraceae bacterium
AGCTCCGACCACCGAGCCGCAGCGCTGCCCGGATGGCTGCACCGATACAACTGGCATCGACCTCACGGCGGGATAAAGTCTCAGACACCTATCAGCCGCCTCGCCCTAACCGAGGACAACCTGTTGAGGCTCCACAGCTAGGCCGTATGGCTTATCCACGTGCTGAGGGCCGCGGGCCGACCGGTGGCGGGCCGCTGGATGGCGTGTCTCGGCCGGGGGCCATCCAGGTGATCAGGTCCCAGGCGTTGCGGATGGCGACCAGCAGCAGGACCATCACCAGCACCGCCAGCGCGCCGACCGCGAACGGCCGCGCCGCCCACATCGTCCCGGCGTCGATGAGCAGCGCCACGTAGATCGCCGCCGGCGTGCCGCCGTACATCCAGACGTCCGACCAGTGGGGCGGGTCGCCGCCGTGCGAGAGCTCGCCGATGCCGAAGCAGGTCCGGATCGCGTTGCCCAGCCCCGCCAGCGCCGCGCCGGCCAGCACCAGCGCCGCCACGTGCGGATCGATCCTCGGCGCCTCGGCGACCGCGCTGGCGGTCAGCGCCACGGCGAAGTGCACCATGGTCGGCGTCAGATAGATCGCCGAGCCCCTCAGCGCCCGCGACCGCTCGACGTTGCCGGTCAGCGTCACCACCACGAACAGCAGCCCGATCAACGAGCCCGCCGCCCCGCCCAGCATCAGGAAGTAGTTGTCCCAACCCTCGAACACGCGCGCCTCCGTCGACGGCAAGGCTGAGCGCTCGCGGGGGGCGGCGCAAGACCCCCTCTCCGGACCCAGGCAGGCGGGGTTGCAGGGCGCAAAACCGGCCGGCATGGCGGATGCCGTCGGGCATCGCTTCCAACCGCGGAGACGGCGCCTGCGGCGCGCTGCCAATCCCAGGCAAACCCGCCCTTCTGCCTGGATCTTTAAGGAGGGGGTCAGTCCGGCGTTTCCGAGGTCATCTCGAAGGCCACCACGTCGAAGCCGGCGTTCATCGTCGCCAGCAGGTCGAGGGGCGCGCCGCTGGACTCCTTCTGGCGCCAGCTCAGTTCGTAGCGCAGCCGCCGGGCGGCGCGGCCGTCCTCCTCGGCCTGGCCGACCAGCTGCGCCTTGCAGCCGAGCGGCGCCAGCGCCTGCGGCAGCGCTGTGGGCGGAGCATCGGAGGCGGTGCGCACGGTGACCCTGGCGCGGTGGTCGCGGCGCATCTCGTGCTCCAGCCGCTTCAGCGGGAAGAGCACGACCATGGCGATCAGGGTCCCGGCGACGCCGAGCACGATCTGGCCGCCGCCGATCGCCAGTCCCACCATGGTGGTCAGCCACAGGGTCGCGGCGGTGGTGACGCCGGTGACGATGTCGCCGCGCTTGAGGATCGCCCCGCCGCCGATGAAGCCGACGCCGGTGAGCACCCCCAGCGGCATCCGCATCATGTCCATGACGCCGAACGAGGAGGGCGTCTTGCCGCCCACCGGCAGCAGCAGGTTCATCTGGATCATGGCGATGGCCGCCGCCAGCCCGACCAGGATCACCGTGCGCAGGCCCGCCGCATGGCCGCGCGCGCCGCGGTCGTAGCCGATCGCCGCGCAGGCGATCACCGTCAGCGCCAGGCGCAGCGCCATGTCCTGGTAGGAGAGCAGCAGGGGCATCGGCCGCCCACGGATTGACGTTCAGGCCGCTTAATCGCCCGGGCCGGCCCGAAAGTTCCGCGCGCGGCTGTCGCGGCCGGCGGCCGATCGGCTATGTCGGCGCCGGACCAGGCGCCAAGGGGCGGGAGGCCGAGGCTTGCTCAGGCTGCTGCAGACGATCGCCCGCGCCACCGTGGCCGAGCTGTGCCTCGGCGGCGCGCTGCTGGGCGCGGCGTCGGTGGGCGGCTGGCTGAACGGCTGGCTCGACGTCGTCGCCGCCCTCGCGCCGGCGTGGCTGGCGATCTCGCTCCTCGGCGGCGCGCTGGCCTGGCCGGTGCTGGAGCCCGGCGCGCGGCGCCCGGCGCTGGTCGCCGCGGCGATCGGCGTGGCGCTGAGCGCCGCGGTGGTCGTCCCGGAGCTGCTCGGCGCCCTCCCCTCGCCGCCGGCGCGCCACCCCGGACCGCCGCTGAAGGTGCTGACCTTCAACGTCTGGGACGACAACCGCCACAGCGCCGACACCGCAGACGCCATCCTGAGCTCCGGCGCCGACGTGGTGGCGCTGCAGGAGTTCTTCGGCCTTACCGGCGACAAACTGAGGGCGCTGCACGCCGCCTACCCCTACGTCGCCGGCTGCCCGGCCGGCTGCGACCTGATCATGATGTCGAAGCGGCCGTGGCTGGTGGGCGGCGAGCACACCGCCCTCGCCGAGCCGCACGACCTGGCCATCTGGGGCGAGACCACCGCGCCCGACGGCGCCCCGGTCTGGGTGCTGACTACCCACTACCTGTGGCCGCTGCCGCCGCAAGGCCAGGCCCGCCAGCGCGCCGTGCTGGCGCAGGTCGTGCGGGGCCTCGACAAGGCCGACCTGGTGGTGGCCGGCGACTTCAACCTGGCGCCCTGGACCGCGGCGCTGCGCCGCCAGGACGCCGCCTTCGCCCCGCTGACCCGGCGCACCCACGCGGTGTTCACCTGGCCGGCGACCATCGCCCGGCTAGACCGCCCGGCGCCGGCGCCGATCCTGCCGATCGACCAGCTCTACGCCGGTCCGGACTGGTCGACGGTCTCGGTGCGCCGCCTGCCCCGCGCCGGGTCCGACCACTACGGCATCGTGGTGACGCTGGTCCGTCCGACGCGGGCGCCGGCGCATCCATGAGGGCGGCCCGCTAAGGCGGCGCTGGACCGTTGACGACGGCCCGCTTCCGGCGCTCCCTTCGTCCTACGGCGCAGCCAGGCGCCGGGCGCCACAGGACGACCCCGGATGCCCGCTCCCACCCTTGAAATCACCCTGCTCGGCTGGTCGGTCGTGCTGTTCTTCGCCCACATGATGATCCAGGCCTCGGCGGCGCTGCGCGACACCGGCGCCGCCTACAACGCCGGGCCGCGCGACGCCGGCAAGTCGCTGGGCGTGCTGGCCGGCCGCGCCCAGCGGACCTTCGACAACTTCAAGGAGACCTACCCGCTGTTCATCGCCCTGACCCTGGCGCTGGCCGTCACCGGCCGCGCCGGCGGCCTGGCCGACACCGGCGCCTGGCTGTGGTTCGGCGCGCGCATCGTCTACATCCCGCTCTACCTCGCCGGCGTGCCGTGGCTGCGCAGCCTCTGCTGGGGCGTCGGGACTGTCGGCCTGGTGCTGATGCTGGTGCGGCTGCTCTGAGCAGCTTCCTTCTCCCCTTGCGGGAGAAGGTGGCGGGCGGAGCCCGTCGGATGAGGGGTCGCGTCGAACTCGGGGATTTGCCTGCGGGACGCTAATCGCACGCGCCCGTCGACCCCTCATCCGGCGCTTCGCGCCACCTTCTCCCGCAAGGGGAGAAGGCATGCTGAACGACTAACTCCCCTCCGCCGGCGGCTCGATCTTGCGCATGTTCCAGAGCGGCTTGCCGAACTGGTCGTGGGTGTAGGCCATCACCGAGAGCAGCCCCTCCTCGGGGTATTCCACCGCGTCTGGCGAGGCGTTGTTGCTGATCATCAGGTAGCGGACCGGCGCGTCGGTGTCGTTGCTGCACTTGTGGGCGTCGTCCGGGCCGCGGCGGAACACCACCACCTCGCCTTCCTCCAGCTGGCGCTCGCCGGCGGCGGTGCGCAGCGTCGGGCGCCCGCTGAGCACCACCAGCATCTCCTCGTTGCCGTGGTGGAAATGCAGCGGGCCGCCCGGTCCGTGCGGCGGCAGCTCGTGCAGCGTCGCCGCCAGTATCTCGCCGCGGCCGACGCGCACCGCGCGCGTGCCATTCATCCACGGCCGGTCGTCGGACGACGGCAGTTCGGCGGGCCAGATGTTGTTGTCGGGCATGCGGGCCTCCTTGTCGGGACACCCTAGCGCGCCCTTGGCGCGGCGGCGTCAGCAGCAGAGCTCGCGATATTCGGGATGACGCGGCTGGGTTAGTTCCGCGTCGGGATCAGCACCTGCATGCGCTCGTAGCCCTTCACGAAGCAGGAGTAGGTGCGCTTGGGCTCTTCCAGCACCTGGATGTCCGGGAAGCGCTGCAGGATCTCTTCCCAGATGATCTTCAGCTGCAACTCGGCGAGGCGGTTGCCGACGCAGCGGTGGATGCCGAAGCCGAACGACAGGTGCTGGCGGGCGCGCGGGCGGTCGATCACGTAGGCGTCGGGGTTCTCGATCACCGTCTCGTCGCGGTTGCCCGAGACGTACCACATCGCCACCACGTCGCCGGCGCGGATGGTCTTGCCGGAGAGCTCGAAGTCGGCCTTGGCAGTGCGCTTCATGTGCGCCAGCGGCGTCTGCCAGCGGATGGTCTCCGAGACCATCGAGGGCACCAGCGACGGGTCGGCGCGCAGCCTGGCGTACTGGTCGGGGAATTTGTTCAGCGCGAAGACGCTGCCGGAGATGGTGTTGCGGGTGGTGTCGTTGCCGCCGATGGTCAGCAGGATCACGTTCCCGAGGTATTCGAACTGGTTCATGTCGCGGGTGGCGGGCCCGTGCGCCAGCATCGAGATCAGGTCGCCGCCCGGCTCGGCCGCCTTGCGCTCGTTCCACAGGTTGAGGAAGTAGCCACCGTACTCGAACATCTCGGCGCGCTTCTGCTCCCAGCTGTCGACGATGCCGTGGCCGGGCTGCGCCATCACCACGTCCGACCAGCGGGTCAGCCGCCGGCGGTCCTCCTGCGGCATGCCGAAGAGGGTGGCGAGCGTCATCGCCGTCAGCTCCATCGACACCTTGTCGACCCAGTCGAACGGCTCGCCGATCGGCAGCGCATCGAGGATCGCCGCAGCGCGCTCGCGGATCATCGGCTCCAGCACCGCCAGGTGCGCCGGCGAGACCGCCGGGCTCACCGTCTTGCGCTGCACGTCGTGCTTGGGCGGGTCCATGGCGATGAACATGGTCGGCCCGCCGCCCTGCCCCGGCCCGCCGCCGAACGGGCTGTTGCCGCCCGGCCCGCCGCCGGCGGCCAGCATCTGCTCGATGCGTCGCTCGCTCGGCGGCAGGGTGATGCCGCCCTCCGACGAGAAGACGTCGTGGTTGGTGTCGATGGTCATGATGTCGTTGTAGCGGGTGACGCCCCAGTGGGCGGCGAAGTCGCTCTCCGGGGTGAAGTGCACCGGATCCTCGGCCCGCAGCCGCTCGAAGTAGGGCCACATGGCGTCGGCCTGGAACAGCGACGACTGGGCCGGGTTGAGCGCCTCGATCGGCTGGGAATAGGCCTCGTCGCGGGCCGCGTCGGCGGCGTGCTTCAGGTCGATCGAGCCGTCGCTCATGGGTCTTGCTTCCGTGGGTGGAGAAGGTCGGCGAAGCGGCGATCATCGCCGCTCGCGCCGCCTGGCGCAAGGGTATCTTATCAGCGATCAGATAGGGCCGCGGCGGCCTCGCCCCGGCTCAGATCCAGCCGCGCCACTTGAACCAGGCGAGCGGCAGCACGGTGGAGGCGATGATCACGCCGATTCCGAACTGGTAGCCCCAGGCCCAGTGGTACTCGGGCATGTTCTGGAAGTTCATCCCGTACCAGCCGGCCACCAGCGTCGGGAAGATGCCGACCACCGAGGCGATGGTCAGCACCTTGAAGATGTCGTTCTGCTCGATGCTGATGAACCCCAGCACCGCGTCGAGCAGGAACTGCACCTTGCCTAGCAGGTGCTCGTCGAACTGGTCGAGCTCCTCGATGTCGATGCGCGCGGTCGCGAGGCGGCTGGCGAGGTCGGGGGTGAACCAGGGCTTGGCCTGCTCCAGGCAAAAACCGATCAGCCGCTCGACGCCCAGCAGGCTCTCGCGGATCAGCGAGATGCGCTCGCCGGTGCGGCCGAGGAACTGCAGCCGCTCGCGCATCGCCGTGCTGGTCTGCATCGCCCGGCGCGGGCTCGTGGCGCTCTTGCGGAACACCCGGTGCGAGACCTGGTCGAGCTGGGCCCTGGCCGCCTCCAGCAGGTCCGCCAGGCGGCCGACGTAGGCCTCCATCAGGGCGGTGAACACCGCCACGCTGCTGGCCGGCGAGGAGGCCTCGCACTTTGCCGCCACCGCCTCGAACATCTTCAGCCCGCCGAAGCGCACCGAGACCAGCAGCGAGGGGGTGAGGATCAGCCCGACCTGCGAGAGGCTCGGATGGTCGGTGTCGGCCTCGGCGATCACCGGCGCGGCCAGCACCAGGCAATCGTGGTCGAACGCCAGCCGCGACGACTGCTCGAGGCTGGCCAGCGCCTCGCGGGTGGGCAGCTCCAGCCCGGTCAGCTCCCGCACCAGCGCCTGCTCGCCCTCGTCGGGGCTGACCAGGTCGATCCAGATCGCCTTCGGGTGCGGGGCGGCCTGGCCGGCCGGATGCGGCGGATGAACGGTGAGCATGCCGACACCCTAGCTTCCCGTCCCCCGCGAGGGGAGGGGCTTGCTAAGCTGGCCCGGCGTTTGTTATCGGCGATAAGTTATTTCCGGAGAGGACGCCGCCTTGGACACCCAGACGCCAGCCGAGCACTTCGACGTGCTGATCGTGGGGGCCGGCATTTCCGGCGTCGGGTCGGCCTACCACCTGCAGACGCAGGCGCCCGGCAAGAGCTTCGTGATCCTGGAGGCGCAGGAAACCTTCGGCGGCACCTGGCACACCCACAAGTATCCGGGCGTGCGCTCCGACAGCGACCTCTACACCTTCGGCTACCGCTTCAAGCCGTGGGTCGGCACGCCGATCGCCAAGGGCGAGAAGATCCTCGCCTACATGGGCGAGGTGATCGAGGAGAACGACCTGGAGCGCCACATCCGCTATCGCCACCGCATCCTCACCGCCGACTGGTCGAGCGAGACCAGCCTCTGGACCGTGGCCGCCGAGCGGCTCGACACCGGCGAGACGGTGCGCTTCACCGCCGGCTTCCTGTGGATGTGCCAGGGCTATTACCGGCACGACGAGGGCTACACGCCGCAGTGGCCGGGCCTGGGCGACTTCGAGGGCCGCGTCGTCCACCCGCAGACCTGGCCGGCCGACCTCGACTACCGGGACAAGCGCGTGGTGGTGATCGGCTCCGGCGCCACCGCCGCCACGGTGATCCCGGCGATCGCCGACGATGCGGCCCACGTCACCATGCTGCAGCGCTCGCCCACCTACTTCGCGCCCGGCCGCAACGTCGACGACATGGCCGACCAGCTGCGCGAGCTGGAGATCGACGAAGCCTGGATCCACGAGATCGTCCGCCGCCAGCGGCTGAAGATGGGCCGCTTCTTCACCCAGCAGGCGCTGGAGCAGCCCGAGGCGGCCAAGCAGATGCTGCTGGCCGGCGTCGCCGCCCACATCGGCCAGGAGCTCACCGACCAGCACTTCACGCCGCGCTACAAGCCCTGGCGCCAGCGCATCGCCCTGGTGCCGGACGGCGACCTGTTCAAGAAGATCAAGGACGGCAAGGCCAGCGTCGTCACCGGCGAGATCGACCGCTTCACCGAGGCCGGCGTGCGCCTGCAATCCGGCGAGGAGCTGGAGGCCGACATCATCGTCACCGCCACCGGCTTCACCCTCTGCGTGCTCGGCGACATCGCCTTCAGCGTCGACGGCGAGGCAGTGGATTTCGCCGGCACGGTCACCTACCGCGGCATGATGTTCACCGGCGTGCCGAACCTGGTCTGGGTGTTCGGCTACTTCCGCGCCAGCTGGACCCTGCGCGTCGACATCATGGGCGACTTCGTCTGCCGCCTGCTCGCCCACATGGACGAGGCGGGCGCGAGCAAGGTCACCGTCGCCCTGCGCCCCGACGACGAGGGCATGGCGCGCCTGCCCTGGATCGACGAGGAGAGCTTCAACCCCGGCTACCTGATGCGCGACATCCACCGCATGCCCCGCCGCGGCGACAAGCCCGAGTGGCAGCACACCCAGGACTACTGGACCGAACGCTCGGTCCTGCCGGCCATCGACCTGGACGGGGCGGAGTTCGTCTACGAGGGCCAGGCGGCCGCGTCGGCGATCGCGGCGGAGTAGTAGCCCCGCACGTGTCCCAAAGGGGAAGGGACGAGGCGCCACCCTTGCCAACCCTAGCCCCTTCCCCTACAAGCGCCGGCTTCGTCGAGCCGCCTGGCCCAAGGCATGCCAGGGCGGCTCATTCTGCCATCCTCCAGAGGACGGCCTCGCGAGGGGCCGATGGGAAATGCCGAAACTGAAGACCAAGTCGGGCGCCAAGAAGCGCTTCAGACTCACTGCGACCGGGAAGATCAAGGCGGGCGTCGCCGGCAAGCGGCACCGGCTGCTCAACCACAACGCCAAGTACATCCGCCAGAACCGGGGCACCAAGGTGATGAGCGCGCCCGATACGCGCATCATCAAGACCTACATCCCCAACGGCCTGCCGTAAGGAGGAGGTGACATGGCTCGTGTGAAGAGAGGCGTCGTCGCCCACGCCCGGCACAAGAAGGTGCTGGAGCAGGCCAAGGGTTTCTGGGGCCGCCGCAAGAACACCATCCGCGCCGCCAAGGCCGCGGTCGACAAGGCCGGCCAGTACGCCTACCGCGACCGGCGGGTGCGCAAGCGCTCTTTCCGGGCGCTGTGGATCCAGCGGATCAACGCCGCCGCGCGGCTCGAAGGCTTCACCTACTCTCGATTTATTCACGGCCTTGCCGAGGCCGGGATCGAGATGGACCGCAAGGTGCTCGCGGATATCGCGGGGTCCGATCCGGCAGCGTTCAAGGCCATCGCCGAGAAGGTTCGCGCCGCGCTGGCTTAGTGCGTGAGGCACGCCCTCGCAAAAGCCCTCCGGCGGAACCGTCGGAGGGCTTTTTGCTGGCCCTCGCCACCGCTAGAGCAGACTTCGAAATTGACCACGAAAAACACGAAAAGCACGAACCCGCCACAATCCTCCCATCCGTGTCATCCCGGAGACCCGCGAAGCGGAGTCGTCCGGGATCTACTTTCTCGATCTGCGCGGAGGAGATCCCGGCTCTCCGCTGCGCTCCGGCCGGGATGACACCGATAGGGAAAGCCGCACGCCAGCCCGTTCGTGCTTTTCGTGTTTTTCGTGGTTCCGAAATGAGCTGACACCCATGACCGACCACTCCGACCTAGAACGCGACCTCGCCGCCCAGATCGCCGCCGCTGGCGACCTCGATGTGCTCGACCAGCTGCGCGTCTCCGCCCTCGGCAAGACCGGGGCGGTCTCGGCGCTGCTGCGCAGCCTCGGCCAGATGAGCCCGGAGCTGCGCCGCACCGAGGGGCCGGCGATCAACGGGCTGCGCGACCGCATCGCCGCCCTGATCGCCGCCCGCAAAGCCGAGCTGGAGGACGCCGCGCTGGAGGCCGAGCTGGCGGCCGGCCGGCTCGACCTCTCCCTGCCCGCGCCGCCGCGCCGCAAGGGCTCGGTGCATCCGACGATGCAGGTGATGGACGAGATGATCGCCGTCTTCGCCGAGATGGGCTTCGCCGTCGCCGAGGGGCCGGACATCGAGGACGATTTCCACAACTTCACCGGCCTCAACTTCCCGCCGCGCCACCCGGCGCGCGAGATGCACGACACCTTCTTCCTGAAGCCGGACGCGCGCGGCGAGCGCAAACTGCTGCGCACCCACACCAGCCCCATCCAGGTGCGGGTGATGCGGCGCGCCAACGCCGCGGCCGGCGCGCCGCAGTTCGACGTCTACCGCGAGCCGCCTATCCGCATCGTCGGGCCAGGCCGCACCTACCGCTGCGACTCCGACGCCACCCACACGCCGATGTTCCACCAGATGGAGGGGCTGGTGATCGACCGGAACATCCACATGGGCCACCTGAAGTGGACGCTGGACGCCTTCGCGCGCCGCTTCTTCGAGCTCGACACGGTGAAGACCCGCTTCCGCCCCCACCACTTCCCCTTCACCGAGCCCTCGGCGGAGATGGACGTGCAGTGCGACCGCTCCGGCGGCAGCGTGAAGATCGGCGAGGGCTCCGACTGGCTGGAGATCCTCGGCGGCGGCATGGTGCATCCCAACATCCTGCGCACCTGCGGCCTCGATCCGGACGAGTGGCAGGGCTTCGCCTTCGGCATGGGCATCGACCGGCTCGCGATGCTGAAGTACGGCCTGCCCGACCTGCGCGACTACTTCACCGCGGATACGCGCTGGCTGGCCCACTACGGCTTCTCGGCCTTCGCCGACCCCAACCCGGCCTCGGGGCTGTCGTGATGGGCGCCCCGCAAGACTCCCTTCTCCCCTTGCGGGAGAAGGTGGCCCGCGAAGCGGGTCGGATGAGGGGTGTCGGCGCCGCGCCGGCCGGTCTGGCGCCAGCCACCCTGCATCCAGCCAACACCCCTCATCCGTCGGCTCCGCCGACACCTTCTCCCGCAAGGGGAGAAGGAAGGAACTCGCGATGAAATTCACCCTCTCCTGGCTGAAGACCCACCTCGACACCGAGGCCAGCGTCGGCAAGGTCGCCGAGGCGATGACCATGGCGGGGCTGGAGGTCGAGCACGTCGAGGACCCCGGCGCGAAGCTGGCCGCCTTCTCGGTGGCCAAGGTCATCGAGGCCGTGCAGCACCCCAACGCCGACCGCCTGCGGGTTTGTCAGGTAGAGACGAAGGACGGCAGGAAGGAGATCGTCTGCGGCGCGCCGAACGCGCGGGCCGGGGTCTACACGGTCTACGCGCCGATCGGGACCTACATCCCCGGCACGGGGATCACCCTGGAGCCGCGGCCGGTGCGCGGCGTGGTGTCCAACGGCATGCTCTGCTCGGCCAAGGAGCTGGAGACGGCCGAGGAGTCGGACGGCATCCTGGAGCTGGCCGAGGCGCCGGTCGGGACGCCGGCGGCCCAGGCGCTGGGCCTGGAGGCGGTGATCGACTTCGAGGTGACGCCGAACCGGCCCGACTGGCTGGGCGTCGCCGGCATCGCCCGCGACCTCGCCGCGACCGGGATCGGGACGCTAAGGGACCTCTCGGTGGCCGAGGTCCCCGGCAAGTTCCCCTGCCCGGTCGAGATCCGCGTCGACGGCTCGGACGCCTGCCCTGCGTTCGCCGGCCGGGTGATCCGTGGACTGAAGAATGGTTCCTCGCCGGCCTGGATGCAGGACCTGCTGCGCGCCGTGGGCCTGCGCCCCATCAACGCCCTGGTGGACGTGACCAACTACCTCTCCTACGACCGCGCCCGGCCGCTGCACGTCTACGACGCGGCGACGCTGACCGGCGGCTTCATCGAGGCGCGGCTCGGGCGCGAGGGCGAGCAGGTCGCGGCGCTCGACGGCAAGACCTACGAGGCGACGCCGCAGATGTGCGTGATCGCCGACGGCTCCGGCGCCATCGGCCTCGGCGGGGTGATGGGCGGCGAGGCCACCGGCTCGACGCTGGCGACCACCGACGTCTTCATCGAGAGCGCCTGGTTCGACCCGATCCGCACCGCCCAGACCGGCCGCGACCTCACCCTGATCTCCGACGCCCAGTACCGCTTTGCCCGCGGCGTCGATCCTGGCTTCGTCGTCCCAGGCCTGGAGCTGGCGACCAAGCTGATCCTGGAGATGTGCGGCGGCGAGGCCTCCGAGGTGGTGCTGGCCGGCGAGATCCCGGCGCCGCCCGCGCCGATCGCCTTCGATCCGGCCTACGTCAAGAAGCTGGCCGGCCTCTATCTGCCGGCGGACCGTATACGGACGATCCTGACGACGCTCGGCTTCGAGATCGCCGGCGCCAAACCTGGCGGTGCTTGGTCCGTGCAGCCACCCAGCTGGCGGCGCGACGTCGAGGGCAAGGCCGACCTGGTCGAGGAGGCGGCCCGCATCGCCGGCTTCGACGCCCTGCCGGCCGAGCCGCTGCCGCCGATGCCGCGGACCTCCGGCGGGGTGCTGACGCTGCGCCAAGCGCGCATCCGCGCCGCGCGGCGGGCGCTGGCGGCGGCCGGCTACGAGGAGGCGGTGACCTACTCGTTCGTCTCACGGGCGGCGGCCGAGGCGTTCGGCGGCGGCGCCGAGGCGCTGGTGCTGGAGAACCCGATCTCCGCCGACCTGGCGGTGATGCGCCCCTCGCTGCTGCCCAGCCTGATCGAGGCGGCCGGCCGCAACGCCCGGCGCGGCTTTCCCGACTGCGCCCTCTTCGAGATCGCCCCGGTCTACGCCGGCGGCGAGCCGGCCGACCAGCGCACCGCCATCGCCGCCATCGTCGCCCCGCACGGCCCGCGCCGCTGGGACCACGCGCCGGCGGCCGATCTGTTCGCGCTGAAGGCCGACCTGATCGCCCTGCTGGACGAGGTCGGCGCGCCGACCGCAAGCCTGCAGGTGGCGCAGGGCGAGGCCGCGCCCTGGTGGCGGCCGGGCCGCGCCGCGCGGCTGCAACTGGGGCCGAAATCGGTGCTGGCCGAGTTCGGCGAGATCCACCCGAAGGTGCTGGCGATGCTGGACGTGGCGGGGCCGGTCTATGCCTTCGAAGCCTGGGTCGAGGCGATCCCGGAGCCGAAGAAGCGGGCGGTGAAGACCAGGCCCGCGCTCGCGCTCTCGCCGCTGATGCCGCTGAAGCGCGACTTCGCCTTCGTGGTCGCCCAGGGCGCCCCCGCCGCCGACCTGGTGCGCGCCGTGCAGGGCGCCGACCGGGCGCTGATCGCCGGCGTGGCGGTGTTCGACGTCTACGAAGGCCCGGGCGTGGCAGAGGGCTGCAAGTCGGTCGCCGTCGAGGTCACCCTGCAGCCGCGCGAGAAGACGCTGGAGGAAGCTGAGATCGAAGCGGTGAGCGCCAAGATCGTCGCGGCGGCGAAGAAGGCGGTCGGGGCGGCGCTGCGCTCCTGAGCCCCTCCCCCTTGAAGGGAGGGGTTGGGGTGAGGGGTTGTCGCAGGCAAACCAGCGATCTTGCGGCGGCCTCGGCGCACGTCATCACGTCTGCGGCCAATCCCGACGAGCCCCCCACCCCCTGACCCCCTCCCCTCGTGGGGGAGGGGGAAATTGTCCCGCTTCCGGGAAACTTATGCCTCGACCCGGGGTGCGACGCGTGACAATCCTTCCCTTGGGGTAACTTTGGGGGAATGGCCATGTGGCGCGGGGTGTTGGCGGCGGCGGGCGTGGCGGCGTTGGCTTGGCCGGCGTTGGCGGACAGCGGGCCGGGGCTGGAGGTGACCATCTACAACGGCGACCTCGCCCTGGTGCGCGACGCGCGCCGGCTGGACATCGCCAAGGGCCGCCAGAAGCTGGAATTCAAGGACGTCTCGGCGCGGATCCGACCCGAGACCGTGACCCTGGCAGCCGATGGCGTCGACATCGTCGAGCAGAACTTCGACTTCGACCTGCTGACCCCCTCCAAGCTGATGGAGAAGGCGGTCGGGCGGCAGATCACCATCGTGCGCACCAATCCGGGCACTGGGGCCCAGACCACCGAGACCGCCACGGTGCTGGCCGCCAACGAAGGGGTGGTGCTGAAGATCGGCGACCGCATCGAGGTGCTGCGCGACGACGGCGTGCCCACCCGGGTGATCTTCGACAAGGTGCCGGAGAACCTGCGCGCCCGGCCGACCCTCTCGGTCACGGTGGATTCCGACCACGCCGGCGCCCGCGTCGCCACCCTTAGCTACCTGACCACCGGGCTCTCGTGGAAGGCCGACTACGTCGCCCTGTTCGACGAGCCGGCGGCCAAGCTCGGCGTGCAGGGCTGGATCACCCTCACCAACCAGTCAGGGACGGCCTACGACGCGGCGGACACCAAGCTGGTCGCCGGCCAGGTGCAGCTCGCCGGCGGCGATGCCCGGCGGGCCTACACCCCCTCGCAGGGCATGGTCCGCGGCGGGACCGAGAACAACACCGGCCCCGGCAAGCCGCTGGGCGACTTCTACATCTACTCGCTGCCCGAGCGGACCACGATCGCCGAGAACCAGACCAAGCAGGTCAGCTTCCTCGACGCGCAAGGGGTCGCCGCGCACAAGGTCTACCAGTGGCAGGCCGACGACCTGGTCAGCGCGTCCGAGCCGTCGCACGCCAAGGTGGGCGTCGACTTCGCCAACTCCGCCGGCGGCGGCCTAGGCTCGGGGCTGCCGGCCGGCACGGTGCGCATCTACGAGCGCGACGCGGCCGGCGCGCCGAAGTTCATCGGCGAGGCCGAGATCGACGCGACGCCGCAGGGCTCGGAGCTGCTGCTGAAGTTCGGCGAGGCTTTCGACGTCACCGTGCAGCCGACGCTGGTCTCCGCCGACAAGCAGGGCGGCAAGCGCACCCGCTTCTCGATGAGCTACCTGATCCGCAACGCCCGCGCCGAACCGGTGACGGTGGAGCTGCGCCAGGGCGGCTATTGGGGCCGCAACACCAAGGTGATCTCCGAGAGCCTGCCCAGCCGCGCCATCGACGCCTTCACCCGCGGCTGGTCCGTGCCCGTCGCCGCGAACGGCCAGACCACGCTGACCAGCGTGGTGGAGACCGGGCGGTGACGCTGCGCCATTCCCCCTCCCCCGCGAGGCGAGGGGGCCAGGGGGTGGGGGGCTGTGCGGGATTTGCCGCCGACGTGGGGACGTGCGCGCACGTCATCGGTTCAGCGCCTGTGCCGGCGGCAGCCCCCCACCCCCTCCTCTCAAGGGGGACGGGAGCGCTGGCCATCGTGTTCGCCCTCCTCGCCGCCCCCGCCTTCGCCGACGTCGTTTCCCCCGCGCCGGACGCCGTTGCCGTCACCGTCTACCGCGACCGGCCGCGCACCGCCGAGCAGCTGCGCGGCGAGGACGACGACGACACCTCCGGCCTGGCGATGATCACCGAGACCCGCACGGTGGAGCTGCCGGCCGGGCGCTCGCGCATCCGCTTCGAGGGGGTGGACGACGCCATCATCCCGGCCAGCGCCGCGGTCGAGGGCCTGCCAAGCAGGCCGGCCGAGCGCGACTTCGACTACGACCTGCTGACCCCCGGCGCACTGATCGAGAAGTCGGTGGGCGCGGAGGTCACCGTGCGCCGGGTCGACCGCAAGAGCGGCAAGGTCACCGAGGAGCCGGCGGTGCTGCGCTCCGGCCCGGATGGGGTGACGGTGCGGACCAGCCACGGCGTCGAGGCGCTGGGCTGCGGCGACGGCCCCTCGGCGCTGGTGTTCGACCACCTGCCGGCCGGCCTCGCCGACAAGCCGACCCTGTCGGTGCTGGCCGACGCGCCGAAGGCGGGCCGCTATACGCTGCGGGTCAGCTATCTCGCGGTGCAGGTCGACTGGTCGGCCGACTATGTTGCGCGGATCGACCCGGACGGCCGCACCCTCGACCTCACCGGCTGGCTCACCCTCTCCAACCGCAGCGGCGCCAGCTTCGTCGCCGCCCCCACCGCCGTGGTCGCCGGCCACCTGGCGCGGGTCGACCCCGACCTGCCGGACGTCGAGCCCACGCAGCGCACGCAGAAATGCTGGCCGATGGGCCGGACCAGCGATTGGACTCGCTTGCGGGACAGCGGCATCCGCGAGCAATCGCTGCAGAGCGTTCCGATCGCCATCACCGCCTTCACCGGCGCGCAGACCAACGTCAGCGAATTGGTGGTCACCGCCGAAAAGCGCCGCGTCGAGACCATGAACCTCGGCGACTACAAGCTCTACGCCCTGGCCGAGCCCACCACGCTGGCGGCCCGCCAGACCAAGCAGATCCGCTTCCTGCACCAGCCGCGGGTGAAGTTCGACAAGCTGTACGTCTACAAGGCGGAGGATCTGGACCCGGACGACGACGCGTCGCCGAATCCCACCTCCGTGGTGCTGAGCCTGGAGAACAAGGCCGCCAACGGTCTCGGCGCGCCGGTCCCGGCCGGAATGGTCTCGGTGCGGCAGACGCAAGGCGGCGACGAATACTTCCTCGGCGAGCACGGCGTGCGCGACGTGCCGATCGGCGAGCCGTTCGAGCTGGAGCTGGGCCAGACGTCGCAGGTGACGGTGTCGGGCAAGGTGGTCTCCGACACCCGGTACGGCTCAGGCGACCATAAGCGCGAGCGCGCGGCGGTGGAATTCACCATCGCCAACGCCGAGCCGTCGCCGGTGACCTTCGAGCTGCGCCAATCTCCCGAGCAGGAAGGCTTCAAGATCGTGGCCGAGTCCGCCCGCCACACGCTGAAGAACGGCGCCGACGTGTGGCGCCTCGCCTTGCCGGCCAATGCGAGCGTGAAGCTGAGCTACACCGCGGAGGCGGCGGCCGAGTAGCGGCCCTCACCTCACCTCTCCCGCAAGCGGGAGAGGGCTACTGAAAGGTCGTTGCAGCGGAGGGCTCGTGCAGCCGCCTCGCGCTTTCCGTAGCCCTCTCCCACGCCAGTGGGGAGAGGTGAGGTGAGGGGCTACAGCGGCACGATGTTGCGCTGGCGCGAGTAGGCGAGGTAGCCGACGCTGGCGCCCAGGCGCAGGCCGACGCCGGCGCGGATGGGCGCGAGGGTGATGCCGTCGGCGCGCTGGTAGTTCACGCCCAGGCCGCCGATGAAGTAGGCCGAGCCTTCGACGCCGGGAAAGCGGCGGAAGATGGCGTCCGGGTACTGCAGGTCGTAGCAGAGGGTGAAGGTGCGGCTGGCGTTGCCGCCGAAGTCGAAGCCGCCGGTAGGCCCTTGCCAGAACACCCGGCTGACCGGCCGGTCCTTCATGTACATCATGCCCTTGCCGTAGCGCAGGCCGAAGAAGAAGGCGCCCGAGCCCTCCTCGCCGGCGATGTAGGCGGTGGGCCGGCCGTTCTCGTGGAACAGGCGCTCGACCAGGGCGCCGGCGTTCTCGGCCGTCACCCCGAAGAAGTCGGAGACGTTGCGGGTCAGCTCCTCGGCGGTATAGCCCTCGGCCGGCCGGTCGCGCGGACCCGTGTAGCCGCCCCGCGCGGCGCGGTCGCCGTCGTCGCGGCCGTAGCGGTCCTGGTCGTTGCGGTCCTGGTCGTCGCGGTCCTGGCCGCCACGGTCCCCGCCGTCGCCGCCCTGCCCGTAGCCGCCTTGCTGGCCGCCGTCCTGCTGGCCGTAGCCGTCCTGCGCCAGCGCCGGAACGCCGGTCGCGGCGGCGAGGCCGGTGGCGATCCCGGTGACGATCAAACTGCGCCGGTGCATGCGAATCGGGCTCCCTGAACTGCGGCGGAGGTTGCGCCGATGGTGCGTCGCGAATGCGGCGAAAGGGTTAACGCGGACTGAAGGGAACCGGTGCGTGGTTCGAGACGCCCGCTGCCCGCGGGCTCCTCACCATGACGAAGAAGGGTGGGCCACAACAAAGCTCGTCATGGTGAGGAGCGCTCGTCGGAGCGCGTCTCGAACCACGCACGGCCGCGCCGCTTTCCCCGCAAGGGCGAAGTGTCTACATCAGCCGCTCCGATGACCGACCCCGCCCACATCCGCAACTTCGCCATCGTCGCCCACATCGACCACGGCAAGTCGACGCTCAGCGACCGGCTGATCCAGGAGACCGGGGCGCTGACGGCGCGCGAGATGAAGGAGCAGGTGCTCGACTCCATGGACCTGGAGCGCGAGCGCGGCATCACCATCAAGGCCCAGACCGTGCGCCTGGAGTACCTGGCCGACGACGGCCAGGCCTATGTGCTGAACCTGATGGACACGCCCGGCCACGTCGACTTCGCCTATGAGGTCAGCCGCAGCCTCTCGGCCTGCGAGGGCTCGATCCTGGTGGTGGACGCCAGCCAGGGCGTCGAGGCCCAGACCCTGGCCAACGTCTACCAGGCCCTCGACCACGACCACGAGATCGTGCCGGTGCTCAACAAGGTGGACCTGCCGGCCGCCGAGCCGGCGCGGGTGCGCCAGCAGATCGAGGACGTGATCGGCCTCGACGCCTCAAACGCGGTGGAGTGCTCGGCCAAGACCGGCCTTGGCATCCACGCCGTGCTGGAGGCGATCGTCACCCGCCTGCCCGCCCCCACGGGCGACCCGGCCGCGCCGCTGAAGGCGCTGCTGGTCGACGCCTGGTACGACGCCTACCTGGGCGTGGTGGTGCTGGTGCGGGTGTTCGAGGGCCAGCTGAAGGTGGGCCAGCAGGTGCGGATGATGCAGGCCGGCGCGACCTACAAGGTCGACCGCCTGGGCGTCTTCCGCCCCAAGCAGGTCGAGCAGGCGACGCTCGGCCCCGGCGAGATCGGCTACATCACCGCGCAGATCAAGGAGGTGGCCGACGCGGCCATCGGCGACACCATCACCGAGGAGCGGCGCGTGACGGCGGCCGCCCTGCCCGGCTTCAAGCCGGTGCAGCCGGTGGTGTTCTGCGGCCTGTTCCCGGTCGACGCGGCCGACTTCGAGAACCTGCGCGCCGCCGTCGGCCGCCTGCGCCTCAACGACGCCAGCTTCACCTACGAGATGGAGACCAGCGCCGCGCTCGGCTTCGGCTTCCGCTGCGGGTTCTTAGGGTTGCTGCACCTGGAGATCATCCAGGAGCGGCTCAGCCGCGAGTTCAACCTCGACCTGATCGCCACCGCCCCCAGCGTGATCTACCGCATCGGCCTGACCGACGGGAGCGAGGTGGAGCTGCACAACCCGGCCGACATGCCCGACCCGGTGAAGATCGAGAGCATCGCCGAGCCCTGGATCCGCGCCACCATCTTCACCCCCGACGAATACCTGGGCGCGGTGATCAAGCTCTGCCAGGACCGCCGCGGCGAGCAGAAGGAGCTCAGCTACGTCGGCTCACGGGCCATGGTGGTCTACGACCTGCCGCTGAACGAGGTGGTGTTCGACTTCTACGACCGGCTGAAGAGCGTCTCCAAGGGCTACGCCAGCTTCGACTACCAGATCGGCGACTACCGCGAGGGCGACCTGGTGAAGATGCAGGTGCTGGTCAACGCCGAGCCGGTCGACGCCCTCTCCATGCTGGTCCACCGCACCAGAGCCGAGGCCCGCGGCCGCGGCATGGTGGAGAAGATGAAGGAGCTGATCCCACCGCATCTGTTCCAGATTCCGATCCAGGCGGCCATCGGTGGCAAGATCATCGCGCGGGAGACGGTGCGGGCTTTGCGCAAGGACGTGACCGCGAAGTGCTACGGCGGCGACGCGACGAGGAAGCGCAAGCTGCTGGACAAGCAGAAGGAGGGGAAGAAGCGCATGCGCCAGTTCGGCAAGGTGGACATCCCGCAGGAGGCCTTCATCGCGGCGCTGAAGATGGACGCCGACTGACCGCGTGCCGGCGTTGCAATTGCATTCGCTCTCCTACCGGATACGATGCTCAAGCGACGGTTGTGCTGGCGCGGCGCCTACTTGGATTGTCACGACATGGAAGTTTCCGAATTTGTCGGCCAGCTACCAACGAACCCTCGCCCATTGGGCCAACCTCTAGCGCCATACTTTGGTGTATTCACATCGCACATGAAGGAATTCGTCGCGCCGCCTCTCAAGCGGCGCGACGATCTCTCCACCGAGACGCCGCGCATCATCCTCGTCTCTGCGCCGGCCGCTGTCGGAAAGAGCACGCTGGCCCGCGAGATCGCCGCAGACCTACACGCCCCGCTTTGGAACCTCTCAATCGCGCCTAGCATCGGCGGCGCGGTTCTCGACGGTCAGTTGCGCGAGACGTTCGGACGGGCCGGCGCTGCGACGTTTCTTGAGAACCTTGAAGCCGGGAACGCATCCCTAATAATCGACGCGCTCGATGAAGCCCGCATCCGCGTGACCGATGCTACATTTGCCGACTTCCTAAAGAGCGTAGCTGACACAGCCAAGAATTCCACGCGAGCCAGCATCATAATCCTTGGACGCCGGCGTATAATAGAAGACGCCTGGCTTCATTTTGCCGAATATTCTTGTGGTGTGGATGTTTTCGAGGTCTTGTATTTTGACAAAACTCGCTCAGTGAGCTTCTTGGACAATTACGTCTCTCGTTACCTGGAAGAACATCCAGAAAGACTTCGAAACTACCATTCTGCGTATATCAGCGCCAGAGACGCTATTATAACCGCGATCGAAGCGGTCATCCCTGGAAGCGAATCAGAAAGTTTCATTGGGTATGCTCCTGTCCTTATGGCGATCGCCAGATCCATCAGCGGTGAAAACAACTTCCAAGCGCTAGCTTCTAAGTGGCAGCTCCGCGACGGGTCCATTAACATACGACCCATCGAAATCGTCAAAGTGTTGATAGAAGACATTCTCATCCGAGACCAGCAGAAGCTACTCGACAACCTAGATGGCACTCTGAAGCGGCATCTCGAGGAAGCCGGTTCTATGAACGTCTATTCACCGGGCGAACAGGTAGCACGGGTGTTTTCAAGGCTTACCGGTCACGCGTTCGACGTTCTGCCGCCTGTCTCAAACGCCCTGAGGGCGGACTATGAAGAGGCGGTTGAGCGATTCTTACCTGATCATCCGTTCATAACCGAAGAAGGCTCGGACGTCTCTAACCCGATCTTCTTGGAATATGTAATCGCGCGAACACTCGTCGCCGCAGACGCGTCGCAGGCAGCTTCGATCGCAGCTGTCTGCCTCACGCAAGTTCCAACGCCAACACACCTTGTTTTGGAATTCTATGACGCGATGCGTGGTGCAGGTTTAACTCCTGTGCATTATATAGAACTGCTGTATGCATCCGCACTCGGAGGTGAAGCGATTGACTACAAGGTATTTCTTACACTCGAGTCTGTGAGTGAGTACAACTCTGTATTGAGGCAGCACGAGTCGTTCATAGAGACCGAGATAGAATTCGTAAATCAGGCAAGTGACGCTCCATCGGAGCCGCGGACGCTTAAATTTCGAACCTCGTTGGAGGATGGCGCGGTGGTCAGTTTCTCACGCGCCCTTTCTAACTCCTCCATAGAGGGGGAAATCGCGGTGCGGCTAACGAGTCCGACCGAGGAGTTTGAGTTTATAGGGGACGTGAGCATAGAGTGCCAGGTTGTTGAGTTCGCGGTTTCGTCGATCACGGTCAGAAACGAGAAAGCCGAGAAAGAGGCCGGTGAGACGGTTACTGGCACCTGGATAAGAGCTGGGCGCGCTGAGGGTCAGCCGCAACGCCCGCCGCAAGTCTTTGGGACGCTAAACGTAGACTGGCCAACCGCCGGTGTCTATCCCTGGCAGAAATACTATAAGCCGTTTATTCCAAATCCGAAATATAGCTATGAAGAACTCCGAACGTTCGATATCCTGCGAAAGATATTGACCGCCTTTAGATCCCATAAGAAAGGCGCGCTCGCGCGGTACAGGGGAAAAATAGAGAGCGATCGCGTCAGTCGTGGTGAGATGGGGAAAAATCTTCTTCATTCGCTAGTAGAAGCCGGTATACTTCAGCTAAGAGGCTCTTTCTATTTCATTGACTCAGAGCGGCTCAGCACGGAGCTGAATATGAGCTATTACGACTTCAAAGAGCGCGCTTTTACGGAAGAGACACTGAAATACGTCGATAGGTTCCTAGAACGCCAGCGTGCGACATAGGCCGTCTGACGAGGAATTCCTGTCTGTAGGCGCTCTGCCCCGGTGAATCACCGTGCGCGGGAGTCACCCCGCGGCTTCGCGCTTCACGGAGACCTCGTCAAGCGACCGTGGAAGTGTTCGCCTGCCCCTCCCCCCTTGCACGCCAGCAACACCGTTTTCGGCACCGGTTTCTCGCCGTTCGAGTAGTAGGCGACCATCCGGCGTGAGAGGCCGAGGGCTTCGGCGGCGCGGGTGAGGGAGAGGGCGTGGTTCAGGCGCCATTCGAGGAAGGCGCGGGCGTCGGCGTGGCCGGTGGCGGAGAGCGTTTCCAGCCAGAGGGCGTCGGCGCCGGCTGCGACGCCGCTCGGCCACTCGACGCTGTGACCCCAGTCGCCGACCTGAACCTAGGCGAACTCGGCCGGATCGCGCAGCGGCGCGAAGGCCGGCGTTTTCATCCAGCCAGCCAAGTCGAAGTCTGCGATCGGTCCGCCGGACCAGACTAGGCGCAGGCGCGACGGGTCGACAGCCTGCATCGCCTCGACGGTCCGCATCCGTTCGCTCGCCCGTTCATCGCTCCTTGACGATGATATCGCATACAATATCTACTGCCTCAGTGCGACTTGTGTTGGACACGGCGACGATGGTGTCGGCAATCCGCAGCAATCGCGGCGCATCGAACCGGCTGTTGGTGCTGGCGCTGGAGCGGCGGTTCGAGATGCTGGTCTCGACGCCCTTGTTGATCGAGTACGAGGCGGTGTTGACCCGAGCGGAACATCTTCAGGCGGCCGGCCGCACCCTGGCGGAGATGTCCGCTATCCTGGACGCCGTGACGGCCGTGGCTGATCCCGTTCGCCTTGCATTCCACTGGCGTCCATTCCTGCGCGATGCCGACGACGACATGGTGCTTGAAACCGCCATAAACGGGGGCGCCGACGCGATCGTGACGATGAACCTGCGCGACTTTGCGAACACCTCCGAGCGGTTCGGCATCGACGTGCGGACGCCGAGGCGAGCGTTGGCGGAGTTGGAGACGGAAAGATGAAGCGGAGCAATTTCGCGCTGCGTCTGCAGCCGGCGCTGCTCGATGAGGCGCGCAAGCTCGCCGAGGC
This sequence comes from Caulobacteraceae bacterium, assembly GCA_036490095.1. GTDB lineage: Bacteria > Pseudomonadota > Alphaproteobacteria > Caulobacterales > Caulobacteraceae > Acaudatibacter. The sequence continues at coordinate 22,358 of DASXEN010000036.1, forward strand.
AGAAGGCGTGGCGCTGAACCAGCTGATCAACGTGGCGGTGGCCGAGAAGCTCTCGGCGCTGCGGACCGAGGCCTATTTCGCCGAGCGCGCGGCCCGCGCCAATGTCGCCGAGGCGATCGAGCTGGTGAAGCGCTCCGGGCGCGGAAACCCGCCCTCGCCAGGCGACGAATTGGAAAGCGCGGGTGAAGCGAAGGATGGCTGATCCTCGCCGGCGTCCAGGCTCAGAAATGCGCCGCCGTGTCGGTGGAGGCGGCCAGTTTGGAGGCGAAGCGGGCGATGGGCCTCGCGGCGGCGTAGAGCACCAGGGCGGCGACCAGGCCGTAGACCGGGCCCAGCCAGCTGCTCAGTTCGACCTTGGTGAGCCATTCGCTGCCCTGGGCGCTCGGGGCCAGGAAGGCGAAGCGCAGGCCGGTGTAGACGATGTCGAGCCCGGCGCGGATCAGGTCCATCGCCACCAGCGCCCTGACCAGCATCAGGGCTATGTCGTAGACGCGCATGGTCGTTCCCCCAGGTTGTGGGGCGGCATGTGAGCCTGTTCGCCGGCGGGCGGCAAGGCGGTGGGGCGATGCCCGCTGGCGCTGCGGCGGCCGCGCCCCCTCCACCACCTTCGGCGGTCCCCCTCCCCCGCCGTCTGCGCGGCGGGTGAGGAGAGGTGGGGCGCACGCCAGCTTTCCTGGCGCGACGCGGGGGCGCGGCGCGGGCTATCCCCAGGCCACGACCCTCTACGCGCGGCTCGCCGCCTATGCCCCCCGCGCTGCCGCCCACCCAGCCGTCGCCCGCGTGCTGGCCGAGCTGCAAGCCGCCCTGGCGGCGAGCCCGCTGCCGGCGGGGGTGAGCGGCGCTACTCGGTCCGCCGCGTCACCCGGCTGCGCCGGGCTCTCACGCCGGCCACGAACCGGTCACGGACCTCGCGGAAGAAGGCTGGCGGCAGCATGCCGTAGGCGAGTGTCTCCGGGCCACCGCCCGGCAGGAACCGCAGATCAGGGCCCGGCCAGACGAAGGCGTTCGTTTCAGTGAGCACCACCCACGACCGCTCGGTGTCGAGCCCGAGGCGCGCCTTGGTCGCCGGTGGAATCTCGATCGCGTCGCCTGGGCTCTGCGGCGGCGAATGCGTAACCGGCAGGACGTAGACGAAATCCCCCTCGCCCTGCCTTGCGGCGAGAATGATGGCGCACGGGCGGTCTTTCGAGCCCTCCTCGCGTCCCAGAGCGGCCTCGCGGCTGCAAAGATAGCTATAGCGAACCACAAGACCGGGTTCGGGCTTCGGCCAGCTCACTTGGCCGGCTCATCCAGTTCTGCGTCGAGATAGGCATACTCGGCGGGGACCTCCGCCTTTTCGATCAGCGCCAGTTCCTCGTCGGTGAGGTCCTCCGCACGGACCACGCGGCGGTCGCGCCGCTTCAGACGCGCATACTCGGCGGCGGACATCACCACGAGGCGGTCGCGGCCGTTCTTGGTGATGGTGACCGGCTCGCTGAGCGCCTGGTCGGCGAGGGCGCCGTAATTCTTGATGAAGTCGGCGGTGCTGACGCGCATGGGGGCCCTCGCGTTATTCGAGTTAGTCGCAAGATATGGATGATGTGGGGGACAGGCAACGGCGCGGTCAGGCACGGCGCGGTCGGGCCGCGGCGGCTCTCCGCGTCCATCCCCACAATGTCATCCCGGAGACCCGCGCAGCGGAGTCATCCGGGATCTCCTCGGCGCCGCGGTTGGAAGTAGGTCCCGGATGAGTCCCGCCGGACGGCGGGCTCTGCGGGATGACACTGGAGGGCGGCCGCGGCTCCTGCGAAACGTCCGTGTCCTCCGTGTTTTCCGTGGCCCAGGAAGGAGACCGGGGAACGCGCCGGCTCAGGCCCGGGCCAAGCGCCAGTTTCTGTAGCTCCGCAGCCCCCGCGCCAGCAGGGTGGGGGTGCGGGCGGCGCCGAAGTCGCGGATCAGGCGGCTGAGGGCGGGCTCGGCGACCAGCTGGGCGGCGCGGCGGTAGCCGACCCAGCGCAGCTCGCGCTGGCCCTGCTCCTTCCACGCCTCGGCCTGGAAAGAGACCCGGAAGGCGAACACGATCACCTGCACGGCCGCGTCCTCGCCGGTCTTCAGCCGCTTCAGGTAGTGGTAGGAGCCGAGCGGCTGCGGCTCAATCTCGCCCACCAGGCCGGCCTCCTCGGAGGCCTCGATGGCGGCGGCGTCCTGCGGCTTCAGCCCGCGCATCGGCCAGCCCTTGGGGATCACCCAGCGCTGGGTGCCGCGCGAGGTGATCAGCAGGATCTGCACCTGCCGCGCCTGGATGCGGTAGGGCAGCGCCGCATACTGGATGCCGATGGCGGCCTTGACCGGCTTCATCGGAACACCGGTCCGGCCAGGCCGTAAGCGAGCGCCGCCATCAGCCCGGCCATCGGCATGGTGACCACCCAGGCGACGACGATGCTGCGCGCCAGGCCCCAGCGCACCGCCGAGGTGCGCCGGGCCGCGCCGACGCCCACCACGGCGCCGGTGATGGTGTGGGTGGTGGAGACCGGCACGCCTATGTAGGTGGCGGCGAAGAGGGTGATGGCCCCGCCCGTCTCGGCGCAGAAGCCCTGCACGGGGGAAAGCCGGGTGACCCTGGAGCCGAGGGTGTGCACGATGCGCCAACCGCCCGCCAGGGTGCCCAGCGCCATCGCCGCCTGGCAGCTCAGCACAACCCACAGCGGCACGTCGAAGGTCCCGCGGCCGCCGGAGTGGGCGACCAGCAGCACGGCGATGATGCCCATGGTCTTCTGCGCGTCGTTGCCGCCGTGGCCGAGCGAGTAGAGCGAGGCGGAGACGAACTGCAGGCGCCGGAACAGCCGGTCCACCGAGGCCGGCCGGCTGCGCACGAAGATCCAGGAGACGGCGAACACCAGCACCAGCGCCAGCATGAAGCCCATCACCGGCGAGGCGACGATGCCGGCCGCGGTCTTGGCGACGCCGTCGAACACGATCGCCTTCAGGCCGCCCTTGGCGATCCCCGCCCCCACCAGCCCGCCCACCAGGGCGTGCGACGACGAGGAGGGGATGCCCGCCACCCAGGTGATGATGTTCCAGGCGATGGCGCCGGCCAGCGCGGCGAACACCAGCCGGTCGCTGATCAGCGCCACGTCGACGATGCCGGCGCCGATGGTCCTGGCCACGTGCAGGCCGAACACCAGGAAGGCGACGAAGTTGAAGAACGCCGCCCAGAGCACGGCGTAGCGCGGCCGCAGCACCCGGGTGGAGACGATGGTGGCGATGGAGTTGGCCGCGTCGTGCAGCCCGTTGAGGAAGTCGAACGCCAGCGCGACCCCGACCAGGCCCCAGAGGGTCAGCTCGGCGGTCATCGCTCCTCACCCGTACCGAAGAGTACGGGGGAGGTGGCGCGCGGAGCGCGACGGAGGGGGCAAGCGGTCTTTCGGCCAGCTCGCAGGCCACCCGGATGGCGCGAGCGCCCCCTCCACCGCGCTTCGCGCGGTCCCCCTTCCCCGCTGCGCGGTGGAGGAGCCATGGCGGCAGCCCCCACTACAGATGCTCCAGCAGGATGCCGCTGATGCCGTTGGAGACGTCCTCGAAGCGGTCGATCACCTTTTCCAGGTGGTCGAGGATGTCGGCGCCGACGATGTAGGCCATCGGCTTGTCCTGGCTCTTCAGGAACAGCGCCTTCAGCCCGTCGTCGTAGACCCTGTCGGACCGGTCCTCGATGCGGGTCACCGCCTCGGCGATGGCGTTGAGGCGGGCGGCGTTGCGGCGCATGTCGCGCAGCAGCTCGGTGGCCTCCAGCGTCAGGTAGGCGGCCTGGATCGCCAGGTCGCCCAGCTCGCGCATCTGCGGCTGGAACTCGGTCACCTCGAACAGGCTGATCGACTTGGCGGTCTTCTGCATCTGGTCGATGGCGTCGTCGAGCGCGGTGGTCAGCTCGCGGATGTCGCTGCGGTCGAACGGGGTGATGAAGGTGCGGCGGATGGCCAGGAACACCGTGCGGGTGATCTCGTCGGCGGCCGCCTCGTGGGCGAAGATCGCCTCGCAGGCGGCCTTGACGCCGGCGCCGCCGTTCAGCAGGTCGCGCATCGCCTCCGCGCCCTTCACCAGCACCGCGGCGTGCGCCTCGAAGTGGTCGAAGAAGCTCTCCTCACGCGGCAGAAGCGCCTGGAACCACCGCATCGCCACCCCCCCTGCCGCGGGAATCACCCCTCCGCCAGGAAAGATACCCCAAACCGCCCGGGGGTTCCCGACGAAGGGCGACATCGGTTGCTGGGCGAAGACTGGCGGGCGCCGAAGCGCCGCAGGCGCCCAGTCTCAACGCGGAGTGCGCAGAGAAGGCGCTGAGGTCGCAGAGGGGGCACGCTGTCTCTGCGCGCTCTGCGCCTTCTCCGCGGACTCCGCGTTGAGACTAAAGGCCTGCGGCCTTCTCGAAGCCGGGTCAGTAGAGCAGGTACTCGCGCCGCTCCTCGGCCCAGCTTGCCTCGTCGGGCGTGGTCAGGGCGTCGAGGTCGGCGGGCGTGGCGGCGGGGTCGTCGACCCATTCGCGCAACAGCGGCGAGCCGTTGATCACGTCGATGGGCAGCTTGCCGACCTCGTACTCGTAGGGGAAGTCGCGCCAGAGGTCGTAGGCGGGATGGAGCCGGCGGACCGCCTTGAAGGCCAGCGCCTGCAGCCGCCAGGGCCGGAAGGCGGCGTGGTCGTAGGCGGGCCCCTCGGTCACCAGTTGCACGCCGTTGCAGAGCTTGCCGACGTGCTTGTGGAAGGTGGGCTCGAACCAGCAGTCGCGCAGCGCGCAGCCGCCCAGCCACTGCGGCGCCAGGGCCTGCATCTCCGCGATAACCGCGCGGGTCTCGATGTCCGGCGCGCCGAACAGCTCCAGCGGCCGGGTGGTGCCGCGCCCTTCGGACAGCGTCGCGCCCTCCAGCATCACCGTGCCGGGATAAGCCCTGGCCATCCACAGGTTGGGCGCGTTGGGGCTGGGGTTGATCCAGGCCCGCTGGCCCAGCGGCCAGCCGCAGCCGGGCGCGGCCTCCGGCGCCCAGCCGGCCATCTCGACCACGCGGTAGTCGACGTCGAGGCCCAGGGTGGCGACGAACCAGCGGCCGAGTTCGCCCAGCGTCAGCCCGTGGCGCATCGGCAGCGGCCCGGCGCCGACGAAGCTCTCCCAGCCGGGCCTGAGGCGCAACCCTTCGATCGGCCGCCCGATCGGGTTCGGCCGGTCCAGCACCCACACCGCCTTGCCATGCTCGGCGGCCGCCTCCAGCATGTACCGCAGCGTGGTGATGAAGGTGTAGATGCGGCAGCCGAGGTCCTGCAGGTCGATCAGCACGGTGTCGAACGTCGCCATCATCGCGGGCGTCGGCCGCCGCACCTCGCCGTAGAGGGAGAACACCGGCACGCCGTGAACCGGATCGCGGAAATCCGGGCTCTCGACCATGTTGTCCTGCTTGTCGCCCCTGAGGCCATGCTGCGGGCCGAAGGCGGCGGTGAGGGTGATCTGCGGGCAGGCCGCCAGCGCGTCGAGCGAGTGGGTGAGATCCGCCGTCACCGAGGCCGGATGGGCGACGAGCGCCACGCGGCGGCCTTCGAGCGGCGCGCGCTGGGCCGGGTCCGCGAGGAGTCGATCGACGCCGAACTGCATGGCGCGTGTTTAGCCTCCCCTCCCCGTCCCCAAAAGCCGCCAGATCGCGGGTCAGGACTGGGATGGCCCTGGAAGGCGCTGGGAAGGCCGCTGAGGGGCGTTGCTGGGAGTGGGCGCTAGGGTACTACTAGTATCGACACCAAGGCTACTGGCGGGCCTCTGGAGGGGCGTGGCGAGGGTCTCGGCTTATGCGGGTTCTCTTGCTCAACCTCAGATACTTACATTCCCCCCATCTTCGGTCATGGCCGGCCTTTGTGCCGGCCACCCATGAACGCCGTGCGAACCGTGGCCGTGCGGCCGCACGGCCGCTCCCGGCGCCGTGTTCATGGGCCGCCGGGACAAAGCCCGGCGGTGACAGTCGTTGGGGGAATGGGATCGAGAAAGCGCCATCGTTCGCTTGGCTGATCGGGGACAGCCTACGGCCCCAGCACCGCCGCGAACCCCGCCGCATGGTGGAAGTCCGGCCGGCCCGGCGGATGCGCCAGCGCCCAGTAGGACTTGCGCCCGTCCGCCGCTTCGACCACCGCGGTGAGCGCCACGCGCCAGGCGGTGTCGGCGGGCAGCAGGCCGGCCAGGTCGAGGGAGACATCGAGCCGCAGCCGCCGGCCGCCCTCGAAGCGCGCCTCGATCGACGGGGCCGCGATGGCCGCCGCCGCCATGCCCTCGCGATAGCTGCTGAAGCCGTAGGCGGCCCACTGCGAGGAGGGGCTGAAGTTCAGCTCGACGTAGCCACCGGCCGGATCGCCCGCGGCGACGAAGGCCTCGAAACAGCTGTGCCTCCAGAGCTCGTCGGTGCGCTCGGGCGGCGCGGCGGCCGGGATGGCGAGGTCGCCGAGGCGGCCGGCCAGCTCATAGCGCAGAACCAGCCCCGTCGGCCCTCGCCGCGCGGCCTCGGCGGCCAGCCCGTCCACCGCGCCGGCCCGGAAGTCCGGGTGGCGGACGAGAGATTCGCGCAGCGGCGGCGGCGCCTGGCCCATGCCACCCACCCTAGGCGGGCCGGACGGCGGCGGTCCAGCCGCGGGGGGCGCCGTGCGTCTATTGCGGCGCGCCGGTCGGCGGCGAGATCTGGCCGAGCACTTCGGCGGCCAAGTGCGTGTAGGGGTCCCGCTCGGGATTGCCCATCGAGTCGCTGGCGCCGAACGGGTAGCTCGCGCCGTCCGCGGGCAGGTCCGAGCCGATCCCGGCGGACGCCGGCGGCTCGGCGTCCTTCGTCGGGCCCCAGCTGCAGATCACCACGTCGTGCTGGCGCACCGGGCGCGTCACCGCCTCGGTGTTCAAGGCGAACTGCGCCAGCTGGGCGCGCTGGGCCGCCGGCAGCGCCCGGCCGGCCTTCCACATGGCCGCGAACTGCTGGTCGAGCTCCTGCAGCCGACGCTCGCTGACGAACGGCGAGCCGCATACCGAGGCGCCGACCTTCAACTGCGCCAGCGCATAGAGGCCGAAGACCATGGCCGTCTGCTGGGCCGGGGCCTGCTTGTCCGGCGGCGCGAACGGCACGTAGCGCAGCTCGTCGTCGACCGCGGCGAAGGTGACCAGCACGCTGGCGCCGTTGAAGATGCCCGCCTGCTCCCAGTTGATGTCCAGCAGGATCTCGTCGGGCGTCCGCGGGCCGGTGAGCCGTGCGTAGAGGGCCGCGTACTGGCCGGCCGCCAGCATCGCATCGAGCTGGGCGGCGTCCGCCGGCATCTTCCGGCCCGGCGGGTCGAGCAGCGCGGCGTACTCGTTGCGCAATATGGTGGTCGGCGAGGGGTTCATGCCCGGATCGATGACGGGCCGGTCGGGGTCGGGCGGCCGATCCGACGGCACGACCACCGGGGCTCGGGCCGGCGTGTCGGACCGCGCGAGCGAGGCGAAGGCGAGCACGGCCAGGGCCGCGGCGAGGGTCGGGATGCGGATCATGCGGCCATTCGTGCGCCGGCGGACGGCGCGCCGCATCGTCCGTTCAGGCTATGCCGTGGCGAGCGCCGCGCGCCGCGTCGTACTCGGCCCACATCGGCGCGCAGTCGACCACCTGGCGGGTCTGCATGGCGCGGTCGATGGCCATTACCGTCAGGCCCGCCTCCAGGCTCTCCCAGGGCGTCACCGGAAAGACGCGCTCGCCGTCGAGGGCGGCCGCGAGGTCGACCGCCATCGCCTGGTCGGCGCCGTTGTGGGCGTCGGCGGTGAGGCCGCCGTAGTCGATCCGCTCGGGCTTGCCGCGGTGAAGGGCGCGGCGGACCATCAGCCGGTTGCGCACCAGGTCGGCGATCAGCGTGCCCTCGGCGCCGGCCACGTACCAGCGCCGCTCGGAGAGGGCGACGTGGCTGTTGGAGTGGAACGAGAGCGAAAAGCCGCTCTCGTACTCGACGATCGCGGTCTGGTGGTCGGCGAGGTCCATGTCGGACTGGAAGGCGTCGTTGGCGCCGCGCCAGCCGGCGTCGCGCAGGGCGTAGGCAGCCGTGCCGTCATCGTAGGCCCTGGGCGCCGCCTCGCCGCGCTCGGCGGTGAAGATGCGCCGGGCGCCGAAGCTCGCCACCCGCGCCGGCCGGCTCGCGGCGACGCGGCCGAAGATGTCGAAGTCGTGGCAGACCTTGTCGAGCATGAACGATCCGCCCCACTCGGCCCGGCGGCGCCAGTTGCGGGCGAGGTAGGCGCCGTGCTCGGGCGGCAGATGCTCGGTGGCGTCCATCGAGATCAGCGGGCCGAGCTCGCCGGCGTCGATGCGGGCGATCACCTCCTTGACGATCGGCATCGAGCGCATGACCAGGCCGATGTAGAGCGGCGGCAGGCGCGCGCCGGCCAGCCGCCGGGCCAGCGCCACCGATTCCGCCTCGGTGCGCACGATCGGCTTCTCGCAGAAGATCGGCCAGCCGGCGGCGAACGCCGCCTCCAGGTGCGCCAGGTGCAGGTGGTTGGGGCTGCCGATCATCACCAGGTCGTAAGGCCCGGCGGCCAGCAGCGCCTGCGGCGTCTCGAACGCCCGGCCGGGCAGGATGCCCGCCGCCGCCAGGATCGGCGCGCCGACCGGGGCCGGATCGACGTAGCCGTCGACCCGCAGGTCCCACCCCATCTCCTTCATCGCCGCCAGCACATGGGCGATGCGCTGGCCAAGTCCGATCACGGCGATGCGGCGGGTGCTCATGGGGGCTCCGTGCGTGGTTCGAGACGCGCCCCGGACCAAGTCCGGGACGCTCCTCACCATGACGAACTTTTGTGGCGCCCACCATTCTCGTCATCCTGAGGAGCCCGCGTCAGCGGGCGTCTCGAAGGACGCACGACCCTTGACCCGCTTCGAAGCCACGGTACGGTTGTCGCCGGGGAAGCCAGGGAGACGCCGCGATGCCTTACGCCGCCGGTCGGCTGATCAACGACGCCGACAGCCACATCATGGAGAGCCTCGACTGGCTCTCCAGCCATGCCGATCCGGGGGTGCGAGGCAAGCTCATCAGCATGCGGCTGGAGGCCGGCGGTTCCGGCGCCGAGAAGGCCATCGCCAGGGCGCTGGCCCGCCAGCAGGACCCGGCCGCCACCGCCGAGATCGCCGCCAACGTGGTCGCCGGGCCGAAGGGCTGGGCGGCCTACGGGGCCATCGATCCGGGCGAGCGCACCAAGGCGCTCGACGACCTCGGCTTCTCGCGGCAGCTGGTGTTCACCACCTTCGCAGCCTCGCAGTTCATGCCCTCGCCCGATCCAGAGGTGAAGTATGGCGGCGCGCGGGCGCTGAACCGGGCGATGGCCGACTTCTGCCGCGCCGACCAGCGCCTGATCGGCGTCGGCTTCGTGCCCCTCGACAACCCCGAGCGAGCGGTCGCCGAGATCGACGCGGCCATCGTCGCCGGCGTCGGGGCGATCTGGGTTCCGGCCGCGCCGGCCGGCGAGGTCTCGCCCGGCCACCCGGACCTCGACCCGGTGTGGGCGCGGCTCGCCGAGGCGGGCGTGCCCTTCATGCTGCACGTCGGCTCGGCCGCGCCGAGCCTGCCCGGCGCCTACCACAAGAACGGCCATCCGCGGCCGAAGGACTGGCTGGGCGGCGGCGAGAACCTGCGCGCCAAGGACTATTTCGCCCTCTCGTTCGCGCCGCAGAACTTCCTGGCGGCGCTGGCGCTGGACGGCGTCTTCGACCGCTTCCCGGCCCTGCGCGGCGGGGTGATCGAACTCGGCGCCGGCTGGGTCCCGGACTTCCTGCGCCGCCTCGACCAGGCCTGGAAGGGCTGGCGCAAGACCGACCCGGTGGTCGCCTCGCTCTCGGCGCCGCCGTCGGAGCTGGTGCGCCGCGGCGTGCGCTTCACCCCCTACGCCACCGAGGACGCCGGAACGATCATCCGCGAAGGCGGCCCGGACCTCTTCCTGTTCTCCTCCGACTACCCGCACCCCGAAGGCACGCGAAACCCGATCGAGCGCTTCGAGACCAGTCTCGCCGGCTTCGACGACGACGTGAAGGACCGCTTCTACCGCCGCAACTTCGAGCACATGTTCGCGGGCTGAACCAACCCGACCGCTGGGTTAAGGTGCTTCCCCTGTGCATCGGGCAAGCGTTGCTCGATAGGGCAGTAGAAGGACAGGGCGACAACAGCGAGGTTAAGCCGAGCGCGAACAGCGCATTTAGGAAGGACCGGGTAGTATCTACCTGTGGTGTAGCCACGTCGCCAACCTAAGCACGACCGCTAACTGATCACTCGGAAGGGCCGCCATTCCAGCGAAAACAGCTGCGGAGGCAGCGGCGCTGTTAAACGTCGCTGGGGCAAGGGTCGCGGACGGACGCCAAGCTGGAATGGCGGACGCGAGCCACCAAAGAAAGCCAGACGCCAGCACCCCCCAGAACGTGTAGAGCGGGCTAATTTCAACGCCATAAAAAAAAGCCACGGCAAAGGCGATGAACAGCGCCACCAAAATGAGAAGACGATGTAATATAGGCAGTTGATAGACAACCACGCCAAGCGATGCACTGCCAGACTTGACGCTCCCGCCCACGCGTTATGTCCTTGCGCGCGGACCGAAGGTTGCGATTGAGCCTGCAAAGAGCCCGAGCGAGAGAATGGCGAAAAGGGGCCACCCGTGAGCCACGAATCCAGGATTGACTAGGGCGCTAACGAACGTCACCGCCCCCCCTGGGACTATCGACCAACCTGCTATACGAAGGTCCCGGTAGGTGTCCCGACCGCCAATTACCGCGGTCTCCGGGGCATCAACGGTTGGGGGCATTGCCACTGCTGAACCCTCCACAGGGCCCGACAGAAGCAAAACTCGTTCCACGAGAGGGCGTTCCCACTTTTTCCGAGCGATTAACCCTGCGATTTCCGTGACCTTTTGGTCTGAAGTCGCTGCCTCAATTTCGTGGAGCACGGCGGCGTAGGCTATCCGGTAGTACAAGCGGAAGTACTGGAGAATGCGAAAGGGACGAAGCATGAAGTGACCGCTGGTCATGGTCGGCACTCTAGCGGCGCTGGAAGCGCGTTCCCGTTCAGCCAGCACGCAGCACCCCTCCACAGCTCACCGAAAACAAGCTGCCGCATACCCCCCGCGAAGCTCGCCTCGACGTTTTTAATCGGAATTGACGGCTGTGCAAGGGTCAACTCGGCTCCAGGTTGTTCGCGGCCCCGCGGCCGTATTCGGATCGCTGCTCGACCCGGCAGCCTCGCGTAGGTGGCGCCGGGAGGTGGACCTCTCAAGTGAACTTGGCGTCATTTTGGTGGAAGCTCAGCCGCCGCCGCGCTGTTGCGAAGCTCGGCAGTGGGAAGCGCGGGCCGCCGGTAAGGTCTGCGTGCCACACCGGCCTCAAAGCCACGGAGGGTCGTTCGAACCCGCCAGGCCTAGGCGCCCAGCTCCCGCTCGATCAGGCCGGCGAACGCCAGGGTGGTGCGGTCCTCGTAGCGGGGGCCGATGATCTGGACGCCGACCGGCAGGCCGGCCCTGGTCTTGCCGATCGGGGCGCAGGTGGCGGGCAGGCCGGGGAAGGTGGCGATGCCAGGCCAGGCGATCTGGGCGCCGTAGGGCGTCGGCCTGCCGTTGATGATCTGGGTGCGCTTGCTCCAGTCGGCCTCGTCGGTGTGCGGGAAGGCGGCGACGCCGAACGGCGGCGCCAGCACCACGTCGAACGCCTCGAACAGCTCCGCCCATTCGACGCGCGCCGCGGCGATGGCGTCGAGCCCGCTCAGGTAGGCGAAGGTGTCGATCGCCGGCGTGGCGCCCGGGCGGCCGCGGCCGGTGATCGCGCCCAGCATGCCCAGGTAGACGCGGTGCGCGGCCTCCAGGTCCGGCAGCAGGTCGCTGGCGCGCGACACCTCCGCGCCCGCCGCCTCCAGCCGGCCGGCCAGCGCCTCCAGCGGGGCCAGCACCTCGTCGTCGATGCCGGCCATCGGCAGCGAGGTCAGCACCAGCACCCGGTAGTCGCCGAGCGCGAGCCCACGCGGCGGCGGCAGGTCCAGCTGGTAGCCGCGGCCCTCGTCGGCGTCGGGGCCGGCCAGCACGCCCATCGCCAGCTCCAGGTCGGACGCGGTGCGCGCCAGCGGCCCGACCACGCCGAACTGCACCCCGGCGCCCGGCCCGTCGGATGGCGGCGGCGCGTGGCCGGCCTGCGGCACCAGGTCGAAGGTGGGCTTGTGGCCGAAGACGCCGCACAGGTGCGCCGGCACCCGGATCGAGCCGCCGATGTCGGAGCCGAACTCCAGCGGGACCATGCCCGCCGCCAGCGCCGCCGCGCCGCCGCCGGAGGAGCCGCCGGGGCCGCGAGCCAGGTCGTGCGGGTTGTTGGTGCGCCCGTAGATCGGGTTGGCCGCCTGCCAGTCGCCGAGGCTGGGCGGCACGTTGGTCTTGCCGAGGATCACCGCGCCGGCGCGCTTCAGCCGCGCCACGCCGACCGAGTCGGCCTTCGGGATCCAGCCCTCGAACGGGGCCAGGCCCCAGGTGGTCGGCAGGCCGGCGACGTGGTGGCTGTCCTTGACCGTCATCGGCACGCCCAGCAGCGGCGCGGCCTCGCCCCTGGCCAGCGCCGCGTCGGCCGCCCTGGCGGCGTCGCGAGCCCGGTCGAAATCGCGCACCACCACGGCGTTGATCGGCCCGTCCCTGGCCTCGATCGTCCGCACCGCCTCGTCGCACAGCTCCAGCGCGCTCACCTGGCGGGCCGCCAGCGCCTTGGCCAGCTGGCCGGCCGTCGCGGCGGCGTAGTCGAGCGGCTTTTGCTTCAGCATGGCGGCGTCTCCTCTTTCGTGTGACGACATCACCTGACGGCGCCGGGCGCAAGGCGCTGTCAGGTGAATGCGCCGCAGCAAATGCGGCGGTCCTGACCGAGCTTGGCCTCAAATCGGCTGCATTGGTCTGGCTTGATTTCGAGCGTCAGGCGGCGGGGCGCCGTTGGCGAGACGAGCGATGAAAACCTATCGACTCCTGGTGCACGAGAGGGCCGGCGACGCGCCGGTCGAGCTGGCGGCCGAGATGGCCCACGACGCGCGGGTGGTGCAGTTCGCCCGCGACCGGGTGGCGGCCTCGAAGGGCGTCACGGCCATCGAGGTCTGGTCCGGCCCGGTGAAGCTCTGCGAGGTCGGCCCGGAAGACCTGAAGGCCGCCTGAGCCATCGTGCGTGGTTCGAGACGCGCCTCTGGCGCTCCTCACCATGACGCAGTGTGTTGAGGCTCACCTTTGTTCGTCATCCTGAGGAGCCCGCGACGCGGGCGTCTCGAAGGACGCAGCTCAGGCGCCGTCCAGCTCCGGATAGTGGCGGAAGATGCCGTCCTCGTTGAAGGGGATGCGGCGCTCGGACGCCAGGTAGGCGGCGACGTTCGCCCGCCGCTCGACGCGGTCCGCCAGCGCGATCACCGCCGCGAGCTTCGGCGCCAGCCCGGCCATCGCCTTGGGAAAGGCGTACTGAAGCCCGCGCACCACCTGGAAGAGCGACAGGTCCGCATAGCAGACCGCCTCGCCGGCCAGCCCGGCCGCCCCGCCGCCGCCCGCCAGAATCCGCTCGAAATAGCCGAGGTACTTGGGGATCCGCTGCTGGCGGAACGCCTCGGCGCGCTGCTTCGCGGCCTCCTTCTGGTCCTCGTAGTAGAGGGCAGCGGAGATCGGATGGTGGGCGTCGTGCGCCTCGGCGACCAGGTCGGCGAGGGTGAGCTGCAGCCCGTTCACCCAGGTCCGCCCGGCCTCGTCCGCCGGCGCCAGGCCGTGGCGGGCGCCCAGGAAGGCCAGGATGTTGGCGGTCTGCGAGATCACCTGGCCGTCCGCGACCAGGATCGGCGGCGCGAACGGCGGCGGCTGCATCCGGCGCATATGCTCCACCAGGGCGCGCTCGCCGCCGCCCTCGTCGGCCGGCCCCCGCGCCACGTCGACGTAGGCCGCGCCCGCCTCCTCCAGCCCCAGGCGCACGAACTCGCCGCGCCCCTGGATGCCCGGCCAATAGTGCAGCTCGTAAGTCATCGGCTGAATCTCCCTGCTCGCCCCCGGCCCAACCCACGGAACGCACGCCGTGTTGCCCACCTGCCGCAAATGCTCTGGGGCGAGGCGCCACGGCGCCTTTCGCCGGCCGCATCGAGGGCGCATATGGCGGCCATGGAACCCTGGTCCGCCCCCCGTTCCGCCTGGCGCTCGATGGGCCGCGGCCTGCGCGGCAAATGCCCCTGCTGCGGCAAGGGGCCGTTGTTCTACCGCTACCTGAAGGTCGAGCCGGTCTGCCAGACCTGCGGCCACGACCTCGACCGCTACCCCGCCGACGACGGGCCGGCCTACTTCACCGTGCTGATCGTCGGCCACGCGGTGATCGTGCCGTTCCTGATCCTGTTCGCGCCGTGGATCTGGAAGGCCTCGCTCTGGGTGCTGATCCCCTCGGCGCTGACCGCGGTGGGCGTGATCACGCTCACGGCCCTGCCGATCATCAAGGGAGCCGTGGTCGGCCTGCTCTACGCCCTCGACATCACCCGCGCCGACCAGCGCCTGCACACCGCCGACGCGGCGGAGTAGCGGACGGCCACATCCCATCGCCCGCTCGCCGGAGGGTTACAATCCCGCCGCCGCCCTGGCCTCCCTGGCGAGCGAGGCGCAGGCAGCCAACTGGGTCTCCATCGCCAAGACGAACATGGTGGGTGTGGGCGGGTTGACGGGGGCGGTCAGCTTCCCGACGAGCCTTCGAAAATCGTTGACGATGCTCCGCCACTCGCCCTCGAGACGCTCGATGACCAGCGAGGCGCTGCTTTCGGCGATCGGCGCGACCAGGTCGTAGAAGGCAAGTTCGCCGAAGTTCCAGGGCTGCGTCTCGAGCCGCCAGTGCTGGTTGGGACCGTCGTTGACCCGAAAGGTCAGCACGCGCGTCCCGTCCTCCCAGCCGTCGTTCCCTGCACAATCCAGCGTGAAGTCCGTGGACTGGGTGTTCTGGATGAACCCGGCGTGGCCGCCTGGCGGAAGCGTGAACCCCGCGACCCTCGTGGTGAAGCCGGTTGGGGCGGGCTCGCTTGCCGAGATGAGGGTGGGCCGGCTGGGAATAACGCCGATCCCCGGAATCTTCTGCCAAACAACCACCAGCAGACGGCCATCCGAGGCGACGAACACGTAGGGGCCGAAAAGCATTGGACGCAGCTCCCACGCATGCCGCGGATCGTCCCGGCTCGCGTCTCCCGCGCAGGCAAGGCCGTCGTCGCCGTAGGAGAGGCAGAGCGCCCCGCACTCGGGCAGCATCACCCGCACCCTCGGGTTGCGCTCGGTCCGATCGAAGCAGTCGTTCAGCCTCGACAGCGCCTGCGCCAGATGGCCGACCTGTTCCGCCGCAATGCCAGCCCAGCGAACGCAGTCGATGGCCGCCCTCGACATCTCGGCCAGCGCTATGAGGTATGGGACCATCTGCTCGGTCGTCAGCCGGTGCTCGCCCATGCTTTTGAGGGTGGCGATCAGGGGGTTGTAAGCGGCCGGAGCGCTCACTTCGCCGAGGTCGGCGATCGCCTTGGCGGCCGTCTTCAGCCAGGGCGCGCCCTGGTCCGGCCAAGCCGCCGCGGCGGGGGCGAAGGCGTCCCAGGCCGAGCGCAGTTCGACGAGACGCGGATGGTCTGTGCTGGCCGGCGCGGCGCCCGGCGGGAGCTTGCCGGACAACTCGCGGGCATCGGCGACCAACTGGCTCAGCTGCGCCCATTCCGCCGCCGAGAGGCTGAACGCGACCGACGAGCCGGCCGGGCCGCCCGGCGCGAGCACGTCGCGCCGGGCCGCATCGGGCGCCTGCTCCACTTCGTTGACGTCTGAAGGTGACATGCGCCGTTCCTTCTCGATTGGAACTGCGGGTCAGGCTGCCTTGGGCAGGTCGTAGGCGTTCGGGTTGTTCGCGACGGTCTGCTTCACTTCCGCCTCGGTCTGCATCACCACGAAGGCGTTGACCCTGAACTGGTCGGCGTCGTCGGCCAGGTCGCTCCACGCCTTGCCGGCGGCCTTGACGTCGAGCTCTTCGATGAGCGGGATGATCTTGGTCGGGTCAGGCAGCTTGTCGACCTTGTCGAGAATCTTGTCGATGTCGCCGCCGAGCGCGTCCCAGACACCCTTGACCTTGTCGAGCACCGGCAGCGCCGCGTCGAGCGCTTTGGCGATGCCGTCGAGGCCGCCCGTCGCGAGCTTCAGGTCCTGCTGGAGCAGGATCGCGGCCCGCAGCTCGGTCTCGGCGTTCTCCAGGTCGTCCTGCGACTCGCGGATGTGCCGCAGCGCCGCAGTGGCCCGCTCGGCGTAGACGCCGGCCACCACCGCCGCCGCGATCGTGCCCACCGGAACGATCCAGCAATAGGAAGCCGAGGTCTCCGCGATCAGGCAGTCCTGCTTGTACTCCGCGTTGAACGCGGCGATGGCGACCTGGTCGGCGGTGATCTCGTCGTTGAAGATCTGGATCTTCCCCGCCTGGCCTAGGTATTCCTTGTCGTAGCGGGCCTTGATGGGGGTGATCAGGCCCTGGTCCTGGGTGGTCGTGTTGACGAAGTCGTTGACCTGCTTGACCACCGCATCGACCTTGGCGGCGCAATCCTGGGCGCCCTGCTGCACCTGGGCGAGGATCGCCTGGACCTCGGCGATCCCATCGGCGTGGCTGAGCGAGCCGTCCTTCATGGCGGTGTAGGCGTCGGTGATCGCCGGATAGTAGGTCGGCGCGTCGTTGTGGCCGAAATCGGCGATGTCGCCGGCCAGCGCCACGATCTGCGGGAAGATGGCGCCGTTGAAATCGGCGCAGTGGCTCTCGATGGTCGCATAGGCCGCCCAGAGGTCGGCGAACTTGTTGACGTCCTCGTCGCTGATGCTGAGCTTGACCTTGGCGTCATTGGCGCTGGTCGGCAGGTGCAGGCCGTCCTGGATGTAGCACTGCAGGGTCTGCCACTCGGTGCTCGACATGAAGAACGGGCTGTTCGGGTCCGGTGTGATCGATGGCGCGATGGACGGCGAGGCCGGCGCGGTCGAGGGCGAGTCAGGCATGGAATTCTCCTTTGGGTAGTGCTCGTTGGCGTCCGGCAGCGGCTGCTGGCGCGGCTCAGGGGGTAAGCGGGCGGTAGTGAGCGGACTGGCGCTCAGCTCGTGGCTTTGGGCGCGAGGGTCTTGGGGTCTTCGGCGGCCTTGGCCTTGGCCTCGTCTTCGCTGAGCACCGCGATGAAGGCGCTCACCCGGTACCGGTCGGCCGCGTCGGCCGCGCTCTTCCAGTCGGCCAGCGCCTGGTCGATCTTGAGCGAGTCCAGCAACGCGCCGACCTTGCTCGCATCGCCAAGCTTTCCGAGCAGGGCGCCGTAGGCGCCCGCCGCGGTATCCCAGACGCTCTGCAGGCTGGCGATCGTCGGCAGCGCATCGTTGATGGCCGACCCCAGCTGCTGGCCTTCCAAGGTGGTCTGCACGTAGGAGCTCTTGGAGAGCGTCGCCGAGATGAGTTCGGCGCCCGCCTTTTCGGCGTCGTCCATGGCGTCGCTGATCCGGCCGGCGGCTTTCGACGCCCGCTCGAAATAGATCCCGGCCACGATGCAGGCCGCGATGGTGCCCACCGGCACCATCCAGACGTAGAAGGCCGACGTCTCGGCGATGACCAGGTCGTTCTCCATCTCCTTGGTGGCGTCAGCCAGCTCCTGAGCGTCTTTGGCGATCCGCGCGGTGAGGGTCTCGATCTCGTCGGCGAGATCGCCGAACGCCGCGGCCAGCGCGCTGCTCTGGGCGGTCAGGGCCCCGAGGAAGTTCGGCAGGTTGTCAGCGAACGCCTTGAGGTCGGTCTGCGCGGCGACGGCCCGCTGCGCGCGGTCCTGCGCGTCGCTTTGCAACGCCGCCACGATGTCGTGGACCGAGGCGCGCGCGTCCTCCGCGGTCATGTCGCCGGCATGAAGCTTTGTGGCGATATCCTTCAGCGCGCCGAAGTAGGTGGGCGCCTGGTCGCGGCCGTAGTCGACGATGTCGCCCGCCAGCTCGACGGCGCCGGGAAACAGGCTGTCGTTGAAGCCGGCATAGTGGTCGCGGATGCTGCTGTAGTTGGCCCACAGCGGCGCCAGCATGGCC
>DASXEN010000022.1:0-5037 GCA_036490095.1 Caulobacteraceae bacterium
GGATCGGCTTCCTGCTCGCCCGGCGCCGGCTGGCCGACGTCTCGGTCGGCCGCATGGACGCGCTGATGGAAGGCGCCGCGCCGGCCGCCCTGACGGCGCCGCCCATCCTCAGGGCCGCAGGCGACGCGGCCGGGCCGTTGCAGGCCTTCAGCGTGCGCGGCCTCACCTATCGGCATCCCGGAACGGACCGCGGCATCGAGGACGTCGGCCTCGACCTGCGCCGCGGCGATGTCGTGGTGGTCACCGGCGAGGTGGGCGCCGGAAAGACCACGCTGCTGCGCTGCCTCGTCGGGCTGGCGACCGCCGACGCCGGCGAAGTACGCTGGAACGGCGTGCGCGTCGCCGACCCGGCCGCCTTCATGGTCCCGCCGCGGGCCGCCTTCACGCCCCAGGCGCCGCGCCTCTTCAGCGAGAGCCTGGCCGACAACATCCGCATGGGCCGCCCGGCCTCGGACGACGCGCTGGCCGCCGCGGTGCGCCTCGCCGCGCTCGACGGCGACGTGGCGTCGCTCGACGGCGGCCTGGGCGCGATGGTCGGCGCGCGCGGCGCCACCCTGTCGGGCGGCCAGCTGCTGCGGGCGGCGGCGGCGCGGATGCTGGTCGGCGGCGCCGAGCTGCTGGTGCTCGACGACCTCTCCAGCGGGCTCGACGTGGCGACGGAGGCGCAGCTCTGGGCGGGCCTGGCCGAGGCCGACCACACCTGCCTGGCCGTCTCGCACCGCCGCGCGGCGCTGGGGCGGGCGAGCGAGGTCATCCTGCTGGAGGACGGCCGCGTGGCGGCGCGCGGCCGCTTCGAGGCGCTGCTGCGCACCAGCCCGCCGTTCGCCCGGCTCTGGGGCGAAGCGGACTGACGCGTGCCGCCGGGCGCCCTGATCGCCGCGGCTTGCCATCCCCGGCCCCGGCCCGTAGCTCGGCCGCATGTTGTGGCTGCTGATCGCGGCGGGGGTTTGGGCGGGCGTGCAGAACGCGCTGGCGGGCGGCGGCTCGTTCGTGACCCTGCCGGCGCTGATCCTCTGCGGCCTCGACGCCCGCGCCGCCAACATCACCTCGACCATCGCCCTCTTCCCCGGCCAGGTCGCCACCGGTCTGGCCGGCCGCAGGCTGGTGTCGGGGGCCAATCGGCTGTCGTTGCGCGCCCTCTTCGTCATCAGCCTGGCCGGCGGCGTGGTCGGGGCGCTGCTGCTGCTGGCGACGCCGCCCAGCTTCTTCGCCTGGCTGTTGCCCTGGCTGGTGCTGGCGGCGACGGCGCTGTTCGCCTGGGGCAGCTTCCTGCGCAAGCCGCCCGCGCACGGCCGCCCGCTCGGCGCCGGCGCGACGGGCGCCGTCCAGTTCGGCATCGCCATCTACGGCGGCTATTTCGGCGGCGGCATCGGCTTCCTGATGCTGGCGGCGCTGACCATCGCCGGCCTGCCGGTGCGCACGGCGGGCGCCACCAAGAACCTGCTGGCCGGGGTGATGAACGGCGCGGCGGTGCTGATCTTCGCCTTCTCGCGCGACGTCCACTGGCTGGCGGCGGTGCTGCTGGGCTGCGGCGCGATCGCCGGCGGGCTCGCCGGCGCCTGGCTGCTGAAGTGGGTGAACGAGAAGGCGCTGAAGGTCGGCGTGGTGGTCCTTGGCCTGGCGCTGGCCGCCGGCCTCTTCTGGCGCGGCGCCTAGCGCGACGCGGCAGGGCGGCGCGGCTACGAGCCGATCCGAACTTCGCCCGAGCCGACCACGGTCTTGGAGATCGGGCCGGTGACCTTGGCCACCTTCACGTCGCCCGATCCCACCACCGAGGCGCTGAGCGAGTCGGCGACGCCCAGCAGCTCCACGTCGCCGGAGCCGGCGATCGAGACGCGCATGGCGCTGGCATGGCCGCCCGCCACCCGCACATGGCCGGAGCCGGCGATGCGGGCGTTGAGCGGGCCGTGCAGGCCGGCGATCTCGATGTCGCCGGAGCCGACGTTCTCCGCCGACACCGACCCGGATATCTCGTGCAGGGTGATGCCGCCGGAACCGGCGGTCATCACGTCGGCGCCCGAGGCCTGGCCGGCGTGGATCGAGCCCGAGCCGGTGGCGATCAGCTTCAGCTTGCCGCGCACGTTGCCCACGTCCCAGTCGCCGCAGCCGGCGTTGACCAGGTCGAGCGAGTCGCCGCGCGCCACCTGGCCGAACACCGCGCCGGCGGCGCTCACCTTGGCCTGCAACGGCGTGTGCACCACGATCATCGGCATCGCCGCGGCCGTGACCTCGCCGACGCCGAGCACATAGGCGCTGGGCTGGGTCACCGGCCCGTGGCAGCTGCGCACCCGCGCGCCCATCACGCCGCCGTCGACGTAGGTGCGGCCCAGGAAGGTGGTGATCCTGAGCGGCAGCCGCCGATTGGCGTTGACGATCTCGACCTTGATGTCGGCGCGCGCCTCGGGCTGGACGATCACCCGCACCACCGCGTGCTTGATCTCCACCGACGGCGCGGCCGCCGCAGCGCCCGCCGCCGCAATCCCGGCCGCGAAAGCCAAGCCCCCCAGTAACCGACGCATGTCGCAGGGTCCTTCCTCGATGTCAGAGCTGAAACTAGCCGCGCCACTGCGCAAAGGCAGCTTAATTCGCCGCAATGGGTGTGGCGGGCCCGGCCGACCACTGGGTCGCCCTCCCCAACCATGTCATCCCGGAGACCCGCGAAGCGGAGTCATCCGGGACCTACTTCAACCATCGCGCCAAGTAGATCCCGCCTCTCCGTTACGCTCCGGCCGGGATGACAAAGGTGGGCGGCGCTTGCGCCGGCCCGCCTTCGCCTCGCCGGTTACGGCTGCTCCAGCTATCGCCAGCGTCGGCGAGAGTTGGAGCGGGTAGACGGGATCGAACCGACATCCTCAGCTTGGAAGGCTGCTGCACTACCATTGTGCTATACCCGCCGCGCGCCTTTCGGGCGGCCGCTTGATCTTGCGCGATCGGCCGGTGGTGGGGGAAGTAGGACTCGAACCTACGAAGTCATTACAACAGCGGATTTACAGTCCGCCCCCTTTGCCACTCGGGACATTCCCCCACGTGGCCGGTCGCTTACCCCGATCTGTCGAAGGCCTTCCCGGCCGCCGCCTCGCACCCGGTTGCGCTCTGGGGCGATAAGCCTAAGAGCGGCCGGAACAGGCGGCCTCAAGGCAGGCCTCCAAAATCGGAGGGCGTCTTATAGTGGCGCGGACTTTCCGGCGCAACGAGGCCAAAGGCTGGTCGCCCGCGGCCGATCGGAGCGGGCGCGGCGGGCCTAAGCGCCTCCCCGCGGCAGCCGCGTCGGCCGACTGGCTGTGGGGCTGGCATCCGGTGCTGGCGGCGCTGGCCAACCCGGCGCGTGGGGCGCCGCGCCGCTTCGTCGCCACCGCCGAGCGGGCGCGCGAGCTGGCGGCCCGGTCCTCCGCCCCGTCAGCCGCCCTGCCCGCCCCCGAGATCCTGGGCGGCCCTGACATCGCCGGGCTGCTGCCCGCCGGCGCGGCGCACCAGGGCGTGGCGCTGCGGGCCGCGCAGCTCGAACCGGCCTCGCTGCAAGAGCTGGCGGCGCCGGCCGTCGGCGTGCTGGTGATGCTCGACCAGGTCACCGACCCGCAGAACGTCGGCGCCGTGTTCCGCTCGGCCGCGGCGTTCGGGGCGCGCGGAGTGATCGTGCAGGACCGGCACGCGCCGCCCTTCACCGGCGTGCTGGCCAAGGCCGCCGCCGGCGCGCTCGACGTCGTCCCGCACGCCCGCGTGGTCAACCTGGCCCGCGCCCTCGACGAGCTGGACGGCCTCGGCTGGCGCGCCGTCGGCCTGGCCGGCGAGACGGGCGAGCCGCTGGACGCGGTGCTGGACGGGCGGCCCACCGTGCTGGTGCTCGGCTCCGAGGGCGAGGGCCTGCGCCGACTGGTCGGCGAGCACTGCGACGTGCTGGCCCGCATCCCTATGCCGGGCGGCTTCGAGAGCCTCAACGTCTCGGCCGCGGCCGCCGTCGCCCTCTACGAAGCGACGCGGCCCCGCCGCTAGCCCTTGCGCGGCGCGGCTGTTTCGCGCCAGAAACGCCGCAGATGGCCCAGCTCCTCGGCGGAATGGAAGGCGTCCATTGGGCAGGCCTCGTCGGCGTCCTGGTCCAGGTGGCGCTGATCGACCTGACATTGGCGAGCGACAACGCGGTGGCCGTCGGCATGGTCGCCGCCGGCCTGCCGCAGCCGCAGCGCCGCCAGGCGATCGTGCTCGGGCTGGGCGGCGCGGTGGTGCTGCTGTGCGGCCTCGCCTTCTTCGCCGTCAGCCTGCTGAAGTGGGGCGGCGGCGGGCTGGTGGCGGGCGGCGGCATGCTGCTGCTGCTGATCTCCTGGCAGATGTGGCGCGACCTGCGGCGCGGCCACCACGGCCAGCCCGACGACGCCGCCGGCGCGCCGGCCCACCCCCACAGGACGCTGCTGGGCGCGCTGATCCAGATTTTCCTCGCCGACGTCTCCACCTCGCTCGACAACGTGCTGGCGGTGGCCGGCGTGGTGCGCAACCAGCCGCCCTGGGTGCTGTTCGCGGGGCTGGCGCTCTCGGTGGTGCTGACCGGCCTGGCCGCCGTGCAGGTGGCGCGGCTGCTGCGCCGCTGGCCCTGGATCGGCTACATCGGCGTGATCATCGTGGTGTTCGTCGCCGGCCGCATGGTCTGGGACGGCGCCGAGTCGATGGGCTGGCTGCACGTTTAAGAAGCGCTCCTCACCCGTACCGAAGAGTACGGGGGAGGTGGATCGGCGCGCTGCAAGCGCGACGAGACGGAAGGGGCGCAAAGGCCGTGCTTAAAAGCGCCCCCTCCACCGCGCTTCGCGCGGTCCCCCCGCTACGCGCTACAGGATCCACACATCTAGAAACCAATTCAAAAACATGGGGTTGCGCTCGGCTTCCTTCTCCCCTTGCGGGAGAAGGTGGCGCCGCAGGCGACGGATGAGGGGTCGCACCCAACGTTGGGATAAGCCATTGACGCTACTCGGCAATCGCCCGTCGACCCCTCATCCGTCAGCTTCGCTGACACCTTCTCCCGCAAGGGGAGAAGGAAGCATCGGAGCAGAT
>DASXEN010000068.1:0-80535 GCA_036490095.1 Caulobacteraceae bacterium
CGTCGCTCACCGGCGGCGTGCCGAAATCGCTCCCGACCCTGCCCGGTCTTGGTACGCCCGCGCCGCGGCCGGGCGGCCTGCCTGGCCTCGGCGCCGGCTCATCGTTCAACCCGTTCAAGAAACCCTGACAAGACCAGAAAGACCGACAGTATGCTGAAGATCCGTCTCGCCCGTGGCGGCGCCAAGAAGCGGCCCTACTATTCGATCGTGGTGGCCGACAGCCATTCCCCCCGCGACGGCCGCTTCATCGAGAAGGTGGGCGCCTACAATCCGCTGCTGAAGCGCGACGATCCCAAGCGGGTGACGCTGAACGCCGAGCGCATCGGCCAGTGGCTCGCCAAGGGCGCGCAGCCGACCGACCGCGTGGCGCGGTTCCTCTCCACCGAGGGCCTGGCCAAGTGGGCGCCGAGCAACAACCCGAAGAAGGCCGAGCCGCACGCCAAGGCCAAGGAGCGCGCCGAAGCCCGCGCCGAGCGCGCCGCGGCCACGCCGGCGGCCGAGGAAGCCCCGGCCGAGGAAGCGCTGGCCGAGGAAGCGCTGGCCGAGGCGCCGGCGGAAGCCGCCGCCGAGGCGCCCGCGGAGACCGCTGCGGAAGCTCCGGCCGAGGCCGAAGCCGCGGTGGAAACGCCCGAGGAAGCCGTGCAGGAAACCGCCGCCGAGGCGGGCGAGGACACCGTCGCCGCCGCTGAGGCGACCGCCGCCGAAGCGCCGGCCGAGGAAACTCCGGCCACGGTCGAAGCCGCCGCCGAGATCGCCGACGAAGGCGCGGACGGCGCCCAGGACCAGGCCAGCGAAGCCTGAGGCTCGCGCCGTTGGCCCCTCACCTCACCTCTCCCTACTGGCGTGGGGAGAGGGCTACTGAGAGCGCGGGGCCGCGGAAGGATGGCGAAGCCGCCGTCTGCCTGTCCGCAGCCCTCTCCCCGCTTGCGGGGAGAGGTGAGGTGAGGGGACTCTGGTGACCGACCGCCTGATCCTGGTCGGCCGCGTCGCCGGGGCGTTCGGGGTGCGCGGCGAGATGCGGATCACGTCGTACACGGACGACCCTGCCGCGCTGGTGGGCTACGGGACCCTCCAGCGCGCCGACGGCTCTCCCGCGCTCACGCTGACAGGCGGCCGCCCGCAGAAGGGCGCGCTCGTCGCCCGCGCCAGGGAGGTCGCCACCCGCGAGGATGCCGAGGCGCTGCGCGGGCTGGAGCTGTTCATCCCGCGCGACGCGCTGCCGGCGCCGGACGAGGACGAGTTCTACCTCGCCGACCTGATCGGCCTGGCGGCCGTCTCGCCCGCCGGCGACAGCCTCGGCCGCATCAAGAGCGTGCAGAACTTCGGCGCCGGCGACCTGCTGGAGATCGCCCCCGAGGCCGGCCCCAGCTGGTGGCTGTCCTTCACCCGCGAGGCCGTCCCGCAGGTGCGGATCGCCCACGGCGTGGTGGTCGCGGTGCGGCCGGCGGAGAGCGAGTAGAGGCCCTCCGTCAGTTCGTGCGCGCCGCAGGCGCTCTCCTCAACTCGCCTTGGCGCTCGGGCGGGCGGCGACGCGGTCCTTCCAGGCGGTGAGGTTCTGGTTGGCGGCGTCCAGCGGCTGGCCCACCTGGGCGCCGAACTCCAGGAAGCAGAACAGCAGCACGTCGGCCAGGGTGAAGCGGTCGCCGACGATCCACTGGCGGCCCGCCACCAGGCCGTCGAGCCAGGCGAGCCTCTCCTTGGCGACCGTCTTCAGGTCGTCGGCGGCGTGCGGAATGCAGCGCACGCGGTCCTGGAACAGCTGCAGCCCTTCGGCGAAGCGGAAGCCGTTGGCCATCGGCTCGCAGATGTTGAGGTCGATCCGCCGGGTCCACATGCGGGTCGCCGCCCGCTCGTCGGCGTTGGTCCCGATCAGCGCCGGGCTGGGGTGGGTCTCTTCCAGGTACTCGCAGATCGGCAGGATCTCGGCCAGCACGGCGCCGTCGTCCAGCTCCAGCGCCGGCAGCTGGCCGGCGGGGTTCTTGGCGACGTAGCCCGCCTGGCGGTTCTCGCCGCCCATCAGGTTGACCTCGACGCGCGGGATGTCGAGGCCCTTCTCGGCCAGGAACATCTTCACCACGTGCGGGTTGGGGCCGATCGAATTGTAGAGCTTCATGCCGCGCTTCCTCCCTTGACGCGCCGGCCCCGAGAAGGCCCATGCGCGGCGCGAAGGAATACGGCCATGGTCCGCAAAGCAAGCCTGACCGAGGGGAAGACGCGCCGGGTCGCGCTGGCGGCGCTGGCCGCGTGCGCGGCGCTGGCCGCCTGCACCCCCAAGCCGGCCGCCCAGCACCCGCCGGAGCCCGGCGACCAGGCGGTGGCCAAGGTCAACGGCCAGATGGTGTGGGCCTCCGACGTCAAGCGCGAGGCGGTGGCCGAGGGGTTGATCGCGCCGGGCGACCCGCTGGATGCGTCGTCCGACAAGTTCCGCCAGGTGCTCGACGAGGTGATCGACACCCGGGTGCTGGCGGCCGAAGCGGTGGCGCGCCACCTCGACAAGGACCCGCTGGCCCAGCGCCGCCTCGCCGCCGCCCGCGAGCGGGCGCTGGAGGACCTGATGGTGGAGAGCGTGGTCGGCAAGGCGGTCAACCAGCAGGCCGAGAACGCCCTCTACCAGGAGTTCCTCAAGAACCGCACCCCGTCGGAGGACATCCACCTGCGCCAGATCGTGCTGGCCAGCGTCGTCGACGCCGAAGCGGTGAAGAAGCAGCTGGCCGGCGGCGGCAGCTTCGAGGCGCTGGCCATGGAGCGCTCGATCGACAACGACAGCCGCTTCAAGGGCGGCGACCTGGGCGAGATGACCACCGACACCCTGCCGCAGGTGCTGGCCGAGGCGGTCAAGGGCGCCAAGGCCGGCCAGGTGGTCGGGCCGGTGAAGGTGGACGCCGGCTGGGCGGTGCTGAAGGTCGACGACCGCCATCCCGAGCCGCCGCCCAGCCTCGACGAGGTGCGCCCGCAGCTGATCCGCTTCATCACCTACGACCAGATCAAGGACCTGGTGCTGACGCTGCGCAACCGCGCCAAGATCGAGACGCTGCTGCCGCCGCCGCCCGACGTGCCCGGCGCGCCGACCGAGCCGGCCTCCGCGCCCGTGCCCGGCACCGGCGCGATCACGCCGCCGCCCGCCCCGCCGGCTACGGCCAAGCCTGTCCCGGCCAAGCCTGCCCCCAAGCCCACGCCCAAGCCTGCGAACGGGGCCAAGCCATGACCAAGCGTCCTGCCCGGTCCCGCGCCGCGGCCACGTCCGCTCCGGCGGCGCCGGCCGCCAGGCCGGCCCCGAAGACGACGCTCGTCAATCCGACCGAGATCGTCGGGCAGACGCTGGAGCGGGCGCTCGATCCGCTGCGCACGGCCTGGAAGGCCGCGACCCTGCGGCGCGCCGACCGCCAGGCGCGGCAGTTCGCCGAGGCGCCGCCCGCGCCGGCGCCCGCCGCGCCGCCCGGCAAGCCCGGCCTGGCGGTCTCGCCCAACGCCGTGCCGATGCCGGCCATGCCGCCGATCGCCGGGGTCGAGCTGGGGATCGGCCGCGCCGGCCTCTACCGGCACGAGCGGCCGGACGTGCTGGTGATGCGCTTCGCCGAGGGCACGACCTGCGCGGGCGTCTTCACCCGCCACGGGGTCGGCTCGGCCCCGGTCGACTGGTGCAAGCGGCACCTGGAGGCGAGCGGCGGGCGCGACGTCCGCGCCCTGGTGGTCAACGCCGGCTGCGCCAACTCCTTCACCGGCCGCCCCGGCGCCGACGCGGCCCGGCGCGTCGCCTCGGCCGTCGCCAAGCGCTTCGACTGCCGCCAGGGCCAGGTGATGATGGCCTCCACCGGTGTGATCGGCGAGCTGCTGCCGGACGCCAAGATCACCGCCCGCCTGCCGGAGATCGAGCGGGCGCTGTCGCCCGACGCCTGGCCCGACGCCGCGCGGGCGATCATGACCACCGACACCTTCGCCAAGGGCGCCTGCGCGGAGGCGCAGATCGACGGCGAGACTGTGCGCATCGCCGGCATCGCCAAGGGTTCGGGGATGGTCGCGCCCGACATGGCGACCATGCTGGCCTTCGTCGCCACCGACGCGGCGATCGCCCCGGCGGCGCTGCAGGCGCTGGCCAAGCTCTACGTCCACACCACCTTCAACGCGGTGACCGTCGACGGCGACCGCTCCACCAACGACACCCTGCTGCTGTTCGCCACCGGCCAGGCCGCCGCGCCGAAGGTCAGCCGCGCCGGCGACGCGCGCTTGGCCGACTTCCGCGCCAAGCTCGAGGGCGTGCTGCTCAGCCTCGCCCAGCAGCTGGTGCGCGACGGCGAGGGGGCGACCAAGTTCGTCAAGGTCAGCATCAGCGGCGCCCAGTCGGCCGCCTCGGCCCGCAAGATCGCCCGCACCGTCTGCGAGAGCCCGCTGGTGAAGACCGCCTTCGCCGGCGAGGACGCCAACTGGGGCCGCATCGTCATGGCCGTCGGCCGCGCCGACGAACCGATCAACCGCGAGCGCCTCAGCGTGCGCTTCGGCCCCCTCTGGGCCGCCCGCGACGGCCGCGTCTCACCCGACTACTCCGAGGCGAAGATGAGCGCCTACATGAAGAAGAAGGAGCTGGAGGTCGCCGTCGACGTCGGCGTCGGGCGCGCCTCCGCGGTGATGTGGACCTGCGACCTCACGCACGGCTACATCTCGATCAACGGCGACTACCGCAGCTGACCTCCGCTCCCCAAAGGGGGTGCAGAATTCCGGCTCACTTCCCCCAAGGGGCCCTTTGTCGGAAGGGTCTGGTCAGCGCAGGTCCGGCGGCGTCGCTTCCGTCGCCAGCATGGCCGCGGCTTCCTCCAGCGTCACCACGGTCTGCGCCTGAGAGCCCAGCCGGCGCAGCGCCACCTTGCCCTCTTCGGCCTCGCGGCGGCCGACCACGGCGATCACCGGGACCTTGGCCAGCGAGTGCTCGCGCACCTTGTAGCCGACCTTCTCGTTGCGCAGGTCGGTCTCGACGCGCAGGCCCGCCTGCTTGAGCCGCCTGGCCGCCTCGGCCGCATAGTCGTCGGCGTCCGAGGTGATGGTGGCGACCACCGCCTGCACCGGCGCCAGCCACAGCGGGAAGGCGCCGGCGTGGTGCTCGATCAGCACCGCCAGGAACCGCTCCATCGAGCCCAGCACCGCGCGGTGCAGCATCACCGGCGTGTGCTTCTCGCCGTCCGGGCCGATGTAGGCGGCGCCCAGCCGCTCGGGCACCACATAGTCGAGCTGCAGCGTGCCGCACTGCCAGGTGCGGCCGATGGCGTCGCGCAGGTGGAACTCCAGCTTCGGCCCATAGAAGGCGCCCTCGCCCGGCAGCTTCTCCACCTCTATGCCGGCCGAGCGGGCCGCCGCCTCCAGGTCGCGCTCGGCCGCGTCCCACACCTCGTCGGAGCCGAAGCGCAGGTCGGGCCGCAGCGCCAGCTTCACCGAGTGCAGCTCCACCTCCAGGTCGGCGTAGATGCGCGTCAAGAGGTCGATGAACGCCTTGGATTCCGACTCGATCTGCTGCGGCGTGCAGAAGATGTGGCCGTCGTCCTGGGCCATGCCGCGCACCCTGAGGAGCCCCATCAGCGAGCCGGAGCTCTCGTAGCGGTGCAGCCCGTCGAACTCGGCGTAGCGGATCGGCAGGTCGCGGTAGGAGCGCTGGCCGTGCTTGAATATCTGCACGTGGCCCGGGCAGTTCATCGGCTTGACTGCCAGCTGCTCGCCCTCGGGCGTCTCGCAGACGAACATGTTGGCGTGGAACTTCTCCCAGTGGCCCGACTGCTCCCAGAAGCTGCGGTCGAGGATCTGCGGCCCCTTCACCTCCTCGTAGCCGGCTTCCTCCTCGCGCCGCCGCACATAGTTCTGCAGCGTCCGATAGAGGGTCCAGCCCTTGGGGTGCCAGAACACCATGCCCTTGCCCTCTTCCTGCAGGTGGAAAAGGTCCATGGCCGCGCCGAGCTTGCGGTGGTCGCGCTTCTCCGCCTCCTCGATGCGCTTCAGGTAGGCTTCGAGGTCGGCCTCGCTGGCCCACGCGGTGCCGTAGATGCGCTGCAGCTGGGCGTTCCTCTGGTCGCCGCGCCAGTAGGCGCCGGCCAGCTTGGTCAGCTTGAACGCCTGGCCGACGTGGCGCGTCGACGGCAGATGCGGGCCGCGGCAGAGGTCCTTCCAGTCGCCCTGGCGGTAGACCGTGATCGGCTGGTCGCCGGGGATGCCCTCGATGATCTCGGCCTTGTAGGCCTCGCCGATCTCCTTGAAGTGCTTGATCGCCTCCTGGCGGTCCCAGACCTCGCGGGTGATCCGCTCGTCGCGCTGGACGATCTCGCGCATGCGCTGTTCGATCACCGGCAGGTCGTCGAGCGAGAACGGCTCGCCCCGGGCGAAGTCGTAGTAGAAGCCGTCCTCGACGTTGGGGCCGATGGTCACCTGCGTTCCGGGGAACAGCTCCTGCACCGCCTCGGCGAGCACGTGGGCCGTGTCGTGGCGGATGGTGTCGAGCGCTTCAGGCGCGCCCCGCGTGACGATCTCGATCGCCCCGCCGTGCGGCAGGGCGCGGTCGAGGTCGAGCACCTGGCCGTCGAGCTTGGTCAGCAGGGCGCGTTTCTCCAGCGAGGGCGAGATCGAGGCGGCGACGGCCCGGCCCGTCACACCGTCCTCGTAACTTCGGCTGGAGCCGTCGGGGAACTTCAGGTCGATCATGTCTCACACTTCCAGTCCGGCCGTTTCGGGCCCGGACGCGGCGGGACCGGGTCATAGCCCGATCCGCCGAAGGGGTGGCAACGGCACAGGCGCCGCGCGGCGAGCCATCCGCCGCGAACCGGCCCGTGCAGGACGAGCGCCTCGGCCGCATAGTCCGAGCAGGTCGGCAGAAAGCGGCAGGAACGCCCGATCCAGGGCGAAAGCGTCAGCTTGTAGGCGCGGTGCGCGAGGCCGACGCAGCGTTCGTAAAGGGTCATGCCGGCGGGTGAGGCGGTGAGGGAAACGAGGCGGCTTATGGCGCCGCCCTCAGAGGCCGATCAAGCCGCGCCGGCGCGGCTAGTTCGCCCGGTGGCCGTTTCGGACGCGCGGGCGAGGGCGATGCGGCACGCCTCCGCCGTCGCCTCGAACGCGAGCATCGTCGAGGCGTGGCGCGGCGGGTAGTCCTTGACGGGCGCCAGCATGGCCAGATCCGCAAATCGTCCTTCGGGCGGGGGTCCGCCTGTCTTCAACATAGCACGCAGTGCATCCCGCGCGCTTTCGATTTCCTCAAGGCTGGCGCCGAGGGCGTGCTCGCCGAGGATGGCGGCCGCCGCCTGGCCGAGCGCGCAGGCCTTCACCTCCTGGGCGTAGTCGGCGATGCGGCCGTCCTTGAGCGTCACGTCGACCAGCACCCGGCTGCCGCACAGCTTGGAGACCTTCTCGGCGCTGGCGTCCGGGTGCGCCAGGCGGCCGGCGCGCGGCATGTTGGCTGCGGCCTTGAGGATCCTGGCCGAATAGAGGTCGTCGATCATCAGGCGGCTGATGTGGCGTCTGGGTGCTCGGCTTTCCAGGCCGCCTCGACGCGGTCGCGCACCGTCTCGCCCAGCGCGGTGAAGCCGGCCTTGATCGCCCGCCGCTGCTTCCTGCCGATCAGCCCCAGCAGCGGGCCTTCGAAGATCTCGCCGTTGGAGAAGATGCAGTTGCCGTTGTCGAGCGTCTCGATCTCAAGGTAGCGGGTCGAGCGCAGCAATCCGCCGAGCAGCGACAGTGACCAGATGATCTGGTCGCCGGGCGTCCAGTCCTGGATCACCGGGCGGATCGCCCGCGGCTTCTGGCCCGGCAACGCCACCTCCAGGTCGAGGCGCTCGCCGAACTGGATCACGCCGCTGGCCTTCGGATAGAGCGGGTTCCAGGCGCTCCAGCGGTTGATGTCCGAGATCAGCTCCCAGACCGGCGCGGCCGGCGTCTGGATCCCGATCCGGTGCTCGATTTTGATCGGTAGAGCCATCTCTCATTCCGTTTTTCCCCGCGGAGCGGGGACCCAGGGGTTTTATCGTAGGGTGCGGCGGCCGGCAGAAAAAGCCTGGGCCCCGCTCTCGCGGGGGAGAGCGGGTTTTGTCAGGCTCGTTCCTTGATCCGCCAGGTGGCCCCGGTCGCGTTGTCCATCACCTCGACGTTCAGCGCCGTGAGCTCGGCGCGGATGCGGTCGGCGCTGGCCCAGTCCTTGGCGGCGCGGGCGGCGACGCGCTCGGCGATCAGGGCGTCGATCCGGGCTTTCAGCGCCGGGTCGGCCGCGCCCTGGAACCAGCCCTCGGGATCGGCGCCGAGGAAGCCGATCAGCCGGGCCGAGGCGATCAGCTCGCCCTTGGCGGCGGCGCGCTCGGCCCCCGTGGCGGTCTCCACCCGGCCGGCCAGCGCATGCAGCTCGGCGAAGGCGCGCGGGGTGTTGAGGTCATCCTCCAGCGCCTCCAGGAAGGCGACGCTTGGCCCCAGCGCCAGCGCGTCGACGTCGCCGGCGCGGCGCAGCGCGCCGTAGAGCCGGTCGAGCGACTTGGTCGCCTGCTCGATCAGCTCCTCGGTCCAGGCCAGCGGCTGGCGGTAGTGGGCGCTGAGCAGCGCCCAGCGGATCGCCTCGCCGCGCACCCGCGTCACCAGGTCGTGCACCAGCACCACGTTGCCGAGGCTTTTCGACATCTTCTCGGCGCCGAAGTTGAGGAAGCCGTTGTGCAGCCAGTAGTTGGCGTAGGCCGGCGCGTGGTCGGCGCACAGGCCCTGGGCCATCTCGTTCTCGTGGTGCGGGAAGATCAGGTCGTTGCCGCCGCCGTGGATGTCGATCGGCAGGCCCAGCGTCTGCTCGATCATCGCCGAGCACTCGATGTGCCAGCCGGGCCGGCCGGGGCCGAACGGGCTCGCCCAGACCGGCTCGCCGGGCTTCGACGGCTTCCAGAGCACGAAGTCGGCGGGGTTCTGCTTGTAGGGGGCGACGTCGACCCGGGCGCCGGCGATCATGTCGTCCATCGAGCGGCCGGAGAGCTTGCCGTAGTCGGAGTAGGCGGCGACGTTGAAGAGCACGTGGCCCTCGGCGGCGTAGGCGGCGTTGTTGCGCACCAGCCGCCCGATCATGGCGATGATGGCGTCCATCGTGCCGGTGGCCCTGGGCTCGAAGGTGGGCTTCAGCGCCCCCAGCTCCGACATGTCGGCATGGTAGGCGTCGAGGTAGCGGGCCGTGATCGTCTCGATCGGCACGCCCTCGGCGATGGCCTTCTGGTTGATCTTGTCGTCCACGTCGGTGACGTTGGCGGCGTAGAGCACCTGGGCCTCGCCGTAGATGCGCCGCAGCAGGCGGAACAGCACGTCGAACGCCACCACCGGCCGGGCGTTGCCGACGTGGGCGTAGTTGTAGACCGTCGGTCCGCAGACATACATCGTCACCCGCTCGCGGTTGACGGGCACGAAGGCGCGCTTGGCGCGGGTCAGGGTGTCGTAGAGCTTCAGGACCATGCGCGCTTCATATCATCCTTCGCCCGCCGCGGGAGAAGGATGCCTGATCGCGGCCGCCGCGGCGGCCGCTGCGCCCCCATGCCGCCCCGACGCCGCCTGGGCGTCGCGTTGACTTCAGGGGGGGCGCTGCTTAAGTCACCGCGAGCGCCGCCAAGCGCGGATTTTCGAGCAGGCGAAGGGTTTTGACCGGGGCCATGCGCGCCCGCCTTCTCAAGATCAAAGCCCCCATTGTGGACTGACGCCCGCCCGATGCTCGACCTCAAGAAAGTTTTCGGCTCCAGCAATGACCGGCAGGTCAGGCAGATGCTGCAGCGCGTGACCAGGATCACCGCGCTGGAGCCGCAGATGGCGGCGCTGAGCGACGACCAGCTCAGGGCCAAGACCGACGAGTTCAGGTCCCGCCTCGCCGCGGGCGAGACCCTCGACCAGCTGATGAACGAGGCCTTCGCGGTGGTGCGCGAAGCCGCCAGGCGCACCGTCGGCATGCGCCCCTTCGACGTGCAGATGGTCGGCGGCATGGTGCTGCACCGCGGCGGCATCGCCGAGATGCGCACCGGCGAGGGCAAGACGCTGGTCGCGACGCTGCCGGTCTACCTCAACGCGCTGGAAGGCAAGGGCGTCCACGTCGTCACCGTCAACGACTACCTGGCCAACCGCGACGCCGAGTGGATGGGCCGGGTCTACAAGTTCCTGGGCCTGACGGTCGGGGTGATCGTGCACGGCCTCTCCCAGGCCGAGCGGCAGCGCAGCTACCACTCCGACATCACCTACGGCACCAACAACGAGTTCGGCTTCGACTACCTGCGCGACAACCTCGTCTACGAGGCGTCGGACATGGTGCAGCGGCCGCACAACTTCGCCATCGTCGACGAGGTCGACTCGATCCTGATCGACGAGGCGCGCACGCCGCTGATCATCTCCGGGCCGACCGAGGACCGCTCGGACTTCTACCGCACCATGGACAAGGTGGTGCGCGAGCTGATCGAGGACCCGGAGACCTTCGACCACGACGAGAAGCAGCGCCAGGCGCTGCTGACCGAGACCGGCTCCGAGCGGGTCGAGGAGATGCTGGAGGAAGGCGGCCACCTGGCGCAGGATTCGGCCGGCCTCTACGACCCGGCCAATGTCTCGGTGGTCCACCACGTCAACCAGGCGCTCCGGGCCAACGTGCTCTACCAGCGCGACCGCGACTACATCGTCCGCGCCGGCGAGGTGATCCTGATCGACGAGTTCACTGGCCGGATGATGCAGGGCCGGCGCCTGTCGGAAGGGCTGCACCAGGCGATCGAAGCCAAGGAAGGGGCGGAGATCCAGCCAGAGAACCAGACGCTGGCCTCGATCACCATCCAGAACTACTTCCGCCTCTACGCCAAGCTCTCCGGCATGACCGGCACGGCGGCGACCGAGGCGCAGGAGTTCGGCGACATCTACGGCATGGACGTCGTCGAGATTCCCACCAACCAGCCGGTGGCGCGGGTCGACGAGGACGACGAGGTCTACCGCACCGCCGACGAGAAGAACCAGGCGATCATCGCCCAGATCGAGGACTGCTACCTGCGCGGCCAGCCGATCCTGGTCGGCACGGTGTCGATCGAGAAGTCGGAGCAGCTCGCGGGACTGCTGGACGCCCACGTCTTCCACCATGACAACACCAGGCGCGTCGGCATCCCGCACAAGGTGCTGAACGCCCGCTTTCACGAGCAGGAAGCCTTCATCATCGCCGACGCCGGCGTGCCGGGCTCGGTGACCATCGCCACCAACATGGCCGGCCGCGGCACCGACATCCAGCTCGGCGGCAACCTCGACATGCGGCTGGCGAAGTGGCGCCAGGAGCAGACCGCGCTCGACGTCGAGATCACGCCCGAGGCCGAGGAGGAGCAGCGCGAGCAGATCGCCGCCGAGATCGAGAGCAAGAAGGCCAAGGCGCTGGCCGAGGGCGGGCTCTACGTGCTCGCCTCCGAGCGCCACGAGGCGCGGCGCATCGACAACCAGCTGCGCGGCCGCACCGGCCGCCAGGGCGACCCCGGCCGCTCCAAGTTCTTCCTCTCCTGCGAGGACGACCTGCTGCGCATCTTCGCCGGCGAGCGGCTGGATTCGATCATGCGCACCTTCGGCGTCCAGGAAGGCGAGGCGATCACCCACAAGTGGCTGAACAAGGCCATCGCCACCGCCCAGAAGCGGGTCGAGCAGCGCAACTACGAGATCCGCAAGAACCTCTTGAAGTACGACGACGTGGTCAACGACCAGCGCAAGGCGGTGTTCGAGCAGCGCAGCGAGTTCATGGTCACCGACGACCTGTCGGAGATCGTCGCCGACATGCGCCGCGACACCGTCGAGGAGATGGTCGGCCGGCTGTTCCCGCCGAAGGCCTACGCCGACCAGTGGGACACCCACGGCCTCGCCTGGGAGGCCAAGGAGGTGTTCGGCCTCGACCTGCCGATCGAGCAGTGGGCGGCCGAGGAAGGCATCGGCGCCGAGGAGATCCTGGAGCGCGTCTCCACGGCGGTCGAGGCGCGCGCCGCCGAGCGCGAGCAGATCCTCTCCGCGCCGCAGATGCGGCAGGTGGAGAAGAACTTCCTGCTGCGGATGGTCGACGAGCAGTGGCGCGAGCACCTGACTCACCTCGACCACCTGAAGAACGTCATCGGTCTGCGCGGCTACGGCCAGCGCGACCCGCTGAACGAGTACAAGGTCGAGGCCTTCTCGCTGTTCGAGAAGCTGCGCGGCGAGCTGCAGTCCAGCGTCACCCGCTGGCTCTTGACGGTGGAATTTCAGTTCGCCCCGCCGCCGGAGCCCGCGCCGCGCCAGCTGGTGGAGATGCACATCGACCCGTCGACCGGCGAGAACGAGCGCCAGGCGCTCAGCTTCGACGGCGACGTCGGCGCCCTGTCGCGCTCCCGCGCCCCCGCCTCGTCGCTACCCGACGGCTGGCAACGCACCGGCCGCAACGCCCCCTGCCCCTGCGGCTCCGGCCGAAAGTTCAAGCACTGCCACGGCGCGCTGGTGTGACGCGCTAGTCGTCGCCCGCGATGACGCGGCCTTTGCGCCCCCTCCGTCTCGTCGCGCTTGCAGCGCGCCGATCCACCTCCCCGTACTCTTCGGTACGGGTGAGGAGCGAGAGCTTCGTTCCTGCCCCGCGAAGCGGGGGAGGGGGACCACGGCGCGAAGCGGCGTGGTGGAGGGGGCGCAACGCCGCGCCACGGACCTATCAGGCTCAACTCGCGCTCAGCGCCCTATAGGCCTGCGCCAGATACTGCGCGCCGGTGAGCAGCGTCACCGCCGCCGCGAT
This sequence comes from Caulobacteraceae bacterium, assembly GCA_036490095.1. Lineage (GTDB taxonomy): Bacteria > Pseudomonadota > Alphaproteobacteria > Caulobacterales > Caulobacteraceae > Acaudatibacter. The sequence continues at coordinate 12,725 of DASXEN010000068.1, forward strand.
CCAAAGCAGGCCGTGCGCGCCGCCGGTCAGCGCCGGCGATCCCGCCGGCAGGCCGAACGCCGGGCCACCCGCCGCCAGCATCTCCGCGCCCAGGGCCACGAGCTGGATCGTGGTCTTCCATTTGGCCAGCAGCGTCACCGGCAGCTTCACGCCCTTGCCGGCGGTCACCTCGCGCAGCGCGCTGACCGCGAACTCGCGGAACAGGATCAGCGCCGCGGGGACGATCAGCGCCAGGCTCGGCGCCAGCGCCATCAGCCCCAGCACCGCGGCGCAGATCAGCACCTTGTCGGCGATCGGATCGAGGATCGACCCCCAGACGCTGACCGCCCCCCACCGCCGCGCCAGCCAGCCGTCGAAGAAGTCGGTCACCGCCGCGACCACGAAGGCGGCGAAGGCGGCCTGTTCCAGGCCCGCGCGGGCCGCGTCGGCCGGCGCCAGGCGCCCCGCGGCCGCCAGCGCGCCGAACACGATCAGCGAGAGGACCAGGCGCAGGCCGGTCAGCAGGTTCGGCAGCTGCTTCATCGTCCCTTCCCGGCCATGGCGTTGGCCTGGTAGGCCCAAAGCCCGATCCATTCATGCGCCGCCTTGTCGAGGCGGGCGAGGTGGCCGGAGATGTCCAGGTAACCGATCAGCCGCCGGCGATGCTCCTTCGGGGCGGTCAGATAGTCGGTCGGCCACGGGACCAGCGGCCAGCCGATCCGCCCGGCCACCGCCATGGCCCGCGGCATCTGGCTCGCCGAGGTGGCGAGCAGCCACACCTCCCCCGGCTTCGGCCGCGCCAGCGCCTTGCTGAAGGCGAGATTCTCGTAGGTGTTGCGCGAGCGCGATTCCAGCGTCAGGCGGGCGGGATCGAGCCCCATCTGGCCGAAGGCGTAGGCGGCCGCCGCCGCGTCGGGCGAATCCCCCCAGCCGCCGGAGAAGACGATGCGGGCGTTCGGATAGCGCCGCGCCAGCTCGAACGTCGAGACCAGCCTCGTCTCCGCCGCCTCGCCCGCCGGCGCATGCCGGGTCACCAGCACCTCGTCGCCGAGCCCGCCGCCCAGGGTGAGGATGCCGTCGACGTGCGCCGGCGCCGCCGCCGGCCGCGGATACCGCGCCTCCAGCGGCCGCGTCAGCCATGTGCCCAGCGGCAGCACCCCGAACACCACGAACAGCCCCACCGTCAGGACGGCCAGCCGCCGGCCCAGCCGCTCCCGCTTCAGCAGCAGCGCCGCCGCGCTCGCCACCGCCGACCAGAACAGCAGGTGGCTCGGCGCGAACACGCTCCAGGCGAGCTTGGAGGCGGAGAAGAACGAGTCGGCGTCCACGAGGGCTCCGGGCGGCTGCGCGGTGGACCATAGCCGATGCGCCGCCTACGGGTAGCGGCGTGACGAACACGGCGCTGATCATCGGCGGCTCGGGACAGATCGGCCAGGCGGCGGCGCGGCGGCTGCTGGCCGACGGCTGGCGCGTGCGGCTCGCGCAGCGCACCGGCGCGCGGCTGCCGCCGGACCTCGCCGCCGGCGCCGAGCTGGTCGCGCTCGACCGGGAAGTCCCCGGCGCGGTCGCGCAGGCGGTCGGCGGCGGCGTCGACGCGCTGATCGACACGGTCGCCTACGACGCGGGGCACGCGCGCCAGCTGCTCGCGGTCCAGGCCGGCGTCGGCGCGTTCGTGGTGATTTCCTCGGGCAGCGTCTGCCGCGACGAGGCCGGGCGCACGCTCGACGAGGCGCGCCAGACCGGCTTTCCTCACTTCCCGGTCCCGATCGGCGAGGACCAGTCGACCGTCGAGACCGGCCCGGCCACCTATTCGACCCGCAAGGCGGCGCTGGAGCAGGCGCTGCTGCAGGGCGCGCGGGCGCCGGTCACCATCGTGCGGCCGTTCGCCATCCACGGTCCCGGCTCGACCCATCCGCGCGAATGGTGGTTCGTCAAGCGCCTGCTCGACGGGCGCCGCCGCATCCCGCTCGCCTGGCGCGGCGAGAGCCGGTTCCACACCAGCGCCACCGTCAACATCGCCGAGGTGATCCGCGCCGCCCTGGCGACGCCCGGAACCCGCATCCTCAACGCCGCCGACCCCGAGGCCCCGAGCGTCGCCGAGATCGGCGCCATCATCGCCAGCCTCTATGGCGCGGCGCCGGAGCTGGTGCTGCTGGACGGCGCGCCGGCGGGCGGCGTCGGCGGCACGCCGTGGAGCACGCCGCTGCCGATCATCGCCGACATGACCCGGGCAGAGGCGCTCGGCTACCGGCCAGCGGCCAGTTTCGCCCAGTCGATCGGCGGCGCCTGCCGCTCGGCCGAAGCGCTGGCGCGCGCCGGCGTGCCGTTCGTCCCTTATCTGTCGGCGATGTTCGACTACGCCGCCGAGGACGCCGCGCTGGGCGCCGGCTAGCGAGGGCGCAGTATCGACCCACGACTCAGTTGACTATCGAAGATTGCAGCAAAATACTCGCATGAGGCGAGAGGCCCAGAAAGGCCCCCTAGAGGCCCGCCAGCGGCCTTGGTGACGTTACGGCTAGTACCCTACCGGCCACCCTCCGCAAGCGGCCTCAGCGGCGTTCCTAGAGCCTTACAGGGGCATTCCAGCGTCGTTCCGCCGTCACCGCCCCTGGAACACCGGCTTGCGCTTTTCGAAGAAGGCCGTGCGCGCCTCCTTGGCGTCCTCGCTGGCGAAGGCGATGCGGATGTTGCCGACCTCGTAGCGCAGCTGCTGTTCCAGGTCGTGGGTCTCCAGCGACTTGACCATGCCGCGCTTCAGCAGCCGCAGGGTGATCGGCGACCATTCGCACAGCTGCGCGCAGTATTCCGCCAGCCGCGCGGCCAGCTTGTCGTCGTCGGCCGCCTCGCCGGCCATGCCCCAGGCCACCGCGTCGTCGCCATTGGCCGTGCGGTTCTCCATCATGAAGCGCAGCGCCCGCTCGTAGCCCATCGCCTGCGGCAAGGTGACGGTCAGGCCGGCGTCGGGCGAGCCGCCGATGCGGGTGTAGCCGGCCATCAGCCGCGCACCGCGGGCGACGATGCGGGCGTCGGTGGCCATGGCGAGGCCGAGGCCGGCGCCCACCGCCGCGCCGTTGATGCCGCCCACCACCGGCTTGTCGCAGCGCTTGCGGATCGCCAGCAGGAAATGGCCGACCCAGCCGATGTCGTCGAGCTGCGCGGCCATCGGCGTGCCGGGATGATAGCGCTCGCCGCTGGGCGACAGGTCGAGCCCGGCGCAGAAGGTGTCGCCGGCCCCGGTCAGCGCCACCACCCAGACGTTGTCGTCCTTGGCCGCCGCCTCGATCGCTTCGATCACGCCCCAGGCCAGCTCCGTGGAGAGCGCGTTCTTCTTCTCGGGGCGATTGAGGGTGACGGTTCGGACGTGCCCCTGGTCGGACACCTGGACGAGCTCGGACATGACGGCCTCCTGTGGTCGCGGACGAGCGTAGTGTCCGACGCCGCGCGCATCAACGCGGGGGCCGGCGCGGCGTCAACACTCGAAGCTGACGCCAGCGCCTGGCCTCTCGCCGCCGCGACTATGCGGCGGGCATACGCTCAGGCTGCGGCAACCGGCGCTGGGTGGCGCATCTGGTGCAGCCGGTGCAGGCCGAAGAACAGCCCCGCGCCCACCACCAGAAGCGCGATGCCGATCAAGGGCCTGAACGCGATCCAGGCGAGCGCCACGACCACCAGGGTGATGGGCACGGAAATCACCACCGCCGCGAACATCGCCGCGCCCCGGGCGATCGAGCCGAGGAACGGGATCACCGCCGCGAAGGTCGAGATCGGACCGAGGAACATCGAGAAGCCGGACACCATGGCCACGAAGCCGATGACCCGCAGCAGCCAGGTCATCGTCGACTCGCTGCCCCGCTTGGCCGCGAGCATCAGCGGGGCGGGCTGGTTGCCGTCCTTTACCATCTCGATCTGGTAGCCGTTCTTGGTCTGGAACGGCGCGAAGCCGCCGTGACTCTGGTCGGCCAGCACCGACAGCGTCGATCCGCTCGCCAGGCCGAGGTAGCTCACCTTCAGGTCGCCCGCCTTCGGCGCGTCCGGGTCGCCCTTGTAGAGCGCGCCGCCGACGGCCTGCCAGTGCTTCGGCGCGTCCGCCTGCAGTGGGCTGGTCACGTCCGCGAGCTTCAGGACGTCGGGATCGAGCGTGTACCCGCCGAGCTTGGCGTCGCTGGCGCTCCAGCGGGTGCTGGTCACCGCCATGTCCGGATTCTGGTGCCCGTCCGGATGCTTGAATTTCGACGAGTCCGGCGGGCTGGCGAGCCAGGCCTGGTCGTAGGTGTAGGTCGTGGTCGTGGTGCGGCCGCCGCCCAGGTTGTCGTGCGTGGTCTGGCGTTGTTTCTCCTCCCAGGCGTACATCTGCGCCGTTCGCCCCACGGCCACCTGGTCCTTGAACTTCACCCCGACGTCCGGATCTTCGATCGGCGTGGCCGCGGTCGCCGGTCCCACCACGTGCACCAGCTTGCCCTCGTTGGCGGGCGAGACCGCGTTGGCGCTCGCCTCGACCAGCGACTTCGAGGCGTCGCCGAGCCCGCTCAGCGCCTGCACGGCGCGGCCCTCGTTCCAGGCCAGCAGCCAGATGGCGCCGATGATCAGCAGCGGCCCCAGCAACAGCCCCGCCAGCGAGCTGCCCAGGCGCGAAAAGAAGCCTTGGGTCGTAACTTCGGTATATTGATCTGACATGCCGCTCCCCCGAGTTCGGAGGAACAATAAGCGAACTCAAGCTGGCTCGTCCAGGGGTTTTGTCGGGCCGACGTTGCGCGGCAGGAGCGGCCCGCACATTTATTGAACCACGGAAAACACGGAGGGCACGGACGGGGAACCATACTCCGAACCCGACCTCCACGCTCCCATGTCGTCCCGGAGAGCCCCGCCGTCAGGCGGGACTCATCCGGGATCTGCTTCCACGGCGGCGAGGAGATCCCGGACGACTCCTCCCGGATCAAGTCCGGGAGGGTCTCCGGGATGACATGGGAGGGAGTGTGAAGGGGCGGGTGGCCGCGTCCGTGCTTTCGGTGTTTTCCGTGGCCCAAAATCCCCGGTGCGCCCCTAGCTCTTGCGGAAAAAGTCGAAAACCCGCTGGGCCAGCGCCTCACTCACCCCCTCCACCTTGGCGAGGTCGTCCACCGACGCCCGCGACACGCCGCGCGCCGAGCCGAAAGCGTGCAGCAAAGCCCGCTTCTTCGCCGCGCCGACGCCGTCGATCTCGTCGAGCGGGTTGCGGCGCATCTCCATCGAGCGGCGGGTGCGGTGGGTGCCGATTGCGAAGCGGTGGGCCTCGTCGCGCAGGCGCTGCAGGTAGTAGAGCACCGGGCTCTTCGGCTCGAGCATGAAGGGCGGCTTGCCAGGCAGGAAGAAGCGCTCCAGGCCGGCGTCACGGTCGGGGCCCTTGGCGACGCCGACCACGGCGATGTCGTCGACCCCGAGGTCGGCCATCACCTCCAGCGCCGCCGCCAGCTGGCCGGCCCCGCCATCGACCAGCACCAGGTCGGGCCTGGGCGGGCTCTCGCCGGCCTCCTCCTCCTTGGCGAGGCGGGCGAAACGCCGGCGCAGCACCTCGTTCATCATCCCGTAGTCGTCGCCGGGGGTCAGCTCGGTGCTCTTGATGTTGAACTTGCGGTACTGGTTCTTCTGGAAGCCCTCCGGCCCGGCCACGATCATCCCGCCGACCGCGTTCGTGCCCATGATGTGGCTGTTGTCGTAGACCTCGATGCGCTCGGGCGTGGTCTCCAGGGCGAAGGTCTCGCAGACGGCGGCCAGCAGCTTCGACTGGGCCGAGCTTTCGGCCATCTTGCGGCCCAGCGCCTCGCGGGCGTTGGTCAGCGCGTGGTCGACCAGCTCGCGCTTCTCGCCGCGCTGCGGGCGGGCGATCTCGATCTTGCGGCCGGCCTTCAGCGCGAACGCCTCACTGATCAGCTCGCACTCCTCGGGCGCGACGCTGACCAGGATCAGGCGCGGGATCGGCTTGTCCTCGTAGAACTGACCGAGGAAGGCGGCCATCACCTCCGGGTCGTCGTTGCTCTTGTCGACGCGCGGGAAGTAGGCGCGGTTGCCCCAGTTCTGGCCGGCGCGGAAGAAGAACACCTGCACGCAGGCCTGGCCGCCCTCGGCGTGCAGGGCGAAGACGTCGGCCTCGTCGATGGTCTCGGGATTGACCTGGGTCTCCTGCGCCACCGACGACAGCGCCCGGATGCGGTCGCGAAGCCGAGCGGCGCGCTCGAACTCCAGGTCGTCGGCGGCGGCCTGCATGTCGCCGGCCATGCGCGCCATCACCGTCCGGCTCTTGCCGCGCAGGAAGGCCTCGGCCTCGTCGACCAGCTTGGCGTAGTCCTCCAGCGAGATCAGCCCGGTGCAGGGCGCCGAGCAGCGGCGGATCTGGTGCAGCATGCAGGGCCGCGTGCGGCTCTCGTAGACGCTGTCGGAACAGGAGCGCAGCAGGAAGGCCTTCTGCAGCGTGTTCAGCGTCCGGTTCACCGCCCAGGCGCTGGCGAACGGGCCGAAGTAATCGCCCTTGATGGCGTGGGCGCCGCGGTGCTTCTTCAGCTGCGCCGCCGGGTGCTCGCGGCGGATGACGATCTCGGGGAAGCTCTTGTCGTCCCTCAGCAGCACGTTGAAGCGCGGCTTCAGCTGCTTGATCAGGTTGATCTCTAAGAGCAGCGCGTCGGTCTCGGTGCGGACGGTGGTGAACTCCATCGACCGGGTGAGGTCGACCATCAGGGCGATGCGCTGGGTGTGGAAGCGGCCCTGGGCGTACTGGATGACGCGCTTCTTCAGCGAGCGCGCCTTGCCGACGTAGAGCGCCTCGCGGTCCTCGCCGAACATGCGGTAGACGCCCGGCGCGTCGGGCAGGCGCCTCACCTCGTCCTTGATCAGGGCCGCGCCGACCAAGGCGGCGGGGGCGGAAACGTCGTCGGCCATGACCGCCAATATAGGCGAGTCCGCCGCGCCGCTCACCTGGGCGATGGCAGCATGCTAGCATTGCCGGCCAGCTTGAGGAGGGACAGGCCATGGATGGCTGCCGGCCTTTGTTCAACGTCGCCGACGTGGGCGCGAGCCTGGCGTTCTGGCGCGACGCGCTGGGCTTCACCGAGGTGGCGCGCTTCGACTACGAGGGCCGCCTCGCCTTCGCCCGGCTGATGCGCGGCGAGACCGAGGTGATGCTGAACGGCCGCGGCGGCGACCCAGCCCCGCGCCGGGCGCGCCCCCACTACACCGAGGCGGTGTTCTACTTCCGCGTCGACGACGTCCACGCCCTGCACCGCGAGCTCCTCGCCAAGGGCCTCGCCCCCACCGAGCCGGAGCGGCAGGACTACGGCCTCGACGAGATCTACCTGCGCGACCCGGACGGCTACGAGCTGGCTTTCACCAGCCCGGTCTAGCCGGGGTCCGTCCGTCACCGCCGGCGCATCGCCACCATCGGGGCCGGGTCGGCGGCCATGGCGTTGGCGGCCGGGATCACCAGCCGCTCCACCAGCGCCTCGCCGCCGTCGGCCTGCAGCCGCGCCATCGCGCCGCTCACCGTCTGGGCGGCGACGGCGGCGCCGAGGAAGACCGCGATCACCGCCACCAGGAACCAGTCCAGCCTGCGCATCTCACCCCCCGATGACCGGCCCGATGTCCGGCGCTGGCGGGCGCCGCCTCGCTCCGCGCGCCCGGGTCGCCGGCGCCGCGCCGCCGGCCGAGGCTGCAGGCGCGGGCGGCGCCGTTTCCGCCACCGCCGCCGCCGGACCGCCGGCCAGGCCGGCGAGGGCCATGACCGCGCCCGGGTTCATCGCGTCGACCATGGCGCTCGGCATCAGGATGGTGGCGCCGCGCTCCTTGGTGGTCTCGTAGATGATGTTCATGGCCCGCAGCTGCAGGGCCGCCGGGCTCCTGGCGTAGATCTCCGCCGCCTCGACGAACTTGATCGCCACCTCCTGCTCGGCCTGGCCGAGCAGGACGCGCGCCAGCCGCTCGCGCTCGGCCTGGGCCTGGCGGCTCATGGCGTCCTGCAGCGCGGCGGGCACGCTGATGTCGCGGATCTCGACGCTGAGCACGGCGATGCCCCAGTCGGCGATCTTGCGGGCGATCGCGTCGCGCAGCACCTCGTCTTCGCGCTTGCGGTCGGCCAGCAGGCTGGTCAGCAGCGACGAGCCGACCATCTCGCGCAAGGAGGTCTGCGCCACCCGGGAGATGCCGGAGCGGTAGTCGGTGATCTCCAGCGCCGCCCGCTCGGGATCGTGGATCTGCCAGAACACCACGGCGTCGATGTTCACCGGCACCGTGTCCTTGGAGAGCGCCTGCTCGGCGTTGAACTCGGTGGTCTGGATGCGCTGGTCGAGCCAGGTGGCGACCCGGTCGATGATCGGCACGATCCAGAACACACCCGGCCCCTTGATCGCCTGCAGCCGGCCCATGCGCAGCACGACGGCGCGCTCCCACTGGTTGGCGATCATCAGCGACTGCGGGATGAAGACGCCGATCACCACCAGCGCGATGGCGACGCCCACCGGGATCGGCTCGTTCGGCCCCCGCGACAGCGCCACGGCGGCCAGCACGAACATCAGCAGCATCAGGAAGGTCGCCGGACGGTTTCCGGCGCCGCGATAGCGGTTCATGGATTGGATTCCTTGGAGGTGGTCAGGGCGGCGATGCGCTCGGCGAGGTCCAGGGGATCGACCCCCTGCGCCTGCGCCATGGCCAGCGCCTGCCGGGCCAGGTTGTCGGTCTGGGCGGCTCGTGCGGGCGGATCGATCAGCGGCGGGGCGTCGGCGACGAAGCTGCCGCGTCCCCGCTGCAGCCGGATCGCGCCGGCCCGCTCGAGCTCGTCATAGGCGTGACGCACGGTGTTGAGGTCGACTTTCACGGCGACCGCCACCTGGCGCATGGTCGGCATCTGGTCGCCGGGCGCCAAGACCCCCGCGCCGATGGCGCGAAGGAGCTGCTCGCGCAGCTGCACATAGATCGGCACACCGGATTCGCCGAGCTGCAGGTTGGTCAGGACGGTTTGCTGGTGTGTATGCATACTCTCATACAATACCCCACCCCGCGGCGCTGTCAAGGTTGCCGGATACCCGCTCTCAAGGGGCCGCAGACGCGCCCGGAACGCAGGCGTGAAGCGCTCCCACTCCAGCGGCGGGGAAGCCAGCTTGCAGGACCTGCCATGCCGCCTGCTCTGCCGTGATCAGCGAGGTGTCGATCAGCAGGTCGGCGGGCAGCCGCTCGTGCAGGTCGAAGTGGCCAGCCACCAGGCCGGGCGTGCGATGGATGGTGCGCGCGTCCTCGCGCCGCTGAAGCTCGGCGAGCGGCGCCGTTAGCCGGACGAGCAGGGTCGGCGCGTCGGCCAGGGCGTCCTGCCAGTCTGCGAGCACCGCCTCGTCCAGCAGCATGTCGTCGACCACGACATCGACGCCGAACCGCGTCTGCGCGGCGGCGGCGCAGTGCATGCCGCGAAGCATCCGCCAGCCGGTGTCGCCGTACCCGATCCGCCGAATCGCGCCGGATTGCCCTTCGGCGCCTGACAGCCACTCGTAGCGGAACCCCTCGGACGCCAGCGCGCCCTGTCCGCCCCATCGGTCCGGCACGCTGGCGAACAGGCCATCCAGGGACACGCTCACAAACGGGGTGGGCGAAGCGGCCTGGAGGGCTTTCGTCAGCGTCGACTTTCCAGCACAGGAGGGTCCGACGATCAGGACCACCCGTCCTTGCTCCGCCATCGCAGTCCCCGCTTCCCGCGCCAGCCCGATCGTAAGCCAGGTGGGTGGGCGTGTCTGCAAATGGGCCGGGTTCGCCTTGGCTCCTCTCCGCAGCCCGACATGCAGCTGCCTGGCCGCGATCGAAGCGCTTATGGCGTCGCCGAATAGACGACGTGGCGGCGCAGGGGATGATCGGTGGCGAGCGCCGGGTGGTCGAAGTCGCGGGCCGCGTCCCGCCGCATGCCGATGCGCTCCATGACGGCGCGGGAGCGGGCGTTGGTTTCGGCGGTGAAGGCGAGGATTTCCGCCAGCGCGAGGTCGCCGAACCCGAAGGCGAGCAGGGCGCGGGCGGCCTCGGACGCGTAGCCGTGGCCCCAGGCCGGGCGGGCGAGCCGCCAGCCGATCTCATGGCCGGGGGCGACGGGTAGTCTCGGATTGACCGCCATCAGCTCGGCGGCCCCGACGAACACGGCGTCGGAGCGGCGCTCCACGGCGAAGAGTCCGTAGCCGTTCGCCCCCAGCTCGGCGTCGAGCCGGTCGATCGAAGCAAGCGCGGCCTCGCGCGCCGGCGCCGACCCGAGCCAATAGTTGACCTCAGGATCGGTCATCATCGCCGCGTAGGGCTCGCGGTCGTCCGGCCGCCAGCGGCGGAGGATCAGGCGCTCGGTGGTGATCATGGGCGCATCTCTCCCGTCCCTTGACGGCCACGGCAAGGGTAGGTGAGGCTCGGGGTTGAGGCGGTGGCGCATGGCTGAGACGCTCGATGATCCACGACGGTCGCTCGCGGCGGCCTACGACGCCGCGGCCGACGGGGAATCGCTCCCTGATCGTTCGCGGCTCAGGTCGTCGAGGTGATCGGCGCGACGGTCATGATGTAGTTCACGTCCGCGTCGGCGGAGCGGGACCAGCGGCCGGACAGCGGATCGAAGGCGACGCCGAACGGGCCGTCGACCGCGTAGGGCTCGCCGGACAGGAAGCCGCGGATCTCGTCCGGCCGCAGGAAGCGGCGCCAGTCGTGCGTGCCAGCCGGCACCCAGCGCAGCAGGTACTCGGCGGCGACCTTGCCGAGCGCCAGGGCCTTGAGGGTGCGGTTGAGGGTGGCGAGGATCATCAGCCCGCCGGGGGCGATCAGCCGGGCGGTGTCGCGCAGGTACTGGCCGGGGTCGGCGACATGCTCGATCACCTCCATGTTCAGCACCACGTCGAACGGGCCGGCGCCTTCGCCCAGCAGCGCTTCGGCGGTGGCGCAGCGGTAGTCGATGGCGAGCCCCACCGCGGCGGCGTGCGCCCGCGCCGTGCCGACGTTGCGCTCGGCCGCATCGGCGCCGGTGACCGCGAAGCCCAGCCGCGCCATCGGCTCGCTGAGGAGGCCGCCGCCGCAGCCGATGTCGAGCAGGCTCAAGTCCGCGAACGGCCGCCGCGCCGCCGGATCGCGCCCGAACCGCGCCAGCGCCTGCTCGCGGATGAAGGCGAGCCGCACCGGGTTGAACCGATGCAGCGGCGCGAACTTGCCGCGCGGATCCCACCACTCGGCCGCAATCGCCGCGAACTTGGCGACCTCGTCGGCGTCGATGCTGGTGGCTTGGCTCATCGACGGCGTGCTGGACCCGCCGGCCTCGGGCGTCAACGGATCAGCGTGACTGCGACGCCGAGATCGAGCGACGCCCAACGGCGGTCGGCCGTGAGCGCGGGCGCGGCGACCGCCTTCGCCAACGCCAGGCAGAAGGCGTCGCCAAGCGAGACGCCCTGGCGCCGACTCCTCGCATGCAGCAGGCCGGCGAGGGCCGCCTGCCGCTCGTCGACGGGGGCGACTTCGACGTCGAAGCTGTGCACGGCCGCAATCGCGTCATGTTCGGCGATGCCGCGCACAACGAGCTTACTGATCGCCTCCGCGACGTTGACCGCCGACATGACCGCGTCGCCCATTGCGCCTAGCGTCACGTCGGCGCCCGGCTCGCCGTAGAGCACCGCCAACAGCGCGGAAGCGTCAATCACCGCCTTCGGCATCGGCATCATCCTCCCCCCACATGGCGCGGCGTCCGGCGATGAATTCGTCAACTACACTGCGCCCCGGCGATATGTGCTTGCGAACCAGGGCCTGGGCATCGGCGAGGGCGGTGTCGCCGCTGACGATTTCGAGCCGCCCTTCCTTGAAGGTCGCAAACACGCGGCGGCCCATGGTCAGTTGCAGCGCCTCCGCGACCTCCCTCGGGAGCAGCAGCGAACCGTCCGAGCGGGGCTTGAGCCAGTAGACACCCTGGCTGCGGCGGTCGACCCATTCGGCCTCGTTTTCGTCCCGCTCGAAGGCGCGCGGTCCCTCCCGCACCCCGCTGAGGTCAGCCTTGCCGAGCACGTACCCGCCGCCGCCGCTCTGCGCGTCGCCCTCCAGCACGTTGCGCACGTGCTGGTAGCGCTTGCCGAGGAAGCGGGCGATCTCGGCGCGCGGCACGCCCTCGCCGGCGAGCGCCCGGATCTTGTCGGCGACGGTCGCGTGCGGGGCGGCGATCCGCGCCAGTCGTTCGGTGTCGTCAGGCATAGCCCGACTCCTCGGTTAGGCAGGTAGGCAGTCAGGTAGGAAGCGCAGGCGAGCCCGTCAACCTTGTTCCGCCGCATCGGCGTCGCTAGAAGGGCCGCCTTCGCTGTTCCAACCGCGCGACCTTCAGCCCTTGTCCCGCATCGTGATGAAATTCGGCGGCACCTCCGTCGCCGACCTGGAGCGCATTCGCCGTGTCGCCCAGCTGGTGGCGGCCGAGGCGCGCGCCGGCCATGAGGTGGCGGTGGTGTGCTCGGCGATGGCCGGGCGGACCAACGAGCTGGTGGCCTGGACCGATGGCGCCGGCCCCGCCGCGCCGGGCCTTTCGCCCTCGGATGAGGAGTACGACGTGGTGGTGGCCTCCGGCGAGCAGGTCTCGGCCGGGCTGCTGGCGATGACCCTGCGCAACCTCGGCCTGGAGGCCCGCTCCTGGCTGGGCTGGCAGGTGCCGATCATCACCGACGACGCCCACGGCAAGGCCCGCATCGACGAGGTTCCGCCGGAGAAGCTGGAGGCCTCGCTGGCGGCCGGCGAGATCCCCATTGTGGCCGGCTTCCAGGGCGTCGACCGGGCCGGCCGGCTCGCGACGCTCGGCCGCGGCGCCGGCGACCTCTCGGCGGTGGCGGTGGCGGCGGCGCTGAAGGCCGACCGCTGCGACATCTACACCGACGTCGACGGCGTCTACACCACCGACCCGCGCATCGAGGAGCGCGCCCGGCGGTTGCCGCGGATCTCCTACGAGGAGATGCTGGAGATGGCGTCGCTGGGCGCGCGGGTGCTGCAGAGCCGCTCGGTGGAGCTGGCCATGGCCCAACGGGTGCCGCTGCGGGTGCTCTCCAGCTTCGCCGAGCCCGGAACCACCGACAACGTCGGCACCATCGTCTGCGACGAGGAGGAGATCGTGGAAAAGCGGATCGTGAGCGGCGTCGCCTACAGCCGCGACGAGGCCAAGATCAGCCTCTTCGGCCTGCCCGACCATCCGGGCGTCGCCTCGGAGATCTTCGGGCGGTTGGCTGAGGCCAACGTCAACGTCGACATGATCGTGCAGAGCCACTCGCGCCAGCCCGGCTCGGCCAACATGGAGTTCACGGTCGGCAAGCGCGACGCCGCCCGGGCGCTGGAGCTGGTGCTGTCGGCCAAGGGCGAGATCGGCCTGGAGGACGCGGAGCTCGACGACAACGTCGCCAAGGTGTCGGTGATCGGCGTCGGCATGCGCTCCAACACCGGCGTCGCCCAGACCATGTTCAAGGCGCTGGCCGAGAAGGGCGTCAACATCCAGGTGATCTCCACCTCGGAGATCAAGATCAGCGTGCTGATCGACGCCGCCTACACCGAACTGGCGGTGCGGGCGTTGCATGCGGCCTACGGGCTCGACAAGGCGTAGGGTCGCGACCTCGTCGAGGAGGCGGAGCATGGCCACGGTCGAAGGCGGCTGTTTTTGCGGCGCAGTGCGCTACCGGATCGGGGCGGCGCCGAAGGCGAGCCTCGTCTGCCATTGCCGCTCGTGCCGGCGGGCCGCGGCCGCGCCGGCCGTGCCGTGGATCACGGTCGCCGCCGACGCCTTCGCGCTGAGCGCCGGCGCGCTGCGCTTCCACCGCTCCTCGCCGCCGGTGCGCCGCGGCTTCTGCAAGGCCTGCGGCACGCCGTTGACCTACCAGCACGACGGCCGCCCCGCCGACATCGACGTCACCACCGCCTCGCTCGACGATCCCGAAGCCTTCCCGCCCGCCTACCACGTGCAACTGGGCGACGAGCTCACCTGGGTCCGCCTCGGCGACAGCCTGCCCGCCTACCGCGGCTGGAAGAGCGAAGGTTGAGCGCCATGGCCGCCGCCAGGTCCCCGGCCGTCGGCAACCTCCGGCAGCGGGCGCTGGCGGCGGCGCACCGGATGCTGGAGACGCGCGGCGAGGCGGGGCTGACGCTGCGCGCCATCGCCGCGGAGCTGAGCTCCGGCGCCGGCGGCCTCTACCACCATTTCGCCAACAAGGACGCGCTGCTGGCCGAGCTGGCCGTCGACGGCTTCGCCGAGCTCGGCCGCTGGATGGCCACGGCCGCCGCCGCGCCGGCGCCCGGACGCACGCCGTTCAACGCCTGCGCCCACGCCTACCTCGGCTTCACTCGCCACCGGCCGGCGCTCTACGCCATCATGTACAACGAGCGGCTGCTGGCCAGCCACGCGGGCGTCCGCCGGGCCGAGGCCGAGGCGTTCGAGGTGTTCCGGCGCTCGCTGGATCGCGGCTGCGTCGTCGAGGCGAAGGCCGACGACGTGGCGCTGGCCTTCTGGGCGCTTGGCCGCGGCGTCGCCGCCATCTCCTGCCGCGCCGACAGCGACCGGCCGGGCGCGGCCCGGGATATCGTGGTGCGGGCGATGCGCGGCCTGGAGGCGCTCGCCGGCCACCCGCTGGCGCTGATCGGCCCGATCGCCGACGACGCGGCCTGACGCGCCTATCGGAAGCGCGCTTGTGGAACGGCGTTCCAACCGCGCCAGATGCGGCCCCGCGCACCGCCGGGAGGGGCCGCCATGCCGAGATTGACCGCTATCCTCGTCCTGCTGGGCCTGGCCGCCGCGCCGGGCCTCGCCGTCTCGGCGCCGGCCGCGCACGCCGGCGGTGACTACCTCTACGCCGGCAGCATCGACATCGGCGCGCCGGGGGCCTGGGACTACGCCAGCTTCGATGCGGCCAGCGGGCGGCTCTACATCGGCCACCGCGACAAGATCGCCGTCATCGATCCGGCGGCGCGCAAGGCTGTGGGCGAGGTCGGGCCGCTCGACGAGGCGCACGGCGCGGCGATCGACGCCGCCATCGGCCGCGGCTTCGCCACCAGCGGCGGCGACGGCCTGCTGAAGGAATTCGACCTGGCGAGCCTGAAGGTCGTCAAGGAGGTCCCGGTCGGCCGGGACGCCGACGGGGTGATCTTCGATCCCGGGACCGGTGCGGTGCTGGTGGCCGTCGGCGACGCCAAGCAGCTGGCGATCGTCGATGCCAGAACCGCCGCCGTCACCCACCAGGTCGAGCTGCCGGGCGCGCCGGAGTTCCTGGCCGCCGACGGCCACGGCAAGGTCTTCGTCAACCTCGTGTCGACCAGCCAGATCGCCAAGGTCGACATCGCCGCCGGCAAGGTCGAGCAGGTGTGGCCGCTGACCGGCTGCACCCGTCCGCACGGCCTCGCCTACGACCATCGCACGCGCCGCCTCTTCGTCGGCTGCGCCAACGCCAGGCTGCTGGCCGTCGACCCGGCGAGCGGCCGCATCCTGGCGAGCCTGCCGGCCGGTCCGCAGAACGACGCGGTGGTGGTCGACGAACGGCGCGGCCGGGTGTTCTGCCCCAACGGCGACGGCACGCTGACGGTGGTCGCCGAAGGGCCGGGTGACCACTACTCGGTGCTGCGCACCATCCCGACCTTCCTCGGCGCCCGCTCGATGGCGATCGATCCGCGCACCGGGACGCTCTTCCTCACCTACGGCGCCATCTCGATCAAATCGACATTCCGCGATCCGAACGGAATCCGCTTCGGCTGGGACAGCGCCAAGGTCGCCGTCCTGACGCCCAACGACTAGGGGGCGGGCGCAATGTCCGCGCGCCGCCTCCTCACGGCCCTGGCGCTCGCGGCGGCGCCGCTCGGCGCCCGCGCCGGCCCGCCCTACGTTACCGACGACGCGCAGCCGACCGACGCCGGCCACTGGGAGGTCTACGGCTTCGCCACCGCGACGCAGACGCCGGGCGACCTTGCCGGCGAGGCCGGCCTCGACATCAACTACGGCGCGGCCAGGAACCTGCAGCTGACCGCCGTGATCCCGGCGTCGTTCGAGAACGGCGACCGTTTCGGCGCCGGCGATATCGAGCTGGCGGCCAAGTACAAGCTCCTCGCCCAGTCGCCCGGAAGCTGGCTGCCCGACCTCGCCATCTTCCCGCGCGTCTTTCTCGACACCGGAACGAGGTTCACGCCGGCGCGGCCGGGCCTGTTCCTGCCGGTCTGGGCGCAGAAGGACTTCGGGCCGTGGTCGGTGTTCGGCGGCGGCGGCTGGCAGTTCAACCCGGGTCGGGGCGAGCGCAATTTCTGGCAGAGCGGCGTGGCGGTGACCCGCAGCTTCGGCGAGCGCGCCTCGCTGGGCGTCGAGGTGTTCCACCAGACCGCGCCGGACTTCGCCTCCCGCGATTTCACCGGCGTCAACGTCGGCGCGACCTACAGGCTGAGCCGCCACTGGACGCTGATGGCCTCGGGCGGGCCCGGCGTCGAGCACGCCCGCGAGGCCGGCCAGTTCGACTTCTACGCCGCCCTGCTGGCGACCTACTGAGGGAGGCGGCGATGACCCGCGACGCGAGCGATCCCGGCCGCCAGCTGCTCAGCAAGGTCCCCGAGGCGACGCTGGTGTTCTGGATCGTCAAGATCTGCGCCACCACCGTCGGCGAGACCGGGGGCGACGCGCTGTCGATGACGCTCAACCTCGGCTACGCGGTCAGCACGCTGATCTTCCTCGGCTTCTTCGTCTTCGCCCTGATCGCCCAGCTGGCCGCCACCCGCTACCATCCGTGGATCTACTGGCTGGTGGTGGTGGCGACGACCACCGTCGGCACCACCACCTCGGACTTCCTCGATCGCAGCGCCGGGCTCGGCTACGTCAAGAGCACCGCCGTCGAGCTGGCGGCGGTGATCGGCATGCTGGTGATCTGGCGCTTCGCCACAGGCCGGATCGCCGTCGACCACATCGTCGACCGCAAGAACGAGGCCTTCTACTGGCTCACCATCCTGATCTCGAACACGCTGGGCACGGCGCTGGGCGACTTCACCGCCGACCAGGACGGTGGCGGCCTGGGGCTGGGGTTCGAGACCGGCGCGCTGATCTTCCTCGGCCTCCTGGGCCTCGTCGCCGGCGCCCGCACCTTCACCCGCACGGCGCCGGCGATCCTGTTCTGGGCCGCCTACGTGCTGACCCGCCCGCTCGGCGCGACGCTCGGCGACACCCTGACCAAGCCGCTGGCCCAGGGCGGCCTCAACCTCGACCGCTTCGCCGCCACTGGCGCGATCGCCGTGGCGATGGTGCTGATCCTGGTGGCGAGCCACTGGCGGCGGCGGACCAGGCCGGGCGAGGTGTTGCCCTAAGCGGCCGCCGCGCGCACCGCCGTGCGCGAGAGGCTGACAGCCGCGGCCAGCGCCGCGCAACCGGCGGCGACCCACAGGCCGATCACCTCGCCGGCGTCGTGGAACAGGTGCAGGAAGATCGCCGTCGCCACCGCGCCGAAGGTCTGGCCGGTCAGCCGCGCGGTGCCCAGCATGCCGCCGGCCGCGCCGGCCCGCTCGCGCGGCGCCGAGGTCAGCATCATGCGGTTGTTGGGCGACTGGAAGAGGCCGAAGCCGACGCCGCAGACCGCCATCCGCCAGCCGATGTCGAACGCGCCGGGCGCGCCGGGCAGCATCGCCAGGCCCACGAGGCCGGCGCAGAAGATGGCGAGGCCGACCGCGCAGAGGATGGCCGTCGACATCCGGTCGGCCAGCCAGCCGGCCAGCGGCGCTGTGACGCCCACGGCGGCCGGCCAGGGCGTCAGCAGCAGCCCGGTCTCCACCTGGTCGAAGTGCAGGTGGTTCTCGAAGTGGAACGGCAGGGCGACGAAGGCCAGCATCTGCGCGGCGAACGAGGCGATCGAGGTCAGCACCGAGAGGGCGAACAGCCGGTCGCGCAGCAGGTCGACCGGCACCAGCGGCCGCGGGCGCGGCAGCTCGCGCAGCACCAGCAAGGCCCCGATCACCAGCCCGCCGATGGTCTCCAGCGCGCCCAGCAGCCGCGCCCGGGTGCGGGTCAGGACGTCGATACCGCTGATCACCAGGCCGAAGGTGAAGGCGTTCAGCACCGCCGAGGTCCAGTCGAAGCGCCGCTCTGAGAGCTGGTTGTCCGGCAGGGTGCGCCAGGCGAGCGCCAGCGCCACGAGGCCGACCGGGATGTTGACCCCGAACAGCCACTGCCACGGCCCCAGCGCCAGGATGCCCGAGGCCACCGTCGGCCCCACCGCCGAGGAGGCCGAGACCACCATGGCGTTGAAGCCGATCCCCTGGCCGAGCCTGGCCTGCGGATAGATGTGGCGCACCAGCGCGCCGTTGACGCTCATCACCCCGGCCGCGCCCAGCCCCTGCGCCACGCGCGCCGCCGTCAGCATGGCCATGGTGTGCGACAGCGCGCAGGTCAGCGAGGCGAGGGTGAAGAGGATCAGGCCGCCGCGGTAGACGCGCTTGAACCCGACGATCTCTCCCAGCGAGGCCAGCGGCAGCAGCGAGATGACGATCGCCAGCTGGTAGGCGTTGACGATCCAGATCGCGTCCGACGGCGCGGCGCCGAAGTCGTGGGCGATGGTCGGCAGCGCCACGTTGGCGATGGCGCTGTCGAGCACCGTCATGGCGATGGCCACCCAGACGGCGATCGCCGCGTACCAGAGACGCGGCGACGGCAGGCCGTCGGCCTCCGGCGGCGCCACGGGCGGCAGGCTCGCGGCATGGTCGGTGGCGGCGAGGGGCGCCGGGCGGGACATGGGCGTCATGGACCGTGGAACGGGCCCGCGGTCAACGCCTTGCGCGGCGGCGCCGGGTCGGCGGCGCCTCAGTTCCTGGCGCTCGTCTTCTTCGTCCCCGCCTCGGCGAGCGCGGTCTGGCCGGGGCGGAAGCCGCCCAGCTGCGCGGCGAGGTTGTTGGCGTCCAGCGTCAGCCGCTTCAGCCGGCCGCCGCCCATCTTGTTGACCGCCAGGAAGACGCCGATCCGCCGCGCCGGGTCGAGCACGATGTAGGTCATGAAGCCGTAGCCGCCGCCGGTCTTCTCGATCAGCCGCGGGTGGCCGCCGTCGGGATCGAGCTGGATCCAGGCGAGGCCGATGCCGCTGGCGGGGCCGGCGACGTCGATGCCCTCGGCGCTGGCCAGGGTGCTGCGCGGCACGTAGATCGCCTGGCTGATCTTGCGCGCCGGGTCGGGCAGGCCGGCCGCCATCTGGCTCTGCATCCACAGCGCCATGTCGGCGCCGGTCGAGTAGACGCCGCCGCTGGCCGCCTGGAACGACTGGTCGTTGCACGGCGGCGGCGAGTAGCCGGGATCGCCGGCCATCATCCGCGCGCACTGTTCGGGGGTCGGGTCGGCGCTGGTGTCGCGCATGCCCAGCGGCTCGGTGATCCAGGCCTTCAGCGCGTCGTCGTAGCTGGACCCGGCCGCGTCGGCGAGGGCGTCGCCCAGCAGGTCGAAGCCGACGTTGGAATAGTGGGCGACCGGTTGCGGCGGCAGCTTCGCGCCGCGGGCCGCGATCCAGGCCCAGCGCTCCGCCAAGGCCTGGCCGGCCGCCGGCGGGTCGACCGAGACCGAGTAGGGCGGATTGCGCGGCAGCCCGGCGGTGTGGGTGGCGAGCTCCACCAGGGTGATCGGCGTCGCGACGTGCGCCCTCGGCGCCCAGCCGGGCGGCGCGTGCAGGGTCAGGGGATCGGTCAGCGCCACGCGATGGGTCGCCGCCAGCTTGGCCAGCAGCTGCGAGGTCAGCAGCTTGGAGATCGAGTCGAGGCGCACCAGGGTTGCGCCGTCGGGCGTGCGCGGATCGCCGGGTCCCATGTGGCCGTAGCCCTGGATCACCGAGTCGTCGCCGCGGACCACCGCCATCACCATGCCGCCGGCGGCGCTGTCGGCGAACAGCGTCCCCATGCCGCCGGCCGCCTCGCGGGCGAGGTCGGAGGGGTGCGGCGCCGGCCTGGGGCCCTGCGTCGTCGCCTGCGTGCAGGCGCTCATGGCGATGGCCAGGGCCACCGTCGCCAACCGCCACCTTCTTCGGCGCCGTATCGCCAAACCGCCTAACCGACTCAACGCGAACATCCCAGCCAGGAGCACGCTCATAGCGCTGCGGCGCTTCGCGCCAAATCACAAGCGCTCCAACTGCGAAAGCGTTCAAAGGCCGCAGGAGGCGCCGGCCCGGGAAAACCTGCTATAGCGCGCGGCCACAGAACGGGAGAAAGCGCCCCTACGTCATGTCCCTTCCGCCCGGCGTCTCCATTCGCGGTCCGAGAAGCCTGCTTCGCCAGATCCGCGAAGCGATGGCGGGCGCGCGTCCGGCGCAGGCCAAGCTCGACCTGGTGGCGCGCACCATCGCCGTGTCGATGGTGGCCGAAGTCTGCTCTCTCTACCTGGCGCGCAAGTCCGGCGAGATGGAGCTGTTCGCCACCGAGGGTCTCGATCCGGGCGCCGTGCACGTCACCCGGATGAAACCGGGCGAGGGCCTGGTCGGCGAGATCATGCGCATGGGCCGCCCGCTCAACCTCTCCGACGCCCCGGCGCATCCGGCCTTCTCCTACCGGCCGGAGACCGGCGAGGATCCGTTCCATTCCTTCCTCGGCGTGCCGCTGCTGCGCGGCGGCCGGGCGATCGGGGTGCTGGTGGTGCAGAACCGCACGGCCAGGGTCTACGGCGAGGACGAGGTCGAGGACCTGCAGATCATCGCCATGGTGCTGGCCGAGATGGTCTCGGCCGGCGAGCTGATCGACCCGACCCAGCTGAAGGACGTCGAGCTGGCCCCGCAGCGGCCGGAGCGCATCCGCGGGGTGAAGCTCGCCGACGGGTTGGCGCTCGGCGTCGCGGTGCTGCACGAGGCGCCGGTGGCGGCCAGCAAGCTGCTCAGCGACGACCCGGCGGCGGAGGAGGCGCGGCTGCAGCGGGCGATCGCCGGCCTGCAGGCGCAGATCGACGAGATGCTGGAGGGCCACCAGACGGTGCTGGGCCCCTCCTACGACCTGCTCGAAACCTACAAGATGCTGGCCTACAGCCGCAGCTGGAACCACGCGCTGATCGAGGCGGTGCGCGATGGCGTCACCGCCGAGGTCGCGGTCGAACGGGTGCGCAACGAGCACCGCGCCAGCCTCGGCCAGGCCCGCGACCCCTACCTGCGCGAGCGGGTGCACGACCTGGAGGACCTCAACGACCGGCTGCTGCGCCACCTCGCCGGCGACGGCGGCAAGGCGCGGCTGCTGCCTGACGACGCCATCCTGATCGCCCGCAGCCTCGGCCCCGCCGAGCTGCTGGAATACGACCGCACCAAGCTGAAGGGCCTGCTGCTGGAGGAGGGCTCGCCGGCCAGCCATGCGGCGATCGTCGCCCGCGCCCTCGACATCCCCTGCGTCGGCCGCCTCGCGGCCCTGCGCGACAAGGTCAGCGAAGGCGACGCGGTGATCGTCGACGCCGAGAGCGGCGAGGCCTACCTGCGCCCGCGCCCGGACGTGGTCACGGCGCTGAAGACCCGGCTCGGGGCCCGCGACCAGCGGCGCGCCGAGTTCGCGCGGCTGCGCGACACGCCGGCCTTCACCCGCGACGGCGCCAAGATCACCCTCCTGATGAACGCCGGCCTGGCGGTCGACCTCGACTCGCTGGCCGAGACCGGGGCCGAGGGCATCGGCCTCTTCCGCACCGAGTTCCAGTTCATGGTCTCGGAGGACCTGCCGCGCTTCAACGCCCAGGCGGCGCTCTATTCGCGGGTGATGGAGGCGGCTGGCGACCGCCCGGTCACCTTCCGCACCCTCGACCTCGGCGGCGACAAGGTGCTGCCCTACCTGGAGGCCGAACGGGAGGACAACCCGGCCCTGGGCTGGCGGGCGATCCGCATGGGGCTCGACCGGCCGGCGCTGCTGCGCCTGCAGCTGCGGGCGCTGATCGCCGCCGGGCGCGGGCGGCCGCTGAAGATCATGTTCCCGCTGGTCTCCAGCGTCGACGAGTTCCGCGCCGCCCGGGCGCTGGTGGACCACGAGGTGGTGTGGGCGCAGCGGCGCGGCCGCCCGCCGCCGTCGCGGCTCGACGTCGGGGCGATGATCGAGGCGCCGTCGCTGGTCTGGCACCTCGACGCCCTGCTGCCGATGACCGACTTCGTCTCGGTCGGCACCAACGACCTGATGCAGTACCTGTTCGCCGCCGACCGCGGCAACCCGCGCGTCGCCGACCGCTACGACACGCTTTCGCCGCCGGCGCTGCGGGCGCTGAAACGCATCCAGGAGGCCTGCGTTGAAACCGGAACGCCGGTCTCGGTGTGCGGCGAGATGGCCGGCCGGCCGCTGGAGGCCTTCGCCCTGGTGGCGCTCGGCTTCGACGGATTGTCGATGCCGCCGGCCGGCATCGGCCCGGTCAAGCAGATGGTGCTGTCGTGCGACCGCGAGGCCGCGCGGCGCGGCATGGAGGCGCTTTTGAAGTCGACGCAGGGCTCGGTGCGTGGCGAACTGGAGACATTGGCCCGGAAGCTTTATGTCGCAGTGTGAATTTTAGGCTACAGCGTTGGAATCACGCGCCTTAGTTGATATCCACAAGGAAGCGTTAACCCGCGTCGCCATAGCGTTGCCTGACCAGCGCGCCGGCGGGCGCAGGCTAGGTTGCAGGTCGGGGACTTAAGGGCGCATGCCTCTGGATACGGGCGCCTTCCAGGACGAGCCGGACGCGGGCCGGGTGACGCCGCCGCCGTCGCGTCCGCGTGTCGGCCTCGACCCCAACCTCGCCATCGGCCAGGCGCTGAAGGTGGCCCGCCAGAGGCAGGGGCTGACGCTGGCCGACATCGCCGAGACCACCCGGGTGCGCGAGCGCCACCTGGAGGCCATCGAAGCCGGCGAGTTGGCGCAGCTGCCCTCGCGGCCGTTCACCATCGGCTACGTGCGCGCCTACGCCAAGGCGCTGGGCGTCGACGCCGACGCCACCATTTCGCGCTACCGCACCGCATACCCGAGCCCGGACGACGATCTGCACGGCCCGGTCGGCGTGCGCCACGACCGCCAGCGCCGCGGCGGCCTGATGCTGGCGGTGCTGGGCGCGGCCGGCGCCGCAGTGCTGGGCTGGAACGTCTTCCAGCACGTCACCGCCCACCAGCCCGCCAGGGCCTCCGCGGCCGTCACGCCGCGCGCCGTCGCTATCGCCCAGGTCAACTCGGCCAGGGGCGGCGCCTTCAACGTCGACGCGCCGCTGCCGGCGCCGCCGGAAGCGACCGCGCCCGCGCCCTACATCACCCCGGTGGTCGGCAACGACGCGCCGCTGAACGCCCCGCCGCCCAGCGCCGCGCCCGCCGCCCAGGCCAGCACGACGCCGTTCGTGGCCCAGGGCGCCGTTTACGGCGACGCCAAGGGCGCCTCGCCGCTGATCATCCAGGCCCGCAAGTCGATCTCGCTGGAGGTGCGCGGCCCGGGCGGCGTGGTCTATTTCGCCCGCCAGCTCGCCGCCGGCGAGGCCTACCGGGTGCCGGCGCTGCCGAACCTCACCGCCGAGGTCTCCAACCCTGCCAGCGCCGAGCTGTTCGAAGGCGGCGTCTCCGAGGGGCTGTTCACCGCCCCGCAGATACCGCTGAAGACGGGCGGCTGAAGCGTCCGGCCACTGGCGAGCGGCGGCGCGCTCGCCTATCCTAGAGGCGTCATGACCGCTGATCACACCCACGTGCGCCCCTGGCGCGCGATCGAGCGCCGCAAGAGCCGGCAGATTCACGTCGGCAATGTCGCCGTGGGCGGCGATGCGCCGATCTCCGTCCAGTCGATGACCAACACGGTCACCGCCGACGCCAACGCCACCATCGAGCAGGTGCGCCAACTGGAGGAGGCGGGCGCGGACATCGTGCGCGTCTCCTGCCCGGACGAGGCGTCCACGGCGGCGATGCCGGCCATCGTCAAGGCGTCGAAGGTCCCGATCGTCGCGGACATCCACTTCCACTACAAACGCGGCATCGAGGCCGCCAAGGCGGGCGCCGCCTGCCTGCGCATCAACCCGGGCAACATCGGCTCGGCGGCGCGGGTGAAGGAGGTGGTCGACGCCGCCCGCGACCACGGCTGCTCGATGCGCATCGGCGTCAACGCCGGCTCGCTGGAGCCGCACCTCCTGGAGCAGTACGGCGAGCCCTGCCCCGAGGCGATGGTGCAGAGCGCCCTCGACCACGCCAAGATCCTGCAGGACCTCGACTTCCACGAGTTCAAGATCAGCGTGAAGGCGTCCGACCTGTTCCTGGCCGTCGCCGCCTACCAGCAGCTGGCCGAGGCGATCGACTGCCCGCTGCACGTCGGCATCACCGAGGCGGGTCCCACCCGCTCGGGCACCATCAAGTCGTCGATCGGCATGGGCTCGCTGCTCTGGGCCGGCATCGGCGACACCATCCGCGTCTCCCTGGCCGCCGACCCGGTCGAGGAGGTGAAGGCCGGCTTCGACATCCTCAAGTCGCTGGGCCTGCGCCACCGCGGGATCAACATCATCGCCTGCCCCTCCTGCGCCCGGCAGGGATTCAACGTCATCGAGACGGTCGGCAAGCTGGAGGAGCGGCTGGCGCACATCTCCACGCCGATGAGCCTCTCGATCATCGGCTGCGTGGTCAACGGCCCGGGCGAGGCGCTGCTCACCGACGTCGGCTTCACCGGCGGCGGCAAGGGCGCGGGCATGGTCTACCTGGCCGGCAAGGCCGACCACAAGATGGACAACGGCCGCATGGTCGACCACATCGTCGAGTTGGTCGAGGCCAAGGCCAAGGAGCTGGACGCGGCCGCGGCCGCGACGCTGCAGGCGGCGGAGTAGGCGTCTTCTCTCTTCCCCCCAGGGGGAAGTGGCCCGAAGGGCCGAAGGGGGTCTACAGCGCCGGCGGGCATAGCGCGTGGATTCCCACCGGCCGCCTGGGCCGTTGACCCCCATCCGCTCGCCTGGCGGCGAGTCGCTTCCCCCTTGGGGGAAGAGAGGCCGAGTGGAATTTCCAATGTTGACGCCGGCGTCACCCTTGCGCGGCTTCGCGCGGCCTGCTTAGGGTTGCGCCGCCAACTTGGGAGCGAAACCACATGTCCGCCGACGGCAGCTGGAAGACCACGATCAATTCGCCGATGGGCGTGCAGCAGGGCACGCTGACGATCAAGACCGATGGCGCGGCCTTCACCGGCTCGATGGCCAGCGCGCAGGGCACGCAGGAAATCTCCGGCAAGGTCGACGGCAACACCCTGACCTGGGGCTCGAAGCTGACCCAGCCGTTCCCGATCGACCTGGAGTTCACCGTCACCGTCGACGGCGACGCCATGACCGGCTCGGTGAAGGCCGGCGCGTTCGGCTCCTCGCCGCTGAAGGGCGAGCGGGCTTAGCATTTCCGAGACGCTCCTCTCCGCCTGGAAGGCCGCCACGGCGCGGCTGGCCGAGGCGGGTGTGGAAAGTCCGACCATCGACGCGCGGCTGCTGCTCGAGGCGGCCGCGCCGGTGAGCCGCGCCGACATCCTCGCCGACCCGCGCCGTGCGCTGGACGCCGAGGCCCAGGCGCGGCTCGACGGGTTCGTGGAGCGCCGCGCCCGGCGCGAGCCGGTCAGCCAGATCCTGGGCCGCAAGGGCTTCTGGACGCTGATGCTGAACGTCTCGCCCGGCGTGCTGACGCCGCGGCCGGAGACCGAGACCATCCTCGACGTGGTGCTGCCGGCCTTCCCGCCGGAGCGCGCCTTCAGCGTGCTCGACCTCGGGGTCGGCTCCGGCGCGATCCTGCTGGCGATCCTGGCCGAGCGGCCGAAGGCCAGGGGGCTCGGCGTCGACGTCTCCGAGACGGCGCTGGCGGTGGCGCGCGACAACGCCGCGGGGCTCGGCCTCGAAGCCAGGGCCGCGCTGCTGCGCACCGACTGGACGGCCGGCCTGGCGGACGCCAGCTTCGACCTGGTGGTCGCCAATCCGCCCTACATCCGCAGCGCCGAGATCGAGACCCTGGCGCCGGAGGTGCGCGACTACGATCCGCGCCTGGCGCTCGACGGCGGCGCCGACGGGCTGGAGGCCTATCGCCGCCTCGCGCCGGAGATCCTGCGGGTGCTGAAGGCCGGCGGCCGCTTCGCGGTGGAGATCGGCCACGACCAGGCGGCGGCCGTCTCGGCCCTGTTCCGCGACGCCGGCGCCGAGGGGGTTAGCGTGCACCGCGACCTGGCCATGCGCGACCGGGTGGTGGCCGGCGACAAGAAAGCCCTTGGAAACACCGGGTCGAGTCGCTAAATCAGGTTCGTCTCCTCCTAGAACCGTCGGAGTCGAGGTCGAGGCGACGGCCCGTGAGCTGTCGCGGCAGGCGCTCCGACAGGCGGCGCACAGCGCGCCGGGCGCTCGCTGGAGACAGGGAACCACAAGCGTTTTCGGACACTCAACCGGGCAGGATCGCCCGCTTCTAGATGGAACCGCAAGGCAGCCGCAGGCGATGTCCCGCGCGCCAGGCGATCCGCAACAGGTCGGCCAAGCATGAGAGATTTCAAGGGGATGAAGCGCCAGCGCAACCGCGGACGCGGCGGCGGTGGGGGTGGCGGCGGAAACGGCAAGCCGCAGCACAACGCCAACCGCGCGTTCGACTCCAACGGGCCGGACGGCGTCAAGGTGCGTGGCGCCGCCCAGCACATCTACGAAAAGTACCAGCAGCTGGCCCGCGATACGTCGGCGCTCGGCGACCGGGTGCTGGCGGAGAACTACCTGCAGCACGCCGAGCACTACTTCCGGGTGCTGCGGGCGATGCAGCCGCAGCGGCCGGTGACCGAGATCATCGGGCGCGACCAGTTCGCCTCCGGCTACGACATCGATTTCGAGGACGAGTCGCAGAACGTCGAGGAGCCGGCCGAGGCCGAGGTCGAGACGGCCGGCGACGGCCGCCAGGGCCAGTGGCAGCGGGACGACCGCCAGCCGCGCGAGGAGCGGCCGCAGAATGACTATCGCCAGCAGGGCGAGTACCGGCAGCAGGGTGACCGCGGCCAGGGCGAATATCGCCAACGCGACGACCGTCCGCAGGGCGAGTACCGCCAGCGCGACGACCGCTACCAGGGCGAGCGCCGCGAGCGCTTCCAGCGCGACGACCGGCCCCGCGACGACCGGCCCCGCGACGACCGTCCGCGTGACGATCGGCCCCGGGATGACCGGCCCCGTGAGGACCGCCAGGGCGGCGGCCGTTACCAAGGCGACCGCCCGCAGCGCCAGGACCGCGACTACCGGTCCGAGCGGGGCGATCGCGACCCGCTGACCGTCATCGAGCCGCAGGCGACGCCGCTGACCGCCCAGGCCACCGCGCCGGCCGCCTACGAGCCGCCGCGTGAGGGACCTTCCGGCGTGCTGCGCGGCGAGGACGGAACCACCAGCCACGCCCCGGCCTTCCTGCAACCGCGCGCCGAGCCGCGGCCCGAGGCGGCCGAGGACGAGCCGGCCGAGCCCCGCCGTCCGCGCCGCCGCCGCGCGCCGCGCACCTTCGAGGCCGGCGAAGCCGCCGCTCCGGCGGAGGCCGACGAGGGCTGACGAGGCGCGGCAAGGCGCCGCGCTTGACCATCGTGTCACCTATAGGTTACATCGCGGCTTCGAACCTGGAGTCCCGCTGATGTCGCCCGCCCATACGCCGATCGACCCGCCGCGCACGCGCCGCAACAGACCGTTGATCTGGGGCGCGCTGCTGTTGATGTCGATCGGGCTCGGCCTGTTCGCCGTCAGCTCCGGCGGTCCGGATACGCGCGAGGACCAGGCCCACCTGGTCGTGCTCGGCTCCTGGGTGGTCCTCGCCGGGGCCTACGCCTGGATGCGGTTCAGGCCGCGCAAGCCCTACGGCGATGCGGCGCGGCCGAAGTCGGAGGCCTTCCAGCGCAAGCGCGCGCGGCTGCTGATCCTCTGCGCCGGCTACCTGGCGCTGGTCGTCACGCCGATGGAGATCTGGCAGTCGCTGACCAGCCTCGCCCACGCCTCGACGGTCGACCGCATCTTCTATGCAGCCATGTTCATCGGCTCCAGCGCCCTGGTGCTGGGCCTGGTGACCACCGGCATCTACTCGCGCCAGTGGAGCGCGCTGGTGGACGACGAGCTTAGCCTCGCCAACCGCCTCGCCGCATTCCGGGCCGGCTTCTGGGTGTTCGCCGGTCTGGGCGCGACCGCCCTGGTGGTCAGCTTCCTGAGGCCCGAATGGGCCGTGGCCGCCATCCCGGCCGTCGCCGGCCCGGCTGTCGCCGCAGCCGGCCTGAGGTTCGCGCTGCTCGAGCGCGCCGCCGCCGGCTCGGATGAGTGAGCGGCGCCTCGGCAACCGGCTGAAGGAGGCGCGCGCGGCCCGCGGCTGGACCCAGGCGGACCTGGCGCTAGCGGTCAGCGTCTCCCGCAAGACCATCAACACCATCGAGAACCAGGTGTTCGTCCCGTCCACGGTGCTGGCGCTCAGCCTGGCGCGGGCGCTGGAGACGACGGTCGAGGCGCTGTTCTTCCTGACCGAGGCCGAGCCCTAGGCTTGCCGCCGCGCCGCCGTGACGTAGCATGGCGGCGCGGAGGGACCGGGATGCGGCGGCTCGGATGGATGGCCTTGGCGCTGGGGTTGGCGCTGGCCCGCGCGGCCTGGGCCGAGGACCCGGTGGGCGACTGGACCGGCGCGCTGACGAGTCCCGGCGCCACGGTCAATCTGGCTTTGCACATCCGCCGCGGCGCCGGCGGCGTCCTCGGCGCGACGCTCGACAGCCCCGACCAGGGTTTCGGCGACATCCCCGTGCCCACGGTCACCGCGACGGGTACGACACTGTCGCTGTCGATCCCGCTGCTGCACAGCGCCTACAAGGCGAGCTGGGACGCCGCCGGCCGCAAATGGATCGGGACCTGGACGCAGAGCGCGCCGCTGCCGCTGGTGCTGACCCGCGGCCTGCCGCCACGTCCGGCGCCGACCTGCCCGGAAACGGCGTCAAGCGCCGCACCCACCACGGGCCCCAAGTGGTGCGACATCCTGATCTGGACGCCCGGGCAGCAGGCCGCCGCCTACCGGGCGATGGACAGGAGCTTCGACGTCCGCACGGTCCATCGCGGCGGATCGGTCGCGCAACTGCCGCATCTGCCGCGTCCGCTCGCGCCTGCGTTCCAGGTCGAGGGCGAGACCTGGACGATGGACGACTTCATGCGCCGCGCCCACGTGGCCGGCGTGCTGGTGCTGAAGGGCGGCGCGGTGTGGCTGGAGGGCTATGGCCTGGGCATGCGGCCCGGCGACCGCTGGATCGGCTTCTCGGTCACCAAGTCGGTCACCTCCACCCTGATCGGCGCGGCGATCGAGGACGGCGCGATCAAGTCGCTCGACGCGGCGGTCACCGACTACCTGCCGGAGCTGAAGGGCGGCGCCTACGACGGCGTCACGGTGCGCCAGCTGATCACCATGACCACCGGCGTGCGCTGGAACGAGAACTACGGCGACCCGAAGGCCGACATCGCCAACTACGACCGCGGCGCACCCGGCCCGAACGGCGAGAGCCCGGTGCTGGCCTATATGGCCAAGCTGCCGCGCGCCGCGCCGCCGGGGACCAGGTTCAACTACTCGACCGGCGACGCCACCCTCGCCGGCCTGCTGGTGGCGCGTGCGACGCACAAGTCGCTTTCCGACTACCTGTCCGAGAAGATCTGGTCGCGGCTGGGGATGGAAACGGACGCCGCCTGGGTGCTGCAGCACGGGACGGCGCAGGAGCAGGGCGGCTGGGGCCTCTCGATGGACCTGCGCGACGAAGGCCGCCTCGGCCTCTTCGTGCTGGACGGCGGCGTGATCGGCGGCCGGCGCGTGCTGCCCGAGGGCTGGGTCGCCGACGCCTCGGCCAACCACATCGAGGGCCGTCCGCCGGGCCAGGGCTACGGCTACTACTGGTGGATGCGGCCCGTCGGCTTCAGCGCCGTCGGCGTCTACGGCCAGTCGCTCTACATCGACCCGCAGGACCGGCTGGTGGTGGTGATCCAGAGCGCCTGGCCGTTCACCAGCGACGTCCTCGCCGGCGAGGCGCAGACGGCCTTCCTCACCGCCGTCGTGCAGGCGGCGCGCGCGCCGCAGCCGCTGAAGTGAGCCTCAGAAGTAGGCGGCGTCGGTGTAGAGGCCGCGCTGCGAGGCGCCCTCGGGCACGTGGATTCCCGGCGTCCAGGTGAAGAAGTCGCCGGTGGCGCGGCCGAGGCCGTTGATCAGCGCCGAGCCCGACGAGGCCGGCGAGGTGTAGATGATCAGGGTGTCGATGCCCTGCGCCGTCAGAGCCCCGCACCAGGCGCGCAGCAGCGCCTCGAGCTCCGCCTCGGCGCCGGGCGCGAAGGCATAGTCCATGACCACGCCGGGCGTGGAGACGGTCTGCACGCCGCCGGTCTCGGTGACGCTGCGCAGCGCCCTGCCGGCCGGCCAGACGCCGACGAGTGCGCCGTCGGTCAGCCAGACCTTGTCCCAGCCGTAGAGGTCGGGCGCCCGTTCCACCCGCCTGGCGAACCCGTCGGCATCGTAGGGCACGAACATTTCCTCGGGCCCATGGAAGGCGTTGAGGCGCGCGGCGATCTCGCCGGCGTCGGCGGACGTGGCGGGGCGGCCCGTCATCGGCCCGGCCAGCGCCGCGCAGTCCAGCTCGACGCGCTGGACGATCTGGTCCCACTTGTCGGGGGTGCCCTGGAAGCCGTGCTGCATGCCGAGATTGGCGACCGCGATGTAGGCCTGCGAGCCGTCGACGCGGTCCCGGTATTTGTTCAGTGCGCTGTTGGCGGCGCCCCACAGGCCCTTGCGCTGGTGCTCCGGCAGCACCCGCAGGTGCGAAACCACATAGAGCCGCTTCAGCTCGCCGCCGACGCGGATCACCCGCTCGGCGCCGCAGCTGATCGCCGCCGGCACGCCGTCCACCGAGGCGAGGCCGACCGTGCACTCCTCCAGCAGCCGCGAGAAGGCGAAATAGTCGGCCCCGCGGTCGAACCACACCGAGGTGTCGCCCATCACGATCGGGCAGCGCCGTTCGATGTCGGCGACGGTCAGTGCGTCGTCCGGCCCGGCCTCGCGCACCTCCAGCTTGAAGTCGTGGCGGCGCTCGAACAGGAAGTGGTCAATCCGGTGCGGCGGATCGGGCTCGACCCGCAGGTCGATCGACAGCTTGCGGTCTTTCGAGGTGCGCGCCAGCGCCACGATGGCGAGGTCGGCGGCCGACCCGATGCTGAGCTCGACGATGTCGCCCATGCGCGCGTGGTCGGCGCGGAAGATCCCGGCCAAGGTCTCGGCGGTATGCTCGCCGCCGAACCGCTTCAGCATCGCCGGCCCGTAGCGGTCCCAGTCGGCCAGGCTGACGCCCTCGCCGTCGCGGGCGTGCTGCGTCATCCACCAGGCGAGCTGGCGGCCGGCGGGCGTGTCCGGGATCTGGCGGAGCAGCGGCTCGGGATCGTAGCTCACGGCGGTCCTCGTTGAACGAGGACGCAGTCTACTCGCGCGGCGCGGCGCGGTCCAAGCGCCGCTAGGCCCCGACGGCCTCGCCGGGCGGATGAACGTCGGCGGGCTTGCGCATCAGCCACGCCAGGCTGGGCCGCGGCAGCGTCGGCAGCCTGAAGGCCGGCTTCGGCAGCGCGGGGGCCGGGATGCAGCGCTCCAGCACGTCCATCAGCACCTCGACCGGGCCGTCGTTGAGGAAGTGGTTGGCGCCCGGCACGCAGATGAAGCTCATCGGACCGCGGCAGCTGGCTTCCTCGACCAGCCGCTGCGCATGCTCGATCGGCGCGAAGTCGTCGGCGTCGCCGTGGATCACGTGCACCGGCACGTTGAGGCGGCGCAGCGCCTGGCGCATGTGCGCCAGTTGCGGGGCCTGGCCGCTGACCTCGAGGATGGCGTTGCGCAGGTCGCGCGGGATCAGGTTCAGGGCGCGCAGGCCGAGGTTGACCAGGAAGCGGGCGGTGGGGCCCGGCTCGCCGAGGAAGCTCGACAGCAGCACCACGCCGGCCAGCGACTTCGGCTGGCGCGCGGCCATCACCGTGGCGATCGCCGCGCCGTAGGACTGGCCGACCAGCAGGATTTTCTGCCCCGGCGCGGCCTCCAGCAGCGGCGCGAGGGCGACCGCCTGCAGGCGGATGTCGGGGACGCAGGTGGCCGGCTCGCTGGCGGCGAACCCGGGGCGGTCGACCACGATCATCTCGCGGTCCTGCGGCAGGGCGGCCAGCAGCGGCGCCCAGTACTCCGCCCAGGAGGGCGCGCCCGGAATCACCACGATCTTCAGCGGCGCGGACGTCTCGCGCGGGGTGACCAGGGCGGAGATCTTCCAGCCCAGCCCGCCGCCGGCGGTGAAGGTGGTGCGGCGCACCACGTCGTCGGGATAGTCAAGCGATGTCGGAACATGTTCGGTCCGGCCCGCGGCCGCGCTTTCGAAGCACGCCCAGCCCAGTTCCAGAACGCCTTTCGGCCTCCTCCTCGCCATGGCGCACCTCCTTTCGTGCCTGGCGTTTGTGCAACGCGGCAGAGCCGCGCCGGTTCGCCATATTTCGCAGCGAACTTGCAGATGTTGCGCCTTCACCACTGAAGGAGCGCTGAGCGACCCGTTGCCGGGCGTTCAGAAAAGGGGGCGGCGCGTCGCCGCAGGGCCAGTCTTTCCCTCCGCAGGGGCGGCGTGGCGGATCGTCGCGCGGAAGTGATTCTCACCACCAAACGGTTAATCATCATCTCGAAACCGATTCCGTGAGGGGGAATACGGGGACGTGACGAAGATGACCTTGCCAGCGGCAGACTACCGGCCGTCCAATTCTGCAACCGCGCTGACCGGCGCGGAGGCCCGCTATCGCGCGATCGTCGACACCGCCGTCGACGCGATCCTGGTGGTCGACGACGGCGGCACGGTGATCTCGTTCAATCCGGCCGCCGAGCGCCTGTTCGGCTACCGCGCGGACGAGATCATCGGCCGCAGCGTGCGCCTGCTGGCGCCGCCGGGCCATGCCTGCGCGCGCCGCGACCACCTGCCGGACGGCGAACGCCCGGCGGTCGGCGGCGGGCGCCGGGTCGAGGGCCTTCGCAAGGACGGCTCGGTGTGCCCGCTGGAGCTGTCGGTGGCCGAATGGCGCGCCGACGGGCGCCGCTACTTCACCGGCGTGCTGCGCGACATCTCCGAGCGGCTGCGCGCCGAGGAGAGCCAGCGGCTGCTGCTCGGCGAGCTGAACCACCGGGTGAAGAACAGCCTCGCCACCGTGCAGGCGGTGGTCGGCAACACCCTGCGCCACGCCACCGACCTCGAAGGCGCCCGCGAGGCGCTGAACGGCCGGCTGCTGGCGCTGGCCAAGGGCCACGACATCCTGACCCGAGAGAGCTGGGAAGGCGCCGACCTCGCCGACGTCATCGACGAGGCCATCGACACCCACGGCGAGCCCGAGCGCTTCTCGGTCGAGACGCTGCGCCAGCGGCTGTCGCCGAAGGTGGCGCTGGCCATGTCGATGGCGCTCTACGAGCTGTGCACCAACGCCGCCAAGTACGGCGCCCTGTCGGTCGAGGGTGGCCGCGTCTCGATCGCGGTCACCCGCCAGGGCGGCGCGCTCAACATCGTCTGGCGCGAGATCGGCGGACCGCCGGTCGAGCCGCCGACCCGCCGCGGCTTCGGCTCGCGCATGCTTCAAGGCCTGGCCCGCGACCTCGAAGGCGCGGCCCGGCTCGATTTCGCCCCGGACGGCCTCGTCTGCGTCATCACCGCGCCGCTGGCGCAGACGCGGGGCGGGGATGGTCCAGCGGGCGCCTAGGCGGGTCCTGGTCGTCGAGGACGAATCGCTGGTCGCCATGTTGCTGGAGGATGTGCTCGGCGACCTCGGCTGCGAGGTGATCGGCCCGGCCGCCAGCGTCGAGCAGGCGCTGGCGCTGATCGCCGCGGGCGGCTTCGACTTCGCCCTGCTGGACGTGAAGCTCGGCGCGGCCGCCACCTCCTTCCCGGTCGCCGACGCCCTGCGCGCGGCGGGCGTTCCCTTCGCCTTCGTCACCGGCTACGGCGCCGAGAGCCTGCGCCCCGACCTGCGCGACACCCCGGTGATCGCCAAACCCATCGATCCCGAGGCGATCGCGGCGCTGCTGGCAGGGTGACGAGTCGCCGTATCTCGCTCTATGGCCCAGGTGGTATTGAACCACGGAGGACACGGAGAAGGCACGGAGGGCACGGAGTGGAGGACGACCAGTTAGGGGAGCTGATTCTCCGTTGCGCGCTGACCGTTCACAAGGCCCTTGGCCCGGGACTGCTTGAGAACGTCTACGAAGCCTGCCTGGCGCACGAATTGTCGAAGTCGCAAATTCATTTTGACCGGCAGCTGGCGCTGCCGGTCGCCTACGACGGTATCACGATCGAAGCGGGCTATCGGATCGACCTTCTGATCGCGAAGCGGGTGGTGGTCGAAGTGAAGGCGGTGGAGCGTCTGGCGGAAGTGCACCGGGCGCAGCTTCTGAGCTACCTGAAACTCGGCGGCTATCGCTTGGGCTACCTGCTCAACTTCAATGTCGCGCTGATGAAAAACGGCATCGTCCGCATGCTGAACGGCTACTAGCGCGAAGCGCACGCACACGTGTCAGCGGACTGTCGGTCGCCTCGACTCCGTGTCCTCCGTGCCTCCTCCGTGACCTCCGTGGTTAAACTTTTCGACCTCCGTCGCCCGCCCTTGTGTGGCCATGGCGCCACACTACATCGGAGCGGCAGGGCCTGCGCTTGATCAAGGCGGGCCCGGCGCATCCGCCTATTAGAGGGGATTCATGAACATCGATCTTTATTCCGACCGCGCCAAGCAGGCGATCCAGTCGGCGCAGTCGCTGGCGCTCGCCCGGCGCCATCAGCAGCTCGCGCCGGAGCACCTGCTGAAGGTGCTGCTGGAGGAGAAAGACGGCCTCGCCCGGTCGCTGATCCAGAGCGCCGGCGGTCGGCCCGACGCGGCCGACCAGGCCGTGGAGGCGCAGCTCGCCAAGCTGCCCAAGGTCGAGGGCGGGTCCGGCCAGCTCTACATGAAGCCGGAGACGGCCAGCGTGTTCGCCAAGGCCGAGGCCGACGCCAAGGCGGCCGGCGACGCCTTCGTCACCACCGAGCGGCTGCTGATCGCCATCGCCAAGGAGGGCGGCGACGCCGCCAAGGCGCTGAAGGACGCCGGCGCCACCGCCGCGGGCCTGGAGAACGCCGCCGCCGGCCTGCGAAAGGGCCGCACGGCCGATTCGGCCTCCGCGGAGGAAGGCTACGACGCGCTGAAGCGCTACGCCCGCGACCTCACCCAGGCGGCGCGCGACGACAAGCTCGATCCGGTGATCGGCCGCGACGAGGAGATCCGCCGCACCATCCAGGTGCTGGCCCGCCGCACCAAGAACAACCCGGTGCTGATCGGCGAGCCCGGGGTCGGCAAGACCGCCATCGTCGAGGGCCTGGCGCTGCGCATCGTCAACGGCGACGTGCCCGAGAGCCTGAAGGACAAGAAGCTGATGGCGCTCGACATGGGCGCCCTGATCGCCGGCGCGAAATACCGTGGCGAGTTCGAGGAGCGCCTGAAGGCGGTGCTGAACGAGGTGACCGCCGCCGAAGGCTCGATCATCCTCTTCATCGACGAGATGCACACCCTGGTCGGGGCCGGCAAGACCGACGGGGCCATGGATGCTTCGAACCTGCTGAAGCCGGCGCTTGCCAGGGGCGAGCTGCACTGCGTCGGCGCCACCACGCTCGACGAGTACCGCAAGCACGTCGAGAAGGACGCGGCGCTGGCGCGGCGCTTCCAGCCGGTGTTCGTCGGCGAGCCGACGGTGGAGGACACAGTCTCGATCCTGCGCGGGCTGAAGGAGAAGTACGAGGTGCACCACGGGGTGCGCATCAGCGATTCCGCCATCGTCGCCGCCGCCTCCCTCTCCAACCGCTACATCACCGACCGCTTCCTGCCGGACAAGGCGATCGACCTGGTCGACGAGGCGGCCAGCCGCGTGCGCATGGCGGTCGACTCCAAGCCGGAGGCGCTGGACGAGATCGACCGCCGCGTGGTGCAGCTGAAGATCGAGCGCGAGGCGCTGACCAAGGAGACCGACGCGGCGTCGAAGAAGCGGCTCGAGAGCCTTGAGGACGAGCTGAGCGACCTGGAGGGCCAGTCGGCCGAGATGACCGCCCGCTGGCGCGCCGAGAAGGACAAGGTCGGCCAGGCCGCCCAGGCCCGCGAGGCGCTGGACCGGCTGCGCGCCGAGCTGGCCGCCGCCCAGCGCCGCGGCGACCTGCAGCGCGCCTCCGAGATCGCCTACGGCGAGATCCCGCCGCTGGAGAAGCGCCTCGCCGAGGAGGAGGGCGCCGCCGACGCCGCCGCCGTCACCCCCGAGACCGTCGACGCCGAGCAGATCGCCGCCGTGGTCTCGCGCTGGACCGGCGTGCCGGTGGAGAAGATGCTCGAAGGCGAGCGCGACAAGCTGCTGCGCATGGAGGACGAGCTGCGCAAGCGCGTCGTCGGCCAGGAGGAGGCGCTGGTCGCCGTCTCGGACGCCGTCCGGCGGGCTCGCGCCGGGCTGAAGGACCCGAACCGGCCGATCGGCTCGTTCCTGTTCCTCGGCCCCACCGGCGTCGGCAAGACCGAGCTGACCAAGGCGCTGGCCGAGTTCCTGTTCGACGACGAGGCGGCGATCACCCGGCTCGACATGAGCGAGTACATGGAGAAGCACTCGGTCAGCCGCATGATCGGCGCGCCACCCGGCTACGTCGGCTACGACGAGGGCGGGGCGCTGACCGAGTCGGTGCGCCGCCGGCCCTACCAGGTGGTGTTGTTCGACGAGGTCGAGAAGGCCCACCCGGACGTCTTCAACGTCCTGCTGCAGGTGCTGGACGACGGGCGGCTGACCGACGGCCAGGGCCGCACGGTCGACTTCCGCAACGTGCTGATCGTGATGACCTCCAACCTCGGCTCGGAGTATCTGGCCGCCGACGCGGTGGCCGATCACGACATGGACGTGGAAGCCGTGCGCCCGCTGGTGATGGACGCGGTGCGCAAGCACTTCCGGCCGGAGTTCCTCAACAGGATCGACGAGATCGTGCTCTTCCAGCGGCTGGGCCGCGAGCAGATGGATTCGATCGTCACCATCCAGCTGGAGCGCGTCGAGAAGCTGCTGGCCGACCGGCGGATGGCCATCCACCTCGACGCCGGCGCCCGGCACTGGCTGGGCGAGCGCGGCTACGACCCGGTCTACGGCGCCCGGCCGCTGAAGCGGGTGATCCAGAAGGAGCTGGTCGACCCGATCGCCCGCAAGCTGCTGGCCGGCGAGCTGGAAGACGGCTCGGTGATCCAGGTCACCAACGGCGGCGAGAAGCTGGAGATCGCCAAGGCCGCGGTGCACTGACCGCGCCCGTTGCCAAGCTCCCCGGCGACGTGCGAGCCTCGCGGCTGCGCGATCGCCGGGGACGGATGGGATGGCTGAGCGCCGGGCCGCCAAGGGCCGCTGGGCCGCGACGATCGCTGCGGTGGCTGCGCTCGCCTGCCTCGCCACCGGCCTCCGCGCAGCCCCCGATAGCGACGAGGTGGTCGGCGTGCCGGCCATCGTCCGCGGCGCGCCGTCGGTCCGCGAATTGCTCGCCGCCGGCTCCGGTCAGCCCGTTATTCTCTTCCACTACTTCGACGTCGGCCCGTCCTGCGCGCCGACCGAGGTGACGATCCGGGTGGTCAGCGCCCCGGCGCACGGGAGCCTCGCCTTCGAGGACGGCGAGGAGCGGCCCTACGCCGACGGCCATCCGCTCTACGCCGCCGCCGACCCCCGCCACGCCTGCAACGACCGCCTCGCCCCGACCAAGGACGCGGTCTACACCGCCCAGCCGGGCTATTCGGGCCGCGACGAGGCGGTGGTCGAGGTCACCGAAGCCGGCGTCGCCACCACCGACACCATCGAGATCACCGTGCTGTCGCTGGCCAAGCCGGTGTCGACCGTCAAGACCGCCCGCGCGCGCCACTGACGCCTGGGCGTCACTAGGCCGGCCCCCTTGCTAGGAGGGCCGCGGCCGCGGCCGGAATATCGAGACCGTCGACGTCGACGGGCAGGCCGACGTCGTGCAGGCGGCCTTCGGTCAGCGCGCCGCCGGCGACCGCCAGCAGCTCATCCCTTGAACGACCTTTCAGCGGATCGCCCGGCTCCGCCCAGGCGCCGCCGTCGCCGCGCGAGAGGATACGGCGGGTGAGCTCCGCCTCGCCGACGCGGAGCCGCCGCCAGGACCAGCTCGCGCGCGGGAGCGCCTGCTCGTAGAGCCGCGCCTCGGCGCGGGTGGCGACCCGGCCCACGACGATCGCCCGCCCCGCGCCGGCGTCATGAAAATTGGCCCACAGGGCGGCGAGGTTGCGCGCCTTGAGCGCATGATCGTCCGGCGCCGTGCTGCAGAAGCCGATCTGTCCGACGTCGACGTAGGCCGCGCACTGGCCCGAGCTGAGGACATCGAGGTAGGCGCGAAAGGCGATCGCCGACTTGCCTACGCCGGTGGCGCCGGTTACCGCGAGGATCTCGCCGCCCGCCTCCGTGCGGTCACCGGGAGCGGGCGAGGGCGGCCGCTGCGTCCCTGCCGGCGGCCAGGCGCCGGTCTCTGCCAGGACGCAGGTCGCCGCCTCGCCGATCGACACCCCGCTGGTGTCGATGCAGACGTCCGCGAAGCCGCTGTGGTCGAGCGCCCGGGCTGCTTCCACCGCGGCCTCGTGCTCGTCGGACGGTCCGTCTCTCTGGAGCAGCCGCGCGCGCAGCTCATCCGGGTCGGCCCGCCGCCGGGCGACGGCCAGGCGCGGGCCGCCGAGGGTCCCACTGTCAGGCCCGCGCAGGGCGTCGACCACCCCGGACACGATCAGGGTCCGCGCGCCGGCCGCCGCGAAGTTGGCGCGCAAGGCCGCGACGTTACGCGCTTTCAGCGCATGTCGGTCCGGGTCGCCTGCGAGCGGCGGGTAGCAGATCCCGAGCTGGTCGACGTCGACGTAGGCCGGCTTCGCGCCGGCGACTTGGAGGCGCTGGTAGATCTCCCAGCCGACGGCGGTCTTGCCGACGCCGGGCGGGCCGCTCAGCCAGAGAACCGGGATCATGGCCGCGCCTCCCCGATCCAGCCCCGGCGCGCGCTAAGGCGTGCGGCTGGGCGGGCCGCCTTCGCTGACCGAGCCGGGCTTCAACGCCGCGGCTTCGGCGGCGAGCACGCGGTCGATCAGGAAATAGTAGGTGGCGACCTCGCCCTTGGCGTTGACGGTGCGCAGGGCGTCGTAGGCGTGGCCGCCCTCGTGGATCAGCGACTGGTCGGTGACCTTGCGGCCCAGCGCGCGCATCACCGCATACTCCTCGTCGACGTCGATCGGCGTGAAGGCGGTGGCGGGGGTGAGGCCGTCGCCGGTCTCGATCGAGGCGACGAGGCCGGCGCCGACGTCGCGGTCGAGGCGGGCGGCGTCGGCCTGGCCGGCGTTCTCCTCGCAGAAGGCCGCGATCATGTGGGCGTCGATATCGACGTAGGCCTCTTCGATCGCCGCCTTCGCCGCCGGCAGCGCGACCGCGCAGTCGCTCTTGCCCGCCGCCTCCAGCATCTGCCGCCGCGCGTCGCTCTGGGAGAATATCCGGAAACCGGGGCGGCTGGCGTAGGCGATGCGCAGCGCCTGCCAGTCGGCGTTGGGGGCGCTGGCCTTGGCGCTGGCGAGCAGCGCCTGGTAGCGCGCTTCCGGCTCGGCCTGCGGCGCGGTGGCGATAGGCTGTGCCCGCGCGGCGGCGCAGACGCCGAGTGCGAGGGTGACGGCGAGGAGCGCGCGCATGCAGGGCCTCATCCTTCCGCCGCCGCGCGAAAAGACGTCAAATCCGCGTCGATGAAAAGGCGTGGCGTCAGGCCGCGGCGACGGCCGCCGTCTTGGCCTTGACCTGCTTCTTGATCTTCAGCGCCTTGGCCGACAGCCCCTCGTCGCGCGCGCCGAGCAGGAAGGCGTCGAGCCCGCCCTTGAAGTCCACGGTGCGCAGCGCCGCGTTGGTGACGCGCAAACGGAAGGTCTGGCCCAGCGCCTCGGACTGCAGCGAGGCCGGTGACAGCGCCGGCAGGAAGCGACGCTTGGACTTCACGTTGGAGTGGCTGACGTGATGGCCGACCATCGGCCCGACGCCCGTGAGCTCGCAGCGGCGCGACATCTTGCAGAACCTTCCGGCGTAACGACAAGCGCGCGGGGAGGTGAGGCCCCGCGCGGGAGCGGGCGATATAGTCGGTGCAGCGCCCGCCCGTCAAGGCGAGCCGGCGCGGGGTAGTGTCTCAGTTTGAATTTTGGCCCCGTTGACAAGCATGGCGCCCAGCCAGGCGCGCGGCTATCTTCGGGGCATGGCAACCGAACGTCACATCCTGGCGATTGCGGACTGCGCCAAGTGCGGCGCGACTGACTCGTGCGGCGAGATCGGTGAG
The DNA here is from genome assembly GCA_036490095.1 of Caulobacteraceae bacterium. Taxonomy (GTDB): domain Bacteria; phylum Pseudomonadota; class Alphaproteobacteria; order Caulobacterales; family Caulobacteraceae; genus Acaudatibacter. Next base: position 52,961 of record DASXEN010000068.1, read on the forward strand.
GTTGCGCGCGAAGGTGAGCTGCGTTGCGCCGTGTGCGGCCATCCCACCACCTTCGACCAGCAACTCGAATTGGTGCCTGATGCCCAAGGGTCCTAGAGGCGAGAAGCGTCCCGGCGATGTGCTCGGCGCGGCTATCATGGTCGCCAAGATCGCGACTGGCGAAATTGAAGAAGATGTGAAACAACCGTCAGTGGCGGCCCAGCTTGGCCGCAAGGGTGGGAAAGCTAGGGCCGAAAGCATGACGCCAGAACGTCGCGCTGAGATCGCCCGTAACGCTGCGAAGGCCCGCTACAGCAAGCGCGACTAGGCCCGCTTTGGCCGGGAACACGCCTGAGTCACCGTCGCTCCTTGCGCCCGGATTCCACCCGCTTGATCTACCCGGCTTGCGCAGGCTTTGCGTCGCGCAGTTTGCCAACCACGTTCACGCGCTGGCGCTCTACTTCATGTTTTACAACTTCGTTCGCATCCATAAGACGCTCAAGGTCACGCCTGCGATGGCGGCGGGGATTTCTGCTACGCTGTGGACGATGGAAGACATTGCCGAGCGGATAGAAGCGCGCCGGCCGCAGCCCGCCAAGCGCGGGCCATACAAGAAGCGCAGCGCCTAGCCGTGTTCTGGCTCATCGGAATTGCGACGCTCGTGGGCATGGGCGCGGTCCTGTGGCTGGCGCTGAAGCGCGGCCGGACGGATTTCTGGTTCTTCGGGTTTGCCAACACCCGCGACGAGCGCCCAATCCTCTACTGGTTCCAGATCGCCGGCTACGCCTTCGCTATGGCGCTTGTCGCCTATGTCGTCGGGGCTTTCGCGCTGGCGGCAATTTCAAACTGAGACACTACCCGGCGCGGGGCGGCGCGGCGCGCCCGGCGGCGGCGGCTTGGCGGACGGGGACTGGCCTAGTGGCCAAAAGCGATTCAGATACAAGGGCTTGTGGTGAACAAAGGTCGAATCGCGGGAGGTAAGTGATTCGGACACGGTTCGTTTCGCGGGCGTTCCGTCTGTTAACCATATGCATTTACGGCTCGTGAACCCTTTGTTCGCCGGGCCGAGCCGGCCCGGCATTGCGGCTAACTGACCCGAGGGTTAGCAATCCCGCATGGCCGCCGCCGCACCGCGCTGGCGCCGCCGCAAGGCCGCCAGGCCCGCCGAGATCGTCGCCGCCGCCCTCGACGTGTTCGCCGAGCGCGGCTTCGCGGCCGCGCGGCTGGAGGACATCGCCGCCCGCGCCGGCGTCTCCAAGGCGGCGCTCTACCTCTACTTCCCGACCAAGGAGGATCTGTTCCGCGCCGTGGTCGCCGAGGCGGTCGCGCCGAACCTGGAGCGGATGCGCGCGGCGGCCGCCGCCTTCGAAGGCTCGTTCGCCGCCCTGGCCCGGGCGCTGCTTCCAACGTTGGCGGCGACGCTCGCCGATGGACCCCTCGCCAGCGTGGTGAAGATGGTGGTCGGGGAATCGCGCAACTTTCCAGAGCTGGCCCGCGTCTGGCACGACGACCTGGTCGAGAAGGCGCTCGCCGTCGTCGGCGGCCAGATCGAGCGGGCCCAGGCGCGCGGCGAGGTGAAGCCCGGCGATCCGCGCATCTATGCGCTCGGCCTCGTCGCTCCGATGCTGCTCGCCCTGCTCTGGCGCGAGACCTTCGTGCCGATCGGCGCGCCGCCGTTCGACGTCGAGGCTGTGGCGCGCCAGCACGTGGAGACGGTGCTGGGCGGCATGCTGGCCGGACGGGGCGAGGGCAGGTTGGATTGAATGGGCGGCCTGGTAGGATTAAATCCTATCCAGGGAGTTCTTCCATGCGCGCAACTCGCCAACTCAGTATCACCCTGCCGGTGGAGATGGCCGAGCTCGTGAAAGCCAAAGTCGCTTCCGGCGACTACGCCTCCGAGAGCGAGGTCATTCGCGAGGGCCTGCGAACATTGAAGGACCGCGATGCCGCGATTGACCGATGGCTGCGGGAAGAGGCCGTGCCGACACTCAAAGCGCATGAGGCCGATCCCACACGAGCGATTCCCATCGATGAGGTGTTCGACAGGGTGATCGGCCGCATCCAGGCCAGGCGCGAAGCAAAGGCGGGATGACCCACAGGGTCGTCTTCGATATTTCGGCCGAGGACGATCTGGTCGACGTCGGCGCGTGGATCGCCGAAAACGCGAGCATCGTTGTCGCAACCCGTTACGTCGAGCGGCTCACGGCGTATTGCCGGCGGCTGGATGTGTTCCCGAAGCGCGGAACCGCTCGCGACGACATCTTTCCAGGTTTGCGAACAATTGGCTTCGAGCGACGGGCGCTCATCGCCTTCGCGGTGAGCGAGGAGACGGTCACGATCTTGCGCATCTTGTCTGGCGGCCAGGATGTCGAGGCTGCGCTTCGCGACCTCGGCTGATCGCGCCGTTGCCACGGCTTGAGTCCCGGGCCACATCAGGCTGATGAGCGATCGCCGCACTGGACCTTCGCACTCGGTCTTGGCGCCGCCGCGCGTCGTCGCGGTGCTGGGACCCACCAACACCGGCAAGACCCACCTGGCCGTCGAGCGCATGCTGGGCCACGCCTCGGGCATGATTGGCCTGCCGCTGCGGCTGTTGGCGCGGGAGATCTACGACCGGGTGGTCGCCTCCCGCGGCGCGCGCGCCGTCGCGCTGATCACCGGCGAGGAGAAGATCGTCCCGCCGCGGGCCAACTATTTCGTCTGCACCGTCGAGGCGATGCCGCTGGCGCGCGAGGTGGAGTTCCTGGCGGTGGACGAGATCCAGCTCTGCGCCGACCCGGAGCGCGGCCACGTCTTCACCCAGCGGCTGCTCTCCGCCCGCGGCCGGTTCGAGACCATGTTCCTCGGCGCCTCGACCATGGCGCCGCTGATCCGCCGGCTGCTGCCGGGCGTCGAGATCGCCACGCGCGAGCGCTTCTCCAAGCTCACCTGTGAGGGACCGAAGAAGATCACCCGGCTGCCGCGCCGCACTGCCGTGGTCGCCTTCTCGGCGGCCGAGGTCTACGCCATCGCCGAGCTGATCCGCCGCCAGCGCGGCGGCGCGGCGGTGGTGATGGGCAACCTCAGCCCGCGCACCCGCAACGCCCAGGTGGCCCTTTACCAGACCGGCGAGGTCGACTTCCTGGTGGCCACCGACGCCATCGGCATGGGCCTCAACATGGACCTAGGGCACGTCGCCTTCGCCGGCCTCGCCAAGTTCGACGGCAAGCGCACGCGGGCGCTGCACGCGCACGAGGTCGGCCAGGTCGCCGGCCGCGCCGGCCGCTTCCGCCGCGACGGGACCTTCGGGGTCACCGGCGCCTGCCCGCCGATGGACGACGACCTGGTGCGCCAGGTCGAGGAGCACCGCTTCCAGCCGGTCACGACGGCGCTGTGGCGCAACGACCGGCTCGATTTCGGCTCGCTGGCGGGGCTGCTGCGCGCGCTGTCGGCGCCGGCGCCGCGCGAGGGGCTGAAGCCCTCCGAGGAGGCGCTGGACGAGACGACGCTGCGCGCGCTGGCCGCCGATCCGGCGCTGGCCGAGCGCGCCCGCGACCGCTCGGCGCTGTTGCGGCTTTGGGACGCCTGCCAGACGCCGGACTTCCGCAAGACCCGGCTGGAAGACCACGTGCGGCTGGTGAAGACCCTGTTCGAGCACCTGACCGACGAGGCCGGGCGGGTGCCGGACGACTGGATGGCCGGCCAACTGAAGCAGATCGACCGCACCGACGGCGAGATCGACACCCTCTCGATGCGGCTCGCCAACGTCCGCACCCTCGCCTACGTCGCCAACCGCCCCGACTGGCTCGCCGATCCGGCTCACTGGCAGGGCCTCACCCGCGCCCTGGAGGACCGGCTCAGCGACACCCTGCACGAGAAGCTGATGGCCCGGTTCATCGACCGGCGCACCAGCGCCCTGATGCGCGGGCTGGGCGATGGCCAGGAGCTGCTGGCGGGCCTCGCCGCCGACGGCTCGGTGACCATCGAGGGCCATTTCGTCGGCCGGCTGACGGGCCTCGCCTTCGAAGGCGAGCGCGGCGCGACGGCGCTGGAGTCGAAGGCCCTGCGCGCGGCGGCCCAGCGCGCCGTCGCCCCGGAGATCGCCCGCCGGCTCGGCCGCATCGCCGCCGAGCCGGACGATGCCTTCGCTCTGACGCCGGACGGCCTGGTGCTGTGGCGCGGCGAGGCCGCCGCGGCGCTGGCCGGCGACCGCCCGTTCGTCCCGCGCGTGCGCCTGTTCGGCGAGCTGGGCGCGGCGCCGATGCGCGAGCGGGCGGCGCGGCGGATCGAGGCCTTCCTCGCCGCCGAGGCCGGCCGCCAGCTGCCCAACCTGCGCAGGCTGGAGGAGGCGGTGGCCTCCGGTGCGCTGAAGGGGCTGCCGCGCGGGCTCGCCTACCGGCTGATCGAGGCGGGCGGGGTGCTGCCCCGCGCCGGCCTGGAGCGGGAGCTGAAGAGCCTCAGCCAGGCGGAGCGCCGCGCCCTGCGCTCGCTCGGCGTGCGCATCGGGGCCTTCTCGCTGTACCTGCCCGAGCTCGCCGGCCCGGACCGTCCGGCCTCCCGCGCCTTCGCCGCCGCCTTCGCGCTGGCCGCCGCGCCCGACTGGACGCCCGGCGCGGGCCTCGCCGCACTGCCCTCGCCGCCGCCGGCGGCCCGGGCGCTGTCGCTGCGCGGCCTCGTCCCCACCGGCGGTTACGCCGCGCCGGTCGAGCAGCTGGAGCGGCTGGACGAGCTGCTGCGCGGCGCCGCCAAGCAGGGCGGCGGCGTGCTGTTCTCCGACCAGGCGCGCGAGGAGCTGGGCTGGAGCGGCGGCGAGGCGCGGGCGCTGCTGCGGGCGCTGGGGTTCGCGCCGGTCGGCCGCGCGCCCACCGACGTCTGGCGCCGCAAGGCCGAGCCGGCGCAGGGGCGCAAGCGCACGGGCGAGGCGCCTGCCAGCTCGCCGTTCGCCGCCCTCGCCACACTTCGCCCCGCCGCCAGGCGCCGCCGCCGGCCGCCTCGCCGCACGCATGGCTGACGCGGCGGCCAGGGCCGACGAGGCCGTGCGGGCCGACGTCTGGCTCTGGCGCGCCCGCTTCTGCAAGACCCGCAGCCTCGCCGCCCGGCTGATCGACGAGGGCCGCGTGCGCCTGACCCGCGCCGGCCAGGAGAGCCGCCTCGACAAGCCCGCCCGGCCGGTCAAGGTCGGCGACGCCCTGGTCTTCGCCATCGGCGGGCGCCTGCACGCAGTCAGCATCGAGGCGCTCGGCGCGCGCCGCGGCCCGCCGGCGGAGGCGCGGGCGCTTTATTCGGAGCTTGGGAGCTGACCCTGCGACCGGCTGTAAGCAAACCTAATGACGTATCCAGCCTCTCGGCATTGACAACCCGTGGGCGCGGCTGACAAACACGCCCGCCCGGGGCCCCCAGAGCGTCAGATGACCTATATCGTCACCGATCCCTGCATCAAATGTAAGTACATGGACTGCGTCGAAGTCTGTCCGGTGGACTGCTTCTACGAAGGCGAGAACTTCCTGGTCATCAATCCGGACGAATGCATCGACTGCGGCGTCTGCGAGCCGGAGTGCCCGGTCGACGCCATCAAGCCGGACACCGAGGACGATCCGGACGGCAAGTGGCTGAAGGTCAACACCGACTTCGCCAAGGTCTGGCCGAACATCACCCTCAAGGGCGTGCCGCCGGCCGACGCCGACGACTTCGAGCGCGAGACCGACAAGTTCGACCGCTACTTCAGCGAGAAGCCGGGCCAAGGGTCCTGATCGGCTCCCGCCCAGAGGAAATCCAGGGTAGAGCGCGGGACGTCACAAACCTTTCAATCATCTAGGGTTTGTGTTATGTAGAAGGCGACGTCGGGGTAGGCGGTGTGCTGAGCCCTCGTCGCAATGACAACAACGAACCCGATCCTTCTCTTCGAGCCTCTTCGGAGACGAGGGCGTCCTGTTGCGGGGCGACTCCGATCTCGATGCGACGGCTGCGCCGCCCTGGCCGCGGAACGCCAGCCTGTTGCGCGCGACGGATAAGGACGGGACGCCGCGGGTGGGTGCGGCGCACGGAAAGGACCTGATGGACATGAGCCCCAAGAGCGAACTCGACTTCAAGATTGGCGACTCCGTCGTCTACCCGGCCCACGGCGTGGGCTCGGTGGTCGGCGTCGAGACCCAGGAAGTCGCCGGCATGTCGCTTGAGGTCTATGTGATCACCTTCGACCACGAGAAGATGACCCTGCGCGTGCCCACCAAGAAGGCCAAGACCGCCGGCCTGCGCTCGCTGGCCGCCGGCAACGTCGTCTCGCAGGCGCTGACCACGCTGAAGGGCCGCGCGCGCGTCAAGCGCACCATGTGGAGCCGCCGCGCCCAGGAATACGAAGCCAAGATCAACTCCGGCGACCTGATCTCGATCGCCGAGGTGGTGCGCGACCTGCACCGCTCGGAGAGCCAGCCGGAGCAGTCCTACTCCGAGCGCCAGCTCTACGAATCGGCGCTGGACCGCATGGCCCGCGAAGTCGCCGCCATCGAGCAGATCGACCGCGAGGCCGCCATCGGCATCCTGCACAAGAACCTGCAGAAGGCCGCCTGAGGCGCATCGCGCCGAGGCTTTGCAAGGCCCCTCCCGTTTGCGCGGCAAGGGGCTTTTGCCTGGCGGAGACCAATCCATGGCCCGACGCGTGAACATCATGCTGACGGTGCGCGCGCTGCACAGCTACATCGGCGCCTTCGTCGCTCCGCTGGTGCTGTTCCTCACCTTCACCGGCTCGTTGCAGGTGTTCAGCCTGCACGAGGCGCACGGCGGCTACACGCCGCCGGCGCTCCTGGTGCGCCTGTCGCGCGTCCACAAGGACCAGGTGATCGCGCTGCCGAAGGCGCGTCCGCAGTCCGACGCCGCGCCCAGGCGCCAGCGTGAGCACGCCGCCGCGCCCGCGCCCCACAAGGCAGCGCCCCACAAGGCAGCACCCTGGGCGGTGACGGCGCTGAAGTGGCTGTTCGTCGCGGTCGCCGCCGGCCTCGCGCTCTCGACGCTGCTCGGCCTGTGGATGGCCTTCACCTTCGGTCGCCGCAAGCGGCTGATCCTCGCCTTGCTGATCGCCGGCGCCGCGCTGCCGATCCTGCTGGTGGCGCTGCAGGGCTAGCGCGGCCGAGCGGCAGATTGACTTCGCCAAGGCCCGTCTCTATATCCGCGCCCTCCCGATCAGCCCCTTCCAGACGACGCGTCCCGCCCCATGAAAGTCCGCAGTTCCCTGAAGTCGCTGAAGACGCGCCACCGCGACTGCAAGCTCGTGCGCCGCAAGGGCCGCATCTACGTCATCAACAAGACCGACCCGCGCTACAAAGCCAAGCAGGGCTGAGCCGCCGCCCGGCCGTGGCCATCCGCGGGGTCGTCTTCGACGTCGGCAATGTCATCGTGCGCTGGAGCCCGCGCACCCTCTATTCCAAGATCTTCGCCGATCCGGCCGAGTGCGACTGGTTCCTCGAGAACGTCTGCACCATGGCCTGGCACATGCGCCATGACGCCGGCGTCTCCTTCGCCGATAACCGCGCGCCGCTGGTCGCCCGGTATCCCACCTATGCGGCGGCGATCGTCGCCTGGGAGACGCGCTGGTGGGAGATGTTCTCCGGCCCGATCCCCGAGACCGTGGCGGCCATCGAGGCGCTGCACGCCCGCGGCGTGGTGCTGGCGGGCCTGACCAACATGCCGTCCTCCACCCGCGACGGCACCTTCGCCATGAGCCCGGCTTTCGCGCGGCTCTCGGCCATCGTCGTCTCCGGCGACGTGGGCCTCGCCAAGCCCGATCCCGCCATCTTCGCCCTCACGGCCGAGCGGGCCGGCCTCGCGCCGGCCGAGCTGCTGTTCGTCGACGATTCGCCGCGCAACATCGCCGCGGCGATCGCCTGCGGCTACGACACGCACCTGTTCGAAGACCCTGCGGCGCTGCATCCCGCCTTGCAGGCGCGCGGTCTGTTGTGAGCCGGCGCCCGCGCCGCTAGGGTCGCGCCGTCCTCTCAACCCCATGCCCAGCGAGCTGCAGTTCCCATGGCCGACGATTCCTCCAGCCTCGACACCCTCGGCGTCACCGCGCAAGGCAAGCTGAAGAGCTTCGTCGAGCGGATCGAGCGGCTGGAGGAGGACAAGGCCGCGGTCGCCAGCGACCTGAAGGAGGTCTACGCCGAGGCCAAGGGCGAGGGCTTCGACACCAAGATCCTGCGCAAGGTGGTGCGCCTCAGGAAGGCCGACTCCGCCAAGCGCGAGGAGGAAGAGGCGCTGATCGAGCTCTACATCTCGGCCATCGGAGGGCTGTGAACCGAAAGCCGCCCGATCGGCGCGCGCAGGCCAAGCGGGCCGCGCTCAACGCCCTGAGACGCGCCCGCCGCGCCGCCGAGCGCGCCGGCGTCGCCCTCTCCGACTGGGAGGGGGAGTTCCTCGGCTCGGTGGCCGAGCGGGTCACCAGCTACGGCCGCGCCTTCGCCGACCCGGAGAAGGGCGCGCCGGGCGCCGCGCTTTCGATGCGCCAGGGCGTGAAGCTCAAGGAGATCGCCGCCAAGGCCAAGGGCAAGCCGCGAGGGAATCTCAAACGCCGGACTCCGCTTGGGAAATCCGCCGATCAGGATTAGGGATACTTACAGGGGCGGGACCCACGGGGACAGCAGGGGATATTTGTGCCGACATCCGCGGTTTTGCTTTCGCTTGCGTGCGCTTCGCCCCCGCACGAGTTCCTGCAAGCAGAGGTGGCCACCCAGGCGCGCCGCCTGTTCGGCCCCAAGTTCCGCGATTTCGAGCGCCTCTTTCCGGTGTTCCGCAACACCGGCATCCGCTCCCGCCAGGCGGTCCTGCCGATGGAATGGTATTTCCAGGACCGCTCCTGGCCCGAGCGCACCGCGGCCTATCTGGAGGGCGCGGTCGACCTCTTCTGTGACGCCGCCTCGCAGGCGCTGGAGCGCGCCGGCTTGACCGCCGCCGACATCGATACCGTCGTCACCGTCTCCTCCACCGGCATCGCCACGCCCAGCCTGGAGGCGCGCGCCGCCGGCCGCCTGGGCTTCCGCGAAGACGTGGCCCGGGTGCCGGTGTTCGGCCTCGGCTGCGCCGGCGGCGTGACGGGCTTGTCGATCGCCGGGCGGCTGGCGCAGGCCCGGCCCGGCTCCAACGTGCTGATGGTGGCGGTCGAGCTCTGCACCCTGGCCTGCCGCCTCGACGAGATGACCAGCGCCAACATCGTCGCCACCGCCCTGTTCGGCGACGGCGCGGCGGCCTGCGTGCTGCGCGCCGGCGCCGGCGAGGGCCTGGCCGAGATCACCGGCGCGGCCGAGCACACCTGGCCCGACAGCCTCGACATCATGGGCTGGAACGTCGACCCGCTCGGCTTCGGCGTCATCTTCGACCGCTCGATCCCCACCTTCGCCGAGGCCAACCTGCGGCCGGCGATGGACGGCTCGCTGGCGAAGATGGGCCTCGGCCTCGCCGACGTCGACCGCTTCGTCTGCCATCCGGGCGGCGCCAAGGTGATCGAGGCGCTGGAGAAGTCGCTGGACCTCGGCCAGGGCGCGCTGACCTGGGAGCGCGAGGTGCTGGCCGACCACGGCAACATGTCCGCGCCGACGGTGATCTTCGTGCTGGAGCGGGCGCTGGCGGAGAAGGCGCGCGGCCGGCTGGTGCTGACCGCACTCGGGCCCGGCTTCACGGCGTCCTGCGTCTCCCTGGCGGCGTGATCCTCGCAGTCCTGCTGCTGGCGCTCGTCACCGCCCAGCGGCTGGGCGAGCTGGTGCTGGCGGCGCACAACACCCGGCGGCTGAAGGCGCAGGGCGCCTACGAGGTCGCGCACGGCCACTATCCGCTGATCGTCGTCCTGCACGGCGCCTGGCTCGCCGGCCTCTGGTGGCTCGCCTGGGACCGGCCGCTCAGCCTGCCGCTGGCAGGGCTGTTCCTGGTGGTCGAGGGTCTGCGGGTCTGGGTGCTCACCAGCCTCGGACCGCGCTGGACCACCCGCATTATCATCCTGCCGGGCGCGCCGCTGGTGCGCCGCGGACCCTACAAGGTCTTCCCGCACCCGAACTACGCGGTGGTCTGCGCCGAAATCCTGCTGCTGCCGCTGGTGTTCGGCCTGTGGATCTACGCGCTGGTGTTCACCGTGCTGAACGCGGCGGTGCTGTTCGTGCGGATTCGTGCGGAGAACGCGGCGCTGTCGGTGGGTCCAACAGCCGACGCTCGATCCCCTCACCTTCCCACGCCCTGACGGGCGCGGGCCCCTTCCTCTCCCGACGGGAGAGGTGAAGAGGGATGGGAGGGTGAGGGGATCGCCCCTCGGCCGTTCACCCAGCCGCAGCCAGCTTGCGCGCCTTCGCCACGTCGGCCGGCCGCACGGCCGAGGCCTGGTTGCCCCAGGCGTTGCGGATGTAGTTGGCGACGTCGGCGATGTCGCCGTCGCTGAGCTTGTCGCCGAACGCCGGCATCGCCTCGGGCTTCGGGTGGGCGGCGGTGACGGGCGTCTTCGAGCCGGCGAGGACGTAGCGGATCACCGTCGCCGGGTTGGGCGCCTGGGTCAGCGCGCTGCCGGGCAGCGGCGGACCCCGCTCGGGGCTGGCGTTCGCGCCGTGGCAGCGGGCGCAGCTCGCTTCGAATACGGCCTGGCCGCGGGCCTGCGAGGCTGCGTCCGGCGCGGGCGTGACGCTCGCCGGCGGCGTGGCCGGCAGGCTCTTCAGGTAGGTGGCCACCGCGCCGATGTCGGCGTCGTCCCACTTCGAGGTCGAGCCGGCGACGACGCCGGCCATCATCCCGCCGGCGGCGGTGAAGCGGTTCTGGCCGGTCTTGAGGAAGAGGGCGATGTCGCCGCGGCTCCAGGCGCCGAGGCCGGTGCGCGGCTCCTGCGTCAGGCTGGGCGCGAACCAGCCCTCGACGGCGCCGCCCTGCAAGGCCCGGTCGCGGTCGTCGGCCTGCAGCGAGTTCTTCGGCGTGTGGCAGTCGCCGCAATGGGCCAGCGCCTGGACGATGTAGGCGCCGCGGTTCCACTCGGCGGTGCGGTCCGGGTCGGGCCGGAACGACCCCTCGTGGAAGAACAGCAGGTTCCAGACGCCCATGATGGCGCGGATGTTGAGCGGGAAGGAAAGCTGGTCGCGCTTCGGTTCGTTGCGGATCGGCGGCGCGGTGCGCAGGTAGGCGAAGAGGTCGTCGGCGTCCTGGCGGGCGATGTTGGTGAAGTAGGGATAGGGGAAGGCCGGATAGAGGTGGCCGACCTTGCGGCTGACCCCGGTGTGCAGCGCCCGGTAGAAGTCGTCCTGGCTCCAGGCGCCGATGCCGGTGGCCGGATCGGGGGTGATGTTGGCGGAGCCGACAGTCCCAAGGCCCGAGTGGAAGTTGCGGCCGCCGGCGAACGGGCCGGCCTCGGCCGAATGGCACTCGGCGCAGCCGCCGAGCAGCGCCAGGTACTTGCCGCGGGCGACCGGGTCGTCGCCGGGCGATTGGGCGGGGCTGGGGCCGCTCAAGGCGACGGCGCAGAAGCCGGCGAGAACGGCGAGCGGCCGCAGGTGGCGGCGGGACGCGGGCATGCCTGGGCACTCCCTGGGAGGGACGGGTTACGCCTCCTCACGTCCCTGCCGAGGCGGTCAACTTCGCTGCGCGACCATCGGTTCCGCGGGGCGCCGGCGAAGGCCCGATCCCCTCACCTTGCCACGCCATGACGGGCGCGGGCCCCTCCCTCTCCCGATGGGAGAGGTGAAGAGAGGGCGCCGCTGCTCACACCTCTCCCATCGGGAGAGGGAGGGGCCCAAGCGCGAAGCGGTTGGGAGGGTGAGGGGATCGGGCGCTGGCCGATATGGGCTCGGCGTCAGCCCGCTTCCCGGATCTGGTCTTCCAGGCCCTGTTCGCGGACCTTGCGGTAGAGGGTCGAGCGGCCGATGCCGAGGCGGCGGGCGACTTCGCTCATGTGGCCGGCGTAGATCTCGATGGCGAGCTGGATCAGGTCGCGCTCGATGTCCTCCAGCGTGCGCAGGTGGCCGCGGTCGTCGAGGATCTTCACCGGCGCGGTGGTCGGCAGGTCGGCGGCGAGGTCGGCGAGGCTGGGCGGCGCGGCGGGACGGGCGGCGGCCGGCGCCGGCGTGGCCGCCGCCTCGACCGGCGGCAGGCTCATGCCGGAGATGGCCGGGAAGTCGTGCGGCTGCAGGTAGGGGGCGTCGGCGAGGATGATGGCGCGGTAGACGGCGTTCTCCAGCTGGCGGACGTTGCCCGGCCAGTCGAACGCGCACAGCATCGCCAGCGTCTCCGGCGCGGCGCCGGCGACGCGGCGGCCCTCCTCCAGGTTGAAGCGGCGCACGAAGGCCTCGGTCAGCGCCGGGATGTCCTCGCGGCGGTCGCGCAGCGCCGGCGCCTCGATCGGATAGACGTTGAGGCGGTAGAAGAGGTCCTCGCGGAAGCGGCCGTCGGCCACGGCCTGCGACAGGTCGCGGTTGGTGGCCGAGAGGATGCGCACGTCCACCTTCACCGGCCGCTTGGCGCCGACCGGGTCGATCTCGCTCTCCTGCAGCGCCCTGAGCAGCTTGACCTGGATGTCGAGCGGCAGCTCGCCGACCTCGTCGAGGAACAGGGTGCCGCCGCTGGCCTCCTGGAACTTGCCCAGGTGCTTCTCCGAGGCGCCGGTGAAGCTGCCCTTCTCGTGGCCGAACAGGATCGACTCCACCAGGTTCTCGGGGATGGCGCCGCAGTTGACAGCCACGAATGGGCGCCCGGCGCGGTCCGAGCAGCCGTGCACGGCGCGGGCGATCACCTCCTTGCCGGCCCCGCTTTCGCCGGTGATCAGCACCGGGATCGAGGACTTGGCGGCCCGCTCGCCGAGCCGCTTGACCATCTGCATGGCGCTGCCGGAGCCGATCAGGTCGTCGAAGGTGGTGCGGTGCGCCGCCTGCTTCTTCACCCGGTCGACCTCGGCGCGGAAGGCGCCCATCGAAAGGGCGTTGGCGATCGAGACGATGATCCGCTCGGGGCTGGCCGGCTTGACGAAGAAGTCGCAGGCGCCGGCGCGCATCGCCGCCACCACCGTGTCGATGCCGCCGGTGGCGGTGACCACGATCACCGGCTGGGCGAAGCCGCGCTGGCGCATGTCGGCCAGCGTCTCCTCGCCGCTCATGCCGGGCATGTTGAGGTCGAGCAGCACCACGTCGGTCTGGGCGCCGGAGGCCAGGTGGTCGAGCGCGGCGCGGCCGCCGTCCGCGTGGGCGACGCGCAGGCCCTCGCGCTCCAGCACCGCCTGGATCAGCCGCCGCTGCGTCGGGTCGTCGTCGACGACCAGCACCGCCTTGTTCATGCAAAGACACCCACCGAATGCGCCGCGCCATCGATGGGCGCGGCTTCTGTTTTGTGCCTTCCTGATACAGGCGGCCGGTAAAGGCGGGGTTTCGCAGAGCTGAGCGGCGGGTTAACGCGCGGTCGTCAGTGGATCGCCCCCTGCAAGGCGGCGAAATAGAGCGTCCAGGACGCGGCCACGACCACCGCCGCGGCGATCTGCGCCCAGCGGGCGCGCCAGATCACGGCGATCACGCCGGCGACGACCATCGGGATCACCGCCAGGTTCTGCTCGTCCCAGGTGATCACCCCGAAGACGCGGCCGTAAACCGCGTTGGCGACGAGGGCGATAATCGCCAAGACCAGCCACGAGCCGACGATGTCGAGCCGGTGCTCGGCCTGGAACGCCACCAGGTCGATCGGTCCATCCGGCTTGACCTCCGGCGAGACCAGCGCCGCCATCAGGTAGTTGGCGAAGGCGATCAGGAAGGTGAAGAAGATCGTCGCCACGTCCCAGCGCGGCAGGGCCCGCAGGTCCCAGAAGCTGATCCAGTTGGCCACGATGGCGACCAGCGCGTTCAGCATCCAGAAGGCGTGCAAGGCGGAGAAGCGCACCTCGCGGCGGCGGCGCAGCAGCATGGCGACGGTGGTCAGCAGGTGGCCGATCGCCAGCGCGTAGACGAACGAGAGCAGCAGGATGATGTGATCGAAGGCGCCCATGCCGTCCCCAAAGCCCGCTCTGTCAGTCTCGCATGCGCGCTTCCACGCCGCGAGGCGGATTTCGGATGGGTTTGCGGGCGCCGGGCGAGGGTCTAAAGCCCGCGGCATGAACGCCCCCGTCAAGCCGCCCGCCAACGCCCTGCCCGAGTGGCGCCTCGACGACCTCTACGCCGGCCGCGACGACCCGCGCATCGAGGCCGACCTGGCGGCCGCCGCCAAGGTCAGCGCCGACCTGGCGGCGCTGAAGGGCGCGTTCGTGGCCGCCCGCGCCGAGCCGGCCAAGCTCGGCACGCTGATCGACCAGGGCGTCAGCCTCTACCAGCGCGCCACCGACAAGCTCTGGGGCGTCGGCGCCTACGCCGGCCTCGCCGCCTCCACCGCCCGCGACGACCCGGCCTGGGCCCGCTTCGAGGCGGACGTGCGCACCCGCGCTTCGCAGGTCGGCGCCGAGAGCCTGTTCTTCACCCTGGAGCTGAACGAGCTGGAGGACGCCGAGATCGAGGCGGCGCTCGTCGCCCAGCCGGTGGCGGCGCGCTGGCGGCCGTGGCTGCGGCGGGTGCGGCTCAGCCGCCCGCACGAGCTCAGCCACGAGCTGGAGCGGCTGGTGCTCGACCGCGCCCCCGCCGTCGCCAACTGGGTGCGGCTCTTCGACGAGACGCTGGCGACGCTCACCGTGCGCGCCGGCGCCGAGCGGCTGACCCTGGCCGAGGCGCTGAACCGGCTCTCGGATTCCGATGGGCGCCGCCGCAAGTCCGCCGCGCAGGGCCTGGCGCGGGCGCTTGAGGCCAGGAGCGGCGTGCTGGCGCTGTCGCTCAACACGCTGGCGTTCGAGAAGCAGGTCGAGGACCGCTGGCGCCGCTACGCGACGCCCGTCGCGTCCCGCCACGTCGCCAACGAGGTCGACGCCGAGGCCGTCGCGGCGCTGGAGACGGCGGTGGTGGCCAGCTACCCGCGCCTGTCGCACCGCTACTATGCGCTGAAGGCCAGGGTGATGGGCCGCCAGCGGCTCGACCACTGGGACCGCAACGCCCCGCTCACCGCCGCCATGCCGCGCCGTTACGGCTGGAACGAGGCGCGGGCCATGGTGCTGGAGAGCTTCGAGGCGCTGGCGCCGCGCTTCGCCACCACCGCGGCGCGCTTCTTCGACGAGCCCTGGATCGACGCCGCGCCGCGCGCCGGCAAGCAGTCGGGCGCCTACTCGCACCCGGTGACCTCCGAGCACCACCCGTTCGTCTTCCTCAACTACATGGGCGAGCGGCGCGACGTGCTGACCCTGGCCCACGAGCTGGGCCACGCCGTACACCAGACGCTGGCCGCGCCGCAGGGCACGCTGCTGGCCGACACGCCGCTGACGCTGGCGGAGACCGCCTCCATCTTCGGCGAGGGGCTGGTGTTCGAGCGGCTGCTGGCCGACGCCAAGGGGCTGGAGCGGCGCGACCTCTTGGCCGGCAAGATCGAGGACGCGCTCAACACGGTGGTCCGGCAGATCGCCTTCCACCGCTTCGAGACCCGCTTTCACGATGCGCGCGCCAAGGGCGAAGTGTCGGCCGACGAGATCGGCGCCCTCTTCCTGGAGGTGATGGGCGAGAGCCTCGGGCCGGCGATCCGGCTCAACCCCGGCTACGAGGTCTACTGGGCCTACGTCAGCCACTTCGTACACGCGCCGTTCTATGTCTACGCCTACGCCTTCGGGAACCTGCTGGTCGAGGCGCTGATGGAGGCGCGGCGGCGCAACCCGGCCGGCTTCACGCCCCTCTACGAGGACCTGCTGGCCGCCGGCGGCGCCCGCACCTACGTCGAGGCGCTGGCTCCCTTCGGCCTCGACCCGCGCGACCCGTCCTTCTGGTCCGCGGGCTGCGCGCGGCTGGAGCGGCTGGTGGACGAGTTCGAGGCGCTGGTTTGAGGGTGACGTTGACGCGGCCTTGCGCCCCCTCCGTCGCTCGCCGCTTCGCGCCGAGCGCCACCTCCCCCGTCGTCTTCGCGACGAGGGAGGAGCAGGATCGCGCCGCCCTGCTCCTCACCCGTACCGGAGAGTACGGGGGAGGTGGATCGGCGCGCGCCAGCGCGACGAGAAGGAGGGGGCGCAAAGCCGCGCGCATCGCTCATGCCGTCTGACCCCGAGCGCGATCGCTTCAGCGGCCGCGTGGCCCGCTTCGCCAGGGTCGGCGCGGGGCTCTCGGGCGCTGCGGCGGCGATGGGGGCCAATGCGCTGATCGGCGGCGGCGACATCGACGCGCGCAACGCCCGCGCCGTCCGCGCCGCGCTCGGCCAGCTCAAGGGCCCGCTGATGAAGATCGCCCAGATGGCGACCACCATCCCGGACCTGCTGCCGCCCGAGTTCGCCCAGGAGCTGGCGTCGCTGCAGACCGACGCTCCGCCGATGGGCCCGGCGTTCGTGCGCCGCCGCATGGCCGCCGAACTGGGGCCGGCCTGGCAGTCGAAATACGCCAGCTTCGAGCTGCAGCCGGCCGCCGCCGCTTCGCTCGGCCAGGTGCACCGGGCCGTCGGCCACGACGGCCGCGCGCTGGCGGTGAAGCTGCAGTATCCGGAGATGCAGAGCGCCGTCGAAAGCGATCTCGCGCAGATGCGGGCAGTGATGGCGCTGGGGCGGCAGATGTTCGGCGCGGTCGACACCCGCGAGATCGCCGCCGAGATCAGCGAGCGCATCCGCGAGGAGCTGGACTACGGCCGCGAGGCCAGGGCCATGGCCCTCTACCGCGGCTTCTTCGCCGGCCGCGACGACATCGCCGCGCCCGAGCCCCTGCCTGAACTGTCCACTGGCCGGCTCCTCACCATGACCTGGCTGGAAGGCCGCGGGCTGATGGACTTCGTGGGCGCGGGCCAGGAGGCCCGCAACCGCATCGCCCGGCTGCTGTTCGACGCCTGGTGGACGCCGCTGATCCGCATCGGCGTGATCCACGGCGACCCGCACCTGGGCAACTACACCTTCGCCGGGGGGGAGGGGGCCGGCGACGAGGGCGCCGGCGAGGCGGCGCGGCTGAACCTGCTGGACTTCGGCTGCATCCGCATCTTCCCGCCGAGCTTCGTCGACGGGGTGCTGCGGCTCTACCGCGCCCTCATCGCTGACGACCTGGAGGCGCAGATGGACGCCTACCGCGTCTGGGGGTTCAGGAAGGTCAGCCGCGAGCTGGTGGAGACGCTGAACATCTGGGCCCGCTTCATCTACGGCCCGCTGCTCGACGACCGCGTCCGTACGGTCGCCGACGGCGTCAGCCCCGGCGCCTACGGCCGCCGCGAAGCCTTCCAGGTCAAACAGGCGCTGGATGCCCAGGGCCCGGTGACGGTGCCGCGCGAGTTCGTCTTCATGGAGCGCGCCGCCATCGGCCTCGGCGCGGCCTTCCTGCGCCTCGGCGCCGAGATGAACTGGCGCCGCGCCTTCGAAGCCACGCTGGAGGACTTCAGCGAGGCCGCGCTGGCGAAGCGGCAGGCGGAGGCGCTGGCGGCCGTTGGCCTCTGACGTCAGCCGATCCGTTCCCCGCCGGCATCCCGCTCAACCGTCGCAACTCCGATCTCCGGGTCGTCGGGGTAGTGGACGCTCTCCACGCCAACGTGCCGAGCGCCGATGGCGAGATACCGGGCCGGCGCGTCCGAGAAGTTCGCCAGATGGTGGGCGTTCGCCGCGCCGGCCGAAAAACCAGCATAGTCGCCGGCGATCAGCGCGTGCTCGCCCGCGTCGTCGATCAGGGTCAGCGCGCCTTCGAGCACGAACACGAACTCGTCCTCGTGCTCGTGCCAGTGTCGGAGCGCCGAACGCGCGCCAGGCGCCAGGACCACGTGGTTGACTCCGAACTGGGTGATACCCGCGGGCCGGCCCAGCGCCGCGACACTCTGGCCGGCGTACCATTCCGCATGGATGGTTCGGCGCGTGGCGGGTGAGGCAGCCGGCGTGTCCGCCAGGCGCCCGATCTTCGTCACGCCCGCACCGCGGTGATCTCGACGCCCGCTGCCTCCGCGTCTGGCGCCAGCGCCGAGGGCTTTTCCACCCGCACTCGCACCCGAGTGACCTTGGGATCCTCCAGGCAGGCGTCGGCGAGGTGGTGGGCGAAGGTCTCGACCAGGCCGCGGTGGCCCTCGGCGGCGACTTTGCGCGCCTTCGCGGCGATGCTCTCGTAGTTCACTGTGGCGGAGAGATCGTTCCAGTCCGTCAGCGCCACGTCCAGCTCGGCGTCGATCACCAGAACCTGCGGGCGTCCCTTCTCATGCCTGTAGACGCCGATCTGGGCCTCGACCGTCAGTTTGCGTACGAAGACCTTGGTGATCAGGATGCGCGAGGCGCCCCGCGTCTCGTTTGGGGGCGTCTCGTCCGGCTGAGGTCTGGCAAGCGGCTCGGTCGTCTGGTCCTCCGCTGATCGTAAGCTCAAGAGCCGATGATGTCGGGGGTGCGCCAGGCGAGGTGCTGGCCGCCATCGACGGCGATCATCTGGCCCGTCACCGAGCGGGCGTCAATCAGATAGGCGAGCGCCTGGCCGATCTCTTCCGGCGTCGCGCCGTGGCCGAGCGGCACGCCGCGCGTCTCCGCCTCGAACTCGGCCGGCGACTGGTGGATCGACGGCAGGGTCGGACCGGGCCCGATGCCGTTGACGCGGATCCGCGGCGCCAGCGCCTGCGCCAGCATCCGCGTGGCGGTCCACAGCGCCGACTTCGCCACCGCATAGCTGAAGAACTGCGGCGTCGGCCGCAGCACCCGCTGGTCGATGACGTTGACGATCAGGCCCTCGCGGTCGGCCGGCAATGCGGCCGCGAAGGCCTGCGCCAGCAGCACCGGCGCGCGCACGTTGGCCGACTGCGCCGCATCCCAGCCCTCAGGCGTCAGCGTCTCGATGCGGTCGTCCTCGAACAGCGAGGCGCAGTTGACCAGCAGCGTCAGCGGCCCCGGCGCGGCGGCGACCAGGCGCCGGCAGTCCTCCGCGGCGGCGAGGTCGGCGCCTTCGGCGACCGCCCGGCGGCCCAGCGCCTCGACCAGCGCGACCGTCTCGGCCGCGCCCTGGCTGTGGTGGTGGACGACGACGTCGTAGCCGGCGCGCGCCGCGGTCAGGGCGAGCTCGCGGCCGATCCGCCGCGCCGCGCCGGTGACCAGCGCCCAGCCGCGCTCGCCCATCAGTCGAAGCGGCCGAACTCGATGCGGTTGAGCACGGCGAAGGCGACGATGAAGATGATGATCGCGTAGATCGCTTCCATGGGACTCCCGCCAGGCAACCTCTGGCGCCGCCAATCCCCCGCCCGGGCCGCGCCGTCAAGCCGGCGGCCATTTCGCCGGCCGCGCGAAGCCCGCTAAAGAGGCCGGCGATGCTCTGGCGGCGCAATCTCCAGCCGATCGTGCGGCCCTTCTACCAGGCCTATTCCCGGCTATCGCGCGGCGCGACGCTGGGCGTGCGGGCGCTGGTGCTGAATCCGGCCGGCGAGGTGCTGCTGGTGGAGCACACCTACGTCCCGGGCTGGTTCCTGCCCGGCGGCGGCGTCGAGCGCGGCGAGACGGTGGAGCAGGCGGTGGTCCGCGAGCTGGCGGAGGAGGCCGGCGTGCGCCCGCTGCGGCGCCCGACGCTGCTGGCGGTGCAGTCCAACCACCGCATCTTCCGCGGCGACCATGTGGTGGTGTTCCGCGTCGACGACTGGGAGCCGTGCCGGGCGAGCGCCCAGGGCGAGATCCACGCCGTCGCCTGGCATCACCCCGACCGGCTGCCCGCCGACGCCACGCCCGCCACCCACCAGCGCATCGCCGAGTTCATCGGCGGCGCCGAGGCGTCGCAGCATTGGTGAGGGCCTGGAGACGTCGCCCGCGCGTCCTCAGAGATTCTGTTGGCGGCGCCCCTTCCAGTCTGAACCGTGATCACTAATATGCGCCCCTCGCCGGACCCCTGTGGATAACCGGGGGCGCGGGGTGGGACGAGACCCAAGGAGCATCGCATGCGCGAATACATGAAGTTCTACATCGACGGCCATTGGGTCGACCCGGTGACGCCGAAATCGATGGACGTCATCAATCCCGCCACCGAGGCGGTGGCCGGCCACATCTCCGCCGGCTCGGCCGCGGACGTGGACAAGGCCGTGGCGGCCGCCAAGAAGGCCTTCGTCACCTATTCCAAGACCAGCCGCGAAGAGCGCATCGAGCTCTTGCAGCGGGTGCTGGCCGAGTACCAGAAGCGCTTCGGCGACCTCGCCCATGCCGTGACGGAGGAAATGGGCGCCCCCGCCAGCCTCGCCCAGCGCGCCCAGGTGCCGGTCGGCATGATGCACCTCTCCACCGGCATCGAGGTGCTGAAGAACTTCAAGTTCGAGGAAGACCGCGGGCCCACCCGCATCGCCAAGGAGCCGATCGGCGTCTGCGGCCTGATCACCCCCTGGAACTGGCCGATCAACCAGATCGCCTGCAAGGTGGTGCCGGCGCTGGCCACCGGCTGCACCATGGTGCTGAAGCCGTCGGAAGAGGCGCCGTTCAGCGCCTACATCTGGACCGAGATCATGGACGCGGCCGGCGTGCCGGCCGGCGTCTACAACATGATCAACGGCGCCGGCGCTGAAGTGGGCGCGGCGATCAGCGGCCATCCGGGCATCGACATGGTGTCGTTCACCGGCTCGACCCGCGCCGGCGTGGAAGTGGCCAGGAACGCCGCCGCCACGGTCAAGCGCGTCGCCCAGGAGCTGGGCGGCAAGAGCCCGAACATCATCCTCGAGGACGCCGACATGAAGTCCGCGGTCGGCGGCGGCGTGCGCTCGGTGATGAACAACTCCGGCCAGTCCTGCAATGCGCCCACCCGCATGCTGGTGCCGGCGGGGAAGATGGACGAGGCCATCGTCATCGCCAAGGAGGCGGCCGAAGCCGTCACCGTCGGCGATCCGAACGGCAACGCCACCATCGGCCCGGTGGTCAACAAGACCCAGTGGGAGAAGATCCAGCGCCTGATCAAGGCCGGCATCGACGAGGGCGCGACCCTGGTCACCGGCGGCGCCGGGCGTCCGGACGGCCTCGACAAGGGCTATTACGTCAAGCCGACGGTGTTCGCGAACGTCACCAATGAGTTGACCATCGCCAAGGAGGAGATCTTCGGCCCGGTGGTGTCGATCCTCGGCTACGGCAGCGTCGACGAGGCGGTGAGGATCGGCAACGACACCGAGTACGGCCTGGCGGCCTACATCTCGGGCACGGACCAGGCGAAGATCCACGAAGTGGCGGCGCAGCTGCGCGCCGGCCAGGTGTCGATCAACGGCGGCGGCGGCGACCCCACCGCGCCGTTCGGCGGCTACAAGATGAGCGGCAACGGGCGCGAGTGGGGCGACTACGGCTTCCACGAGTACCTGGAGACCAAGGCCATGCTCGGCTACACGCCGAAGCAGGCGGCGGAGTAGCGACGCAGTTCCCCTCCCCCTTGAGGGGAGGGATCAGGGGCGGGGGGCTCGTCGGGCCGCCCGCCCTTTTCGTATCTGTCACCGGCCGCGGCGCAGCGGCGACACCCCCCACCCCCGGCCCCTCCCCTCGTGGGGGAGGGGGGAGATTGCGAATGACCCTCGACCCGCACTTCAAGGCGATGCTCGACGCGCAGGCGGCGGCCGCGGCGCAGGCGACGCCGCCGCTGGCGCAGATCCCGCCGGAGATGGTCCGCGCCGGCTACCGCGCCCAGCGCACCTCGCAGAACGTCAACACCACCGTGGCCAGCGTCGCGGCGCGCGACCTGCAGGCGGGGGGCGCGGCCGGGCCGATTCCCGCGCGGCTCTACACGCCGGCCCAGGCGGCCTCGCCGTCGGGCCTGCTGGTCTACTTCCACGGCGGCGGCTTCGTGATCGGCGACCTGGAGACCCACGACGGCCACTGCCGGCGCCTGGCCCACTATTCCGGGCAGCGGGTGATGGCCGTCGACTATCGGCTGGCGCCGGAGAACCCGTTCCCGGCCGGCCACGACGACGCGCTGGCGGCGACCCGCTGGGCGTTCGACAACGCCGCGGCGCTCGGCGCCGACCCGGCCCGCATCGGCGTCGGCGGCGACTCGGCCGGCGGCAACCTCGCCGCCTCGGTGGCCCACGACCTCAAGGCCGACCCGGCGCGCCGCCTGAAGCTGCAGCTGCTGCTCTATCCGGCCACCTGGCCCGAACAGGAGACGCAGTCGCGGGCCGAGCGCGACGGGCCGGTGCTCTCCAAGGCGGCGATGGCCTTCTTCGAGCGCTCGCTGGCCTTCGCTGGGCACCCGCAGGCGCATCGCGCCGCCCCAGGCCGCGCCAAGGACCTGGCCGGCCTGCCGCCGGCCTATGTGGTCACCGCCGGCTTCGATCCGCTGGAGCACGAGGGCCGCGACTACGCCGCGGCGATGGCGGCCGCCGGCGTCGCCGCCCGCCACGTCAACTACCCCTCGCTGGTCCACGACTTCTTCATCATGGGCGACGTCTCGCCGGCGGTGACGGACGCGGCGAAGGCGGCCGGCGCGGCGGTGCGGGCGGCGCTGGGCTGAGCGGCCGGCGCGCGATCCCCTCACCGCCTATGTGCTCTACGTCTCCGCCGTCCGGCCGCGCTGGGTCCGGTCGATCAGCAGGCCGCCGGCGAGGGCGGCCAGCGCCGAAGCGATGAAGATGGCTGCGCGCAGGGTGGCGTCGGCGGCGTCGGCGCCCACCGCGCCGGCGAGAAAGTAGCTGACCGTGAAGCCCTCGCCGGCGATCAGGGCGACGCCGAGCATCTCCAGCCAGGTCGCGCCGACCGGCCGGCGCGCCAGCTTCAGCGAAACGGCGGCCGCGGCGAGGCCGAAGACGCCGAGCGGCTTGCCGACCACCTGCGCCAGCATCGTCGCCAGCGGCTGCGGCGCCAAGAGGCCGCTGACGTGGAAATGGTGCAGCGAGAAGCCGGCGGCGGTGAAGACGAACAGCGGCAGCACCGCGAAGGCGACGTAGGGGTGCAGGCTGTCCATGAAGTAGCGCAGCATGCTCTCCTGCCCCGGCCGCCGCGCGCCGATCGGCACGGTCAGCGCGCAGAGCAGGCCCGCCAGCGCCGGCGCCAGCCCCGACTTCAGCGCAAAGCCCCAGACGACCACGAAGCCGGCCGCGTAGAACAGGAACGGCGCGCGCCGCCAGCGCGACAGCAGCGCCAGCGCCGCCAGCACCAGGCCCGCGCCGGCCAGCATGCCGCGGTCGAGCCGCCCGGCGGCCAGCACCGCGTCGGCGATCATGGCCGCCAGGTTGTCGATCAGCGCCACCGCCACCAGCAGCACCCGCAGCGAGGCCGCGAGGCGCGGTCCGGTGAGGGTGAGCATCGCCAGCGCCGCCGCCCCGTCGGTGGCGCAGACGACCGTCCAGCCGCTCAATGGCGCATGGAGCGCCAGCGCGAGCGCCAGATAGAGCGCCGCGGGGACGACAAAGCCGCCCAGCGCGGCGACCAACGGCAGAGCGAGGCGGCGCAGGCCGGACAGCTCGCCGCGCAGCAGCTCGAACTTCAGCTGCATGCCGAGCACCAGGAAGAACACCGGCATCAGCAGCGCCCGCACCCAGCCGGCGACGGTCAGGGTCTCGATGAAGCCGCCCAGCCGCACCGGGATCGGCGCGGCGACGAAGTCGCGGTAGTGGATCGCATAGCCGGAGGTCGCCAGGCCCACGGCGGCGACCGCCGCCACCGGCAGCACGAGGCCGGCGCCGGATTCGGTGCGCAGGTAGGCCAGCGTCAGCCGTCGCATGGCGCTTCGGTTAACACGCGCCGCGGCGGGCGCCGAATGGAGCCTTGCGGCGCGAGGGCGCCCGGCGCATCCAATTTCGATGCCCGTCTCGCCGCGCTACCAGCCCGACCCGCAGTTCCCGCGCCTCGGCGGCGAGTTCGCCGACCCGGTGAAGGCGGCGATCTTCCCGAAGACGCGGCTGCGCTATCGCAACAACCGCGCCGCCGCGAGCGTCGGCCTGGAGACCCTGACGGACGCCGAGTGGATCCGCCACTTCGGCCGCTTCGAGCCGCTGCCGGACAACCTCGCCGAGCCGCTGGCGCTGCGCTACCACGGCCACCAGTTCCGGGTTTACAACCCCGACATCGGCGACGGCCGCGGCTTCCTCTACGCCCAGCTGCGCGAGGCCGGGAGCGGCCGGCTGCTCGACCTCGGGACCAAGGGCTCGGGCCAGACGCCCTTCTCGCGCTTCGGCGACGGACGGCTGACGCTGAAGGGCGGCGTGCGCGAGGTGCTGGCGACGGCGATGCTGGAGGCGCTGGGCGTGCCGACCTCCAGGAGCTTCTCGCTGATCGAGACCGGCGAGGCGCTGCAGCGCAACGATGAGCCCAGCCCCACCCGCGCCGCGGTGCTGGTGCGCCTCTCGCACAGCCACATCCGCTTCGGCACGTTCCAGCGGCAGGCCTATTTCGACAAGCCGGACGAGATCCGCGCGCTCGTGGACTATGCGGTGGAGGCCTACTACCCCGGCCTCGGCAACGCGCCCGACAAGCCGGTCGCGCTGTTCGCCGCGGTGCTGGCCCGCTCGGCCGAGCTGGTCGGGCGCTGGATGGCGGCCGGCTTCGTGCACGGCGTGCTCAACACCGACAACATGAACCTCACCGGCGAGAGCTTCGACTACGGGCCCTATCGCTTCCTGCCGAAGAACGACCCCAACTTCGTGGCCGCCTATTTCGACGAGATGGGCCTCTACGCGTTCGGACGGCAGCCGGAGGCGGTGTTCTGGAACCTGCGCCAGCTGGCCGGCGCGCTCAGCCTGGTCGCCGAGACGGAGCCGCTGGTGGAGGCGCTGAACCGCTTCTCGGGCGCCTACCGCACGGCGCTCGCCGGCTCGATGCTGCGGCGGCTGGGGCTCGCGCCGCGCGCGCCGGACGAGGACGTCGACCTGGTCAACGCCGCCTTCAAGGCGCTGGCCGAGGGCGGCGAGGCGCTGCGCTGGGAGCCGTTCTTCTTCGACTGGTTCGGCGGCCTCGCCTCCGAGCGGCGGGCGCTGGCCGGGCCGCGGGCCGCGCTCTACGGCGGCGAAGCCTTCGCCGACCTCCGCGCCAGGCTGGCGCCCTACGAGATGGACCGGCCGCTGCGCCTCGCCGCCGCCTACTTCGCCCAGCCCGAGCCCGAGGAGCTGCTCTACGACGAGATCGAGTCGATCTGGGCGTCCATCGCCGGCCCCGACGACTGGGCCCCGTTCGAGGCGAAGCTGGCGCGGATCGAGGCCGCGCGGCTGGCGTGGGACTATCGGTGAGCGCCAGCCACGGAGCGGCGAGGGACCACGGGAAAACGAAAAGCACGGGCAAGTCCGCCTTCCACCCTCCAGTGTCCCCCGGAGAGCCCGCCGCAGGCGGGACTCATCCGGGATCTGCTTCCAACCGCGGCGCTGAGGATATCCCGGCTCTTCGCCGCTGCGCGGCTACGGCCGGGATGACATGGTTGGGATTGTGATTGGGCGCGGTCCTGGAGGAGGCCGAGAACTCTAAATCGCAGAGTACTCTTGACACCATAAACTCTGCACCATAGAGTCCTCTGGTCAGTCGGAGGAGAGCGATGACCATGACCATCACCAAGGATGCCGCCGCCCAGGCTTTGGGCGAAGTCGAGGCCGCGCGCGGCCGCATGGTCGAGGCGCGCAGCTACGCCAACGCCTCGCCGTTCCTGATCATCTGGGGCGCGGTCTGGATGTTCGCCGACCTCGCCATCCAGTTCGCGCCGCCCAGCCTCGCCAACTACGCCTGGCCGGCCGGCATCCTCGTCGGCACGGTCGCCAGCATCGCCGCCAGCTTCACGCTGCCAAGGCGCGCCGACGGCGCGAAGGGGTGGCGCGCGTTCGGCCTCTGGGGCGTGATCGCCGGCTTCTTCGTCGCCCTGTTCCTGGTCATACCCGTCACCAGCGGCGTCGAGATCCACTCGATCTTCGGGATCGTGTTCGGCTTCCTCTACATGGGCTTCGGGCTGTGGATGGGCTGGCGCGTCATCGCCCTCGGCGCGGCGCTGGTGGCGCTGACGCTGATCGGCTTCTACGAGGTGCGCGCCTGGTACGGCCTCTACATGGGCCTGGTCAGCGGCGGCGCGCTGATCCTGGGCGGGCTCTGGCTGAGGAAGATCTGAGCCATGGGTCCGGACGAAATCATCCACCAGTCGCTGCGGCTCAAGATCATGGCGACCCTGAACACGCTGCCGACGTCGGAGAAGCTGGAGTTCACCCGGCTGAGGGCGCTGCTGAAGGCCACCGACGGCAACCTCGGCGCCCACATCGCCACCCTGGAGAACGCCGGCTACGTCGCCGTCGAGAAGGACTTCGCCGACAAGAAACCGCGCACCCGGGTGCAGGCCACCGCGGCGGGCCGCAAGGCCTTCGAGCGCCACGTCGGCTATCTGCGCGAGCTGATCGACGGCAACGGCGTCGAGGGTTGACGCAAGGCCGGCCGGGCGCGAGAGCGGGGCCCCATCCCGGAGTCCCGCCTCGATGCGCTCGATCGCCCTCGCCGCCGCCCTCGCCCTGCTACTCGCCGGCCAGGCGGTCGCGGCGGGCGTCGTGGTGAAGGGCGCCTACATCCCCGCCCCGCCGCCCGGCGCCCCAACCGCCGCCGGCTATGCGGCCATCACCAACCGCCAGGTCAGCTCCGACCGCCTGATGGGCGCGCGCAGCGGCGCGGCCGCCAGCGTGACCCTGCATCAGACCACCAGGACCGGCGGGATCATGCGCATGCGGCCGGTGACCGGCGGCCTGGCCATCGGCGCCTCGGCCACCGTCACCCTCGCGCCCGGCGGCTACCACCTGATGCTGACCGGCCTGAAGGCGCCGCTGCAGCCGGGCCAGCACGTGCGCATCACCCTGCAGTTCCAGCGCGCGGGGAGCGTGGCGGCGGACTTCGTGGTGAAGGACGCGAGCGGCGGGATGCGGATGTAGCCCCAGCTCAGAAGAAGTCCGGCTGGTCGGTGCGTAACCGATCCTCGAAATTGCCAAGATCGCCCAACGGTTCGGCCCGCCAATCGCGATCGACGCTTCGACCGAGGTCATAGGCCAGCCAGGCGTCGTCCATCTGGTAGCCGGTCATGTAGGTGTCGCCGAGGTCCTTGTAGGCGACGCCGGCCCAGGGATAGCGGGCGATGTGGCGCCAGATACCGTCCGCCAGCGGGGGCATCGACCGGAGGATGGCCGGCTCCCACTTCGCGGTGGCGTCGCCTGCGCCGTTCACCAGGTTGGCGAAAGTCACATAGCGGAACGTGCCGAATGGCAGAGCGTCCAGGTTCGTGGTCGCAAGATACTTCGCCGCAGCTTCCCGATCGGCGGGCTTGGCGTCGCTTTGGCCCGCAATCGTGCTGGCGGCCCAAAAGGGCGCGACGTCCGGAGCGTTGACGAGCGCCGGCACGGTTGACTTGAAGCGAGCTTGCGCCTCGGCGCGGCCTTCGTCCGTGGCGAGCCATGGGCCGTATAGCTGGGTGAATTCGAGGAAACGCAGCATCGCTTCCAGCGAATGGCCTTTGGCCATGGCGTCCGAGTAAGCATCCATGATCGACTGCGCCGACGGCTTCGCCATCGCCGGCGACCCGTCGATCACGGCCAAGGTGGCGCGAATCCCGTCGGTTCTTGCGCTGGCTTCGGACGGCGTCGTCCTGAGGTCGGACCGCATCCCCGCCGGCAGCGCGTAGTCGACAGTCGTCCGGGAAAGGTCGGTAACCCGGATCGTCAGTGAGAAGGGCTTGCCCATCCGCAGACCG
>DASXEN010000097.1:0-11447 GCA_036490095.1 Caulobacteraceae bacterium
GCATCAGCCTGGGCATCAAGCAGCTGGCGGGCGATCCGCTGGCCGGCGACGTCTACCGCAAGGGCCAGACCGTCACCGTCGCGGTCACCGAGATCACCTCGGGCGGCATCGAGGTGAAGTTCGGCGACGACGAAGCGCCGGTCACCGCCTTCATCCGCAAGAGCGACCTCTCGCGCGACCGCCAGGAGCAGCGCCCCGAGCGCTTCGCCGTCGGCGACCGGATCGACGCCCAGATCACCAACGTCGACAAGGCGGCCCGGCGCATCTCCCTCTCCGTCAAGGCTCTCGAGGCCGCCGAGGAGAAGGAGGCGATCGAGCAATACGGGTCGTCGGATTCCGGCGCGTCGCTGGGCGACATCCTGGGCGCCGCCCTGCGCGAAAAGGCCTCCAAGGAATAGTGACGGCTGATAATTCATCCAGCGCCGCGCGGCGGCCCTTGAAGACGGCCTTTCGATTGGGCAAAGCTCTTTGAGGACGACGAAGGGGCGCTGGATGATCAAGTCCGAGTTGATCGCCGCTTTGGCGACCGAGAACCCGCACCTCACCCAGAAAGACATCGAGCGAGTCGTCAGCGTCATCCTCGAACAGATGATCGGGGCACTCGAAGACGGCGGCCGGGTGGAGTTGAGGGGTTTCGGCGCCTTTTCCGTGCGCGGCCGGCCCGCGCGCGCCGGCCGCAACCCGCGCACCGGCGAGGCGGTGAAGGTGCGGGCCAAGTCGGTGCCCTTCTTCAAGGCCGGCAAGGAGTTGCGCGCCCGCCTCAACGGCGACTAGGCTCCGCGCCGACTTCTCCGCTTCGCCAGAGCGAGCTTCCCCCCGTGACCGACCCCAGGACCCGGCTCGTCAGCGCCGCCGAGGCGCCCGCGACGATCTTCCGCGAGTTCCGCGAGTTCATCGCCCGCGGCAACGTCATCGACCTCGCCGTCGGCGTCATCATCGGCGCGGCGTTCGGCAAGATCGTCACCAGCCTGGTCGACCAGGTGGTGATGCCGCCGATCGGCCTGCTGCTGGGCCGCGTCGATTTCGTCCAGCTGAAGTGGGAGCTGCAGAAGGCCGACCCGGCCCACAAGCTGCCCGAGGTGGCGATCCAGTACGGCGCCTTCCTGGGCGCCGTCTTCCAGTTCCTGATCGTGGCGCTGGTGGTGTTCGCGATGATCAAGCTGATGAACGCCATGCGCCGCCAGGAGGCCAAGGCCCCGGCCCCGCCGCCCGCGCCGACGCCCACCGAGACGCTGCTGGGCGAGATCCGCGACCTGCTGAGGGCTCGCCAGCCATGAAGCAGATCGACCTCGACGACCTGCCGCCCCGCATCGCCCAGACCCTGGCCTCGCTGGCCGAGGGCGAGGAGCTGGTGCTGGCCCAGGGCGGCGCCGTGGTGGCTCGCCTGGTCGTCGCCGACCCGGTGGCCCCGGCGCCGCCTGGCGAGCTGCTGGGCGACCTGTCGCCCGAGGAGCAGGCCAAGGAGGTGCTGGAGCAGTTCAGCGCCATGATCAACGACGAGTTCTAAAACGTCCCCCGCAGGGGGAGGGGGACCGCGGCGCGAAGCGCCGTGGTGGAGGGGGTACGCCGCCCGTGCGACTTTCGGGGGTTGGCGCGCGCGATCGTCCGGTGAGACAGCGCGCTGCAACGGACCCCCTCCGTCTCGGCGCGCCGGTGGCGCCCCGATCCACCTCCCCCTACGGGGGAGGCGTCGCCGCATCCCGCTCCCGGACCAGCTTCTTCGGGGCGATCTTGCGCCAGCGGCGGTCGAGGAAGTTGCGGAACGAGCCGGGGTGCAGGGTGGCCATGCGCGCCAGCACGGCCGGGTAGTCCTTGTAGTGGGCGGTGAAGTGGAAGGTCTGCGGCTCGGCCTCGATCAGCATCTCGCGCTCGTCGAAGGGCACGTCGACCAGCACCAGGCTCTGGTCCTCGCGCCGCAGCCGCGTGAAGAACTTCCTGTTCACCAGGAAGGCCGGCGAGCCGTACGACGTCCCTTCGGCCACGCCGGGAAAGCCGAGCACGATGTCGCGCATCTCGTCGAGCGTCACGGCGTCATCCTTCGTCAGTAGGCCAGCGCGGCGCCATCCTTGCGCATTTCGCTGGCCGCCGCATAGCGGCCCGGCAGCCGCTCGATCGCCTGGTAGCCGCCGTACTGGCCGGGCGCGTCCTCCAGGCTCCAGCCGAGCGCCGCCAGCCCCGCCCGCGTCGCCGGCGGCATGCCGCCTTCCAGCGACAGCACGCCGGCGCCGAGCGCCGGCTCGCCGTTCGGCTCGCTCGAGCGCTCGTGCAGCCAGCGCGGCGCGTCGCCCGCCTCCTGCAGCCCGAGCCCGTAGTCGACCAGGTCGGTGATGATCTGGGTCTGCCCCTGCGGCTGCATGTTGCCGCCCATCACCCCGAACGCCAGCCACGGCTCGCCGCCGCGGGTGGCGAAGCCGGGGATGATGGTGTGGAACGGCCGCTTGCCGGGCGCATAGACGTTCGGATGCCCGTCCTGCAGCGTGAAGTGGCGGCCGCGGTTCTGCAGCATGAAGCCGAGCCCGTCGGGCGACAGGCCCGAGCCCATGCCCTGGAAGTTGGACTGGATCAGCGAGACCATCATCCCGTCCGCGTCGGCCGCGCAGAGGTAGGTGGTGCCGCCCTGGCCGGGCGCCTCGCCAGCGTAGGCGGGGGTGAGGATGCGGTCGGGCCGGATCAGCGCCGCCCGCTCGGCCGCATAGTCCTTGGAGAGCAGCCACTCGATCGGGATCTGCGAGAAGGCCGGGTCGCCGAAATAGCGGGCGCGGTCCTCGAAGGCGAGCCGCTTGGCCTCGATCTGGTGGTGCAGGCTCTGGGTCGAGAGGAACCCCATGCCGGCCAGGTCGAACCGCTCCAGCATGTTGAGCATCTGCAGCGTCGTCAGCCCCTGGCCGTTCGGCGGCAGCGCCCAGACGTCCGCGCCGCGGTAGCCGACGCTCGCCGGCGCGACCCACTCGCCGTGGTGGGCGGCGAAGTCGGCCTTGGAGAGCCAGCCGCCGATGCGGGCGAAGTAGCGGTCGACGGTGTCGGCGATCTCGCCTTCGTAAAAGGCCTCCCGCCCGCCCTCGGCGACCAGCCGCAGAGTCCGCGCCAGGCCGGGGTTGGCGAACACCTCGCCCTCGCGCGGCGTGCGGCCCTGCGGCGCCCAGACCTTGAGGAAGTTGTCGGTCTCCTCGACCCCCAGCCGCGGGCCCAGGAAGGCGCGGTGCGAGCTCTCCAGGTAGAAGGCCACCGTCTGCGCCACCGGCGTTCCGGCCTCGGCCAGGGCGATGGTCGGCGCGAACAGGTCGGCCCACGGCAGCCGGCCATAGCGCTGGTGCAGCATCCACCAGCCGTCGACGGCGCCCGGCGTCGAGACTGAGACGATGCCGTGGGTGTGGATCACGCCGCCGCGCGCGCGCCGCCGGTGCTCCTCCAGCGTCAGCGACCGCGGTGAGCGGCCGGAGCCGTTCAGCCCCACCACCTCGCCCGCCTGCGGGTCCCACATCAGGCAGAACACGTCGCCGCCCACGCCGCAGGCGATCGGCTCCAGGAAGCCCAGGGCGATGTTGGCGGCGATCGCCGCGTCCACGGCCGAGCCGCCGGCCCTCAGCATGTCGATGGCGATCAGGCTGGCCCGCGGATGGGCGGTGGCCGCCGCCCCGTTGCAGCCCCACACCGCCGAGCGGGAGGCGAACGGCGCGCCGGTGACGCGGTCGCCGGGGCGGATGTCGGTCAGGTCGGTGGGCTTGGCCATGCGGGATCACTACACGGCTCGGCAGCACGGCGGGAAGGCCGCGCGTGGTTCGAGACGCGCCCCCGGATCAAGTCCGGGGGCGCTCCTCACCATGACGAAGATTGATGCAGCCCACCCACCCACGTGAGGAGCTCGCGAAGCGAGCGTCTGGAAGCACGCAGGGGCGTTACGCCCGCGCCGAGCGGCCGGTCCGGTATTTGCCCAGTAGCAGCTCGGGAACGAAGGTCAGGACCACCGAGCCGACCACCAGCACCAGCGCGAGGATGTTCCAGCCGCCTGGACCCAGCGCCAGCACGCCCGCGCCGTGGAGGGCGGCGAGCGCGCCCATGGCGATCGCGAACGGGCCGGTGAGGTAGCAGTGCACGCGGCCGCAATGGCGCGCATTGGCAAGGCAGGCGCCGCCCATCACCAGGCAGGCGGCCGCCCAGACCGCGCCGCGCCAGACGTCGGTGATCGGGGCCGCGCCGGCGCCGACGATCGCCAGGATCGGCAGGCCATAGAAGGCGAAGACCCGGCGCGGGTCTCTTAGCAGGTCGCGCGCTTCGCAAAGATCGATCTGGCTCATGAGCCTGGCTCCGCCGGTGACGGGCGATCGCCACACGCCTGCACCGGCGGGCAGGGGAGCGTGCCGTAGGAACAGAAGACGCAGCAGTGGCCGGGCTTCGGCTTCAGCCGCGCGCCGCAGGCGCCGCAGTCGTAGAAGAACCAGCAGGCGTCGGTCGGCATCGTCTCGGCCGCCTGCGCGCCGCACTCGGGGCAGGTGAGGGTCGAGACGAGCGCGAGGTCGGCGCCGGGCTCGAGCATCGGGGGCGGCGGATGGTTCTGGATCGGCATCGAATGCAGCCTTGAGGGACGATATCGGAGACCCTACAGTCTGTAGCCGCTACAGACTCAAGCGGTATTTTTCAGCGAGGCGCGCATGACCGCCAGCGGCTTTCAGATCGGCGAGCTGTCGCGGCGGACCGGCTGCAACATCGAGACGATCCGCTTCTACGAACGGATCGGCCTGTTGCCGCATCCAGCGCGGCGCGGCCGCTATCGCACCTACGAGGACGCGGACGCCGGGCGCCTGGCCTTCATCCGCCGCGCCCGCGAGCTCGGCTTCACGCTGGACGAGGTGCGCGCCTTGCTGGCGCTGGCCGCCGGCAGCGCCGCCTCGTGCGCCGAGGCCCGGGCGCTGGCCGCCGCGCACCGGCTCGACGTGCGCGAGCGCATCGCCGACCTGAAGCGCATGGAACGGACGCTCGGCGCCCACATCCGCGCCTGCGAAGCCGGCGACAACGCCGCCTGCCCGCTGATCGAGAGCCTGCGCGCGCCGCCTGGGGCCTAGATCGGGGTTGGTTGGGTTGGAATCGGCTCACGGCTCCCTTCTCCCCTTGCGGGAGAAGGTGGCCGCGAAGCGGTCGGATGAGGGGTCGACGGACGCTGGAGGTTAGCCTTCAGCGCGCAAACCACCGGCTTCGGCGCGACCCCTCATCCGTCGCCTCCGGCGACACCTTCTCCCGCAAGGGGAGAAGGACATCTTTGCCGGCTAGCTCCACTAAGATTCAACCGCCCGAAGGCAGCTCCCACACCGCGGTGCGCTTTACCTCAGCGTCCTCCAAGTCTCGGGTCGTCGGCACCTGGTACTCGGCGAGCTTCTCCAGCCCCGACTTGGGGAAGTAGCTGCGGCCCGGATCGCCGATCAGCACCCGCGTCCCCGCGGCGCGCGCCGCCGCCAGCCAGGCCATCACCGCTTCGGCGAGCGGCTTCTCGTAGCAGATGTCGGCCGCCAGGATCACGTCCGCGGGCGGCGGCGGGGCCTCCAGCAGGTTGGCCCCGGTGAAGGCGACCGCGACGCCGTTGGCCGCCGCGTTCAGCGCCACCGCCGCCTCGCAGAAGCCGTCGATGTCGGCCGCCAGCACGCTCGCCGCGCCCGCCTTCATCGCGGCGATGGCGACGATCCCCGAGCCGGTGGCGAAGTCGACCAGCCGCCGGCCGGCGACCTCGGACGGGTGGTCGATCAGGTAGCGCGCCAGCGCCTGGCCGCCGGCCCAGGCGAAGGCCCAGAACGGCGGCGGCAGCCCCATCTGGCCCAGCTGCTCCTCGGTCAGCCGCCAGATCGGCGTGACCTCGTCGGCGAGATAGAGGCGCAGCTCCGGCGTGTGCGGCGGCGCCTGCAGGCGGGTGTTGGCGCGGATGAAGGCGCGGCGGCTGGCGGGATCGGCGCCGATCACGCCGGCTTGGCGGAGGCGGCCTTCAGCACCGTCCAATAGCCGGGGGCGGTCAGCATGCCGTCCAGCACGCCCTTGTCGCGCAGCAGCCGCTGCACCCTCGGCAGGTTCCAGCAGGGCACATGCATGAACATGTGGTGCTCGCAGTGATAGTTGACCCAGTAGGGCGCGATGATGATGCGCTCGACCCAGCTCGCGCGGGTCGAGCGGGCGTGGCGCAGCGGGTCGGGCTCGTTCTTGGCCACCAGCGCGTGCTCGGCGATGTTGCGGAAACGGGTGATCATCATCTGCCAGGTCGCGCGCGGCAGCAGCCAGAGCAGGAACCAGGCCCACCAGACGCCGGCGAGGCTGGTCACCAGGATTACCGCTGCGTTGACCGCGAGCCAGCGCCGCTGCTTGACGATCTCGGCGCCGACGATGGGCAGCAGCGGCTCGCCGGCCTTGCGGGCCGCCAGCTTCTTGCCGAAGTCGCCGAAGCGCTGCTTGAACCAGGTCTGGCCGGTGAGGTCGCGGACGATCTTGCGGCGCAGCGACGTGCGGGTGATCGGGAACGGCGCCGAGAGGCCGAGGTCCGGGTCTTCCGCCTGCTGGGCGAACTTGTGGTGCTGCAGGTGGTACTTGCGATACCGGGCGACGCCGGAGAGGCACAGGACGTCGGAGATGAAGTCGCCGACCTTGGGGTCGGGATGCAGCGCGCCGTGGGCGGCGTCGTGCTGCAGGATGCCGAGCCCGAGCTGGCGCCCGCCGATGACCGGCGTCGAGACGAGCAGCGTGAGGAGGCCGAGCGGGCCGAAATAGTGCGCCGCGGCGATCACCAGCGCCCAGCAGAGGCCGATCATCGCCCAGCAGTGGACGACCAGCGCGATGCCGATCCAGGACGACCGGCGCGCCAGCGGCGCCCACTCCTCGGGGGTGAAATAGGATTTCGGATCGACGCGGGCGGCGACTGCCATGGGAACCACTATCCCATAAACGCGCCTGCGGCGGAACGGCGCCGCACGGTCAAGGCTGCGGCCCCCTCCACCACGTCGTGTCCCTCCCCCTGCGGGGGAGGAGATGCGGCGTCAGCCCGCCATGCGGCGGCGCAGCGCGGCCTGGATGAACTCGGCCGGCGGCTCGGTCTCGGCCAGCACCGCGTCGCGGATCGGGCGCGGCTCGCCGAACAGGTGGCCTTGGCCCAGGCCGATGTCGAGATCGAGGATGTCGACCACCTGCCGCTCGCTCTCCACCTTCTCGGCCACCAGCTCGACGCCGTGGCGGCGGGCGAGGGCGGCGAGGTCGGCGGCCTCCAGCCCGGGCAGCGAGCGGAAGCTGAGGCGGCCGTCGTCGTCCTGCAGCTCGTCGATCAAGAGCGGCGCGCCGATCTTGACGAAGCCGACGTCGGCGCGGGCCAGGTCCTGGAAGTCGAGGTCGAGGTCGCTGACCTTGTCGATCGAGAAGCGGAAGCCGAGGTCGGCGAGCTTGGCCATGTTGCGTGCCTCGATCGAGCCGCGCGCGTCGAACGCCGCCTGGCCCAGTTCGAAGATCAGCGAGCCGCCGAGGTCGCGGTTGGCGCCCAGGAACTCCATGAACGAGGGGAAGAACTCCTCGTCGCCGAGGCTGGCCAGCGAGATGTTGCAGAAGATGCCGATCTTGCGGTCCTGGCCGGCGAGCCGGCGGACGATCTGCACGCAGCGGAACAGCAGCAGATTGTCGATGGCCGCCACCAGGCCGCCGGGCTCGGCGACGCTGAGGAACTCGGCTGGCATCAGCACCCGGCCGGTCTCGTCGCGCAGCCGCGAGAAGCTCTCGTAATACTGGGTGCGGCGCTGCGGCAGGCCGACCACGGCCTGCAGGTAGAGGTCGACCCGGCCGGCGTCGAGCGCGGCGCGCACGGTCTGCAGCAGCGCCGAGGCGTGCGGCGAGCGCAGGCTTCCGGCCTCCGCCTCGGCCTTCTCGACCTGCAGGCTGAGCTGGGTCTGCAGCCGCTCGCCCATCTGCTGGACCACGTCTTCCAGGAGCTGCACCTCGGAATAGATCTCCTCGGAGCGGCGCAGGCTCTCCTCGCCGAAGGTCTCGATCATGTCGGTGATCTTGGCCTGCACCTTCTCGATCTCGCCGGCGAGGATCAGGTGGGCCTGGCGGACGGCGTCGATCTCGCCGGCCAGCTGGCCCGACTGCGCCAGGCGCGAGACCAGGCCCTGCACCGCGAAGCACAGGCCGAGCGAGCCGATCAGCGCCGAGACGCCGGCGCCCGCGCCGCCGCCGATCCGCCAGGCCAGCACGGCGGCGATCAGGGCGATGCAGATGTAGGCGCCCGAAAGCAGCGCCAGAGTAAGCTTGCGCATGGGGCCCTCTGGGGCGAATCGATGGCGCAAAGTATCGCCTCAGGGGCAGGGGCGAGTCGAATGGTTAAAGCGCGCACCCGGCGCCGCACCCAGCGGCTGTCCCCGGTCAGGTGAGGAACTAGCGGGTCGGGATCGGCTTCTCGCCGCGGTAGTCGTAGAATCCGCGGCCGGATTTGCGGCCGAGCCAGCCGGCCTCGACGTACTTCACCAAGAGCGGGCAGGGCCGATACTTGGAGTCGGCGAGGCCTTCGTGCAGCACGTTCATGATCGACAGCACGGTGTCGAGGCCGATGAAGTCGCCCAGCTCCAGCGGCCCCATCGGATGGTTGGCGCCCAGCCGCATGGCGGTGTCGATGGCGTCGACCGTGCCGACGCCTTCGTAGAGGGTGTAGATCGCCTCGTTGATCATCGGCACCAGGATGCGGTTGACGATGAAGGCGGGGAAGTCCTCGGCGTTGGAGGTGGTCTTGCCCAGCGAACGGGCGAAGTCGACCGCCGCCTCGTAGGTGTCCGCGTCGGTGGCGATGCCGCGGATGATCTCCACCAGCTTCATCACCGGGACCGGGTTCATGAAGTGCAGGCCGATGAAGTGCTCGGGCCGGTCGGTGGCCGAGGCCAGGCGGGTGATGGAGATGGAGGAGGTGTTGGAGGCCAGCAGGGCGGTGGGGCTGAGGTGCGGCTTCAGCGCCCGGAAGATCGACTTCTTGACCTCTTCGTCCTCGGTGGCCGCTTCGATGGCGAGGTCGACTTCGGCGAGGTCGGCGAGGCTGGCGGCGGGGCGGATGCGGGCGAAGGCTTCCTGCTTGTCGAGCTCGCCGACCACGCCTCGGCTCACCTGGCGCGACATGTTGTGGTCGATCACCTTCAGGCCGGAGTCGATGCGCTCCTGGTCGAGGTCGTTGATCAGCACGTCGTAGCCGGCCAACGCGCAGACGTGGGCGATACCGCCGCCCATCTGGCCCGCGCCGATGACGCCGACCCGTTTGATTGCCGCCATTCCCAATGCCTCGTGGCGCCAGATAGCGCCGCGCCCCCTCGGCGCCGCTTCTTATGACGGCTTTCTAACACGACTTGCCGCGCCGCCGCCAAGTTTTTGCTGCGTTGCAGCGGACGCGCCGCCGCGGCCGCGCGTCCGCCCCGCGAACATGACCCAACATTAATTCTTTGCCATGCGTCGCCAGGTATCTTGCTATGAAAGGTATCTGGCTATATCAGGCTTTTCAGGAAAGGGAGCCGATGCCTGAGGCGGTCGACATTCAACTGAAGAAAGGCGCGCTCGATCTCTGCGTCCTGGCGCTGCTGTCGCGGGCCGACAGCTACGCCTACGAGATCGCCAGCCGCCTGGCTGAAGCGATCGGCATGGGCGAGGGCACCATCTACCCGCTGATGCGGCGGATGCAGTCCGACGGCCTGGTGGAGACCTACCTGGTCGAGTCTTCGGCCGGTCCCTCGCGGAAGTACTATCGGCTGACCGAAGCCGGAAAGCGCAGTCTCGCGGCGCAGAAAGACGCCTGGCGCAGCTTCGCCGGCGCCATGCAATCCATCCTGGGGGAAGAGGCCTGAGATGACCCGCCTAGAGTTCATCGCGCGATTGCGTGCGGGGCTTTCCGGCATGCCGGACGCGGCCCGCGCCGAGATCGTCGCCGACTACGACGCCCAC
Source organism: Caulobacteraceae bacterium (assembly GCA_036490095.1). GTDB lineage: Bacteria > Pseudomonadota > Alphaproteobacteria > Caulobacterales > Caulobacteraceae > Acaudatibacter. The sequence goes on from DASXEN010000097.1 coordinate 9,931, forward strand.
TTCAGCGAGGCCGCCGCCGCCGGCCGCAGCGAGACCGACGTCGCCGCCGCGCTCGGCGATCCCGACCGGCTGGCGCGCGAGCTGCGCGCGGAGGCCGGGCTAAAGCGCTGGGAATCGGAGCGCAACCCGCAGGCCGCCGCCGCGGCGGTGTTCGCGGTGCTGGGCCTGGGCGCCATCGACGTGCTGTTCCTGCTGCCGATCCTGGTGGGCGTGGTCAGCGTGCTCTGCGCCTTCGTGATCGTCTCCATCGTGCTGTTCGTCGCCGGCGCGATCGTGCTGGCGGTGAGCCCGTTCGGCCATAGCGTGGCCATGGTCGGCGCCTCGCTGCTCGGCGGGCTCGGCATGATGGCCAGCGCGGTCTCGGCCGGCGCGGTGCTCACGCTGATCTCGATCGGCCTCGTCAACGTCCTCGTCTGGTACGGGCGGCTGCACTACCAGCTGCTCAAGCCCGCCATCGATCCCCGGCCGTCGGCCCCCGCGGAGCTCGCCCTGTCATGACCAAGACCCTGACCCTGATCGCCGCCGCCAGCTTCGTGCTGGCCGTGGCCTGCCTCTCCGGCGCCGCCGCGCTCGGCTGGAACGGCGTGCACGACCACCACCTGGGCTGGGGCCACAACTGGTCGATCAACATGGACGACGGCGGCCACGACGTCCGCTCGATCAGCCACTACAGCACCAGCGACAGCGCCGACGGCTCTACCGCCACCCGCGAGATCGCCTGGAACGGGACCGACAAGCTCGACCTCGACATCGCCGCCGACGTGCAGTTCACCCAGGCGCCCGGCCCCGCCAAGCTGGTGGTCACCGGCCCCAAGGACGCGGTCGAGCACGTGGTGCTGGACGGCTCGCACCTGCAGTACGACGACGACGGCGACTACTCGGGCAAGCTGCAGGTGACGCTGAGCGCGCCCAACGTCAGCCGCTTCGCCATCAACGGCGCCGGGGCGCTGGCGATCGACGGCTACAATCAGGACCAGCTGGCGGTCGACGTCAGCGGCAGCGGCGACGTCACCGCCAAGGGCAGGACCCGCGACCTCTCCGTCGACATCTCCGGCGACGGCAACGTCGACATGAGCGGCCTCACGGCCGCCACCGCCCAGGCGCAGATTTCCGGCTCCGGCCGCGCCGCCATCGCCCCGACCGACGCCGCCGACGTGCACATCTCCGGCGACGGCGAGATCGACCTGAAGACCCACCCGGCCAAGCTCACCAGCGACGTCTCCGGCTCCGGCCGCATCATCGAAGGCGACGAGACGAAGCCGAGCTGAACGGGCTCAGGGCGCCCGTAACGCGGGCTTGCGCCGCCTCCACCACGCCGCTTCGCGTCGCGGTCCCCCTCCCCCGCTTCGCGCTTAGGGATTCACGCATCTGCTCCAATGCTTCCTTCTCCCCTTGCGGGAGAAGGTGTCAGCGAAGCTGACGGATGAGGGGTCGACGGGCGATTGCCGAGTAGCGTCAATGGCTTACCCCAACGTGGGTGCGACCCCTCATCCGTCGCCTGCGGCGACACCTTCTCC
>DASXEN010000102.1:0-15402 GCA_036490095.1 Caulobacteraceae bacterium
ACGCCCGCGTCGGTCTTCTCCATCGACACGTGCTCGCAGCCGAGCAGCACCTTGATGCCGGCCCGCTCCATCTCGGCGGTGAGGTGGGTGCGCACGTCGTTGTCGAAACCGCGCAGCACGTTGGCGCCGCGGTACATCAGCGTGGTCTCGACGCCGAGGCCGTTGAAGATGCCGGCGAACTCCAGGGCGATATAGCCGCCGCCGACGATCAGGATCCGTTTCGGCAGCTCGGGAAGCTGGAACGCCTCGTTGGAGGTGATGGCGTGCTCGATGCCCGGGATGTCCGGCAGCGAGGGCCAGGCGCCGGTGGCGATCAGCACCTTCTCGGCGGCGTAGGTGTTGTCGCGGTCGGCGAGCTTGATGGTGTGGGCGTCTTCCAGCTCGGCGCGGGCGTGGACCAGGTCAGCGCCGGCGTTCTGCAGGTTGGTGACGTAGATGCCGGAGAGGCGGGCGATCTCCATGTCCTTGGCGGCGAGGAAGCGCGGCCAGTCGAACTTCGCCTCCAACTTCGACCAGCCGAACCCCTCGGCGGTCCTGAACTGGGCGGCGAACTCGCTGGCGTAGACCATGAACTTCTTCGGCACGCAGCCGCGGATCACGCAGGTGCCGCCGACCCGGTGCTCCTCCGCCACCGCCACCTTGGCCCCCGACATCGCCGCCAGCCGCGCCGCCCGCACCCCCCCTGAGCCCGCGCCGATGACGAACAGGTCGTAGTCGTACTTGGCCATGCGTCCTCCAATGAAGGGTCACATGGCGCGGATGCGCCGCGCTGCCAAGCTTCGCCGGTCTTCGAATTCGCCTGGATGGGCGCGTACGTTTGCTGATGGCGACGGGAAGGCGCCCCAACCCAGCACTCTCTCCTCCGCTCTCCCCCGCGGAAGCGGGGGCCCAGGCTTTTTCTGAAGCGCCGGGTCGCCGAGAGTCGAAAGTGTTGGAGCACGAACCTCACGAACAGCGGCTTTTGTCGAACCGTTCGTGAGGTTCGTGAGGTTCGTAGTCAAAAAACCTGGGTCCCCGCTCTCGCGGGGAAGAGCGGATTTTGAGCGCTCCGTCCTACCGCTCGACCGTCACCACGCCGTCGTCGGTGCCGATCAGCGCGCGTTCGGCGAGGCCGAGGAAGAGGCCGTGGTCGACGACGCCGGTGATGCTCTTCAGCGCCGCCTCGACGCCCGGCGGATCGAGGATGGCGCCGCAGGGGGCGTCGTAGATGAAGTTGCCGTTGTCGGTGACGTAGGGCGGGCCTTCGGCGGTCAGCCGCAGGCGGGGCGTGGCGGCGACGCCGCAGTCGGCGAGGCCGGCGATGATGCGGCGCAGGGTGGTCGTGTGACCGAACGCGGCGACCTCGATCGACAGCGGGAAGCGACCCAGCATAGCGACCCGCTTCGAGGCGTCGGCGATGACGATGCAGCGCCGCGAGGCTTCCCAGACCAGCTTCTCACGCAGCAGCGCGCCGCCCGCGCCCTTGATGCAGGCCAGGGCCGGCCCGACCTCGTCGGCGCCGTCGACGATGAGGTCGATGGTCCCCACCTCGTCGAGCCCGACCAGCGACAGGCCCACTTCGACGGCGATCTCGGCGGTGATGCTCGACGTGGCGACGCAGACGCGTCCGCCCAGCCGCTCGGCCGCCAGGTGCGCCGGCAGGACGCGCACGAAATGCACGGCGGTCGAGCCGCTGCCGAGCCCGATCACGTGCACGCTGGCGTCGATCAGCGGCAGCGCCGCCTCGGCCGCCGCGCGCTTCTGCTCGTCAGGGGTCATTTCTTGGCGGCCTTCTCGGCGAGCTTGCGCGCGCGAAACTTCGCGGCCCAGCCCGGCTTCTCCACCTGGTCGCTGCGCTCCAGCGCCAGGGCGTCGGGCGCCACGTCCTCGGTGACCACCGAGCCCGAGCCGATGTAGGCGCCGGCGCCGATCGTCCGCGGCGCCACCAGGGCGCTGTTGGAGCCGATGAAGGCCCCCTCGCCCACGTGGGTCTCGTATTTGTCGAACCCGTCGTAGTTGCAGAAGATCGTGCCGGCGCCGATGTTGGCGTCCGCGCCGACCGTGCCGTCGCCGAGGTAGGCGAGGTGGTTGGCCTTCGCCCGCTTGCCGACCCGCACCTTCTTGACCTCGACGAAGTTGCCGATGTGGGCGCCCTCGCCGATGTCGGCGCCCGGGCGCAGCCGCGCGAATGGCCCGACGATGGCGCCGGCGCGCACCACCGCGCCTTCGAGGTGGCTGAAGCTGCGGATCACCGCCCCGGTCTCGACCGTGACGCCGGGCGCGAACACCACGTTCTGCTCGATGACGACGCCGGGCGCGACCTTCGTGTCCCACGCGAAGAAGACGGAGTGTGGCGCGGTGATGGTGACGCCGGCCTCCATCAGCTCGCGACGGCGGCGCTGCTGGAATGCCGCCTCGGCGTGGGCGAGTTCCTCCTGCGAGTTGGGGCCCTGGAAGTCCTCCTCCGGCGCGAAGGCGGCGCGCACCGAGAGACCGGCGGCGCGGGCGAGGCCGACGACGTCGGTGAGGTAGTATTCGCGCTTGGCGTTGTCGCAGCCGACCTTGGCCAGCAGGTCGAACAGCAGGGCTCGCGAGGCGGCCATGATGCCGGAGTTGCAGGCGGTGACCGCCAGCTCGGCCGGGCTGGCGTCCTTGGCCTCGACGATCCGCTCCAGCGCGTCGGCCTCGCCCAGCAGCAGCCGCCCGAAGGCGCCCGGCGCGGCGGTCTCGAACCCGAGCACGGCGAGGTCCGCGCCCGCCTCGCGCAGCGCGAACAGCGGCTGCATCGCCGCGGGCGGCAGCAGGCCGTCGGCGTAGGTGACGATCACGTCGCCGCCGAAATCCGCGAGCGCTTCCCTCGCCGCCAGCACGGCGTGGCCGGTGCCGAGCGGCGGGTCCTGCACCACCGTCGAGCCGGGCCCGAGCCGCGTCTCGACGTGCTCGCGCACCGCCGGGCTCTGGGCGTTGATCACCACGACGATCCGCTCGCAGCCGACGCCCTGGACGGCGTCGATGGCGTGGTCGACCAGCGCGCGGCCGCCCACCCGATGCAGCACCTTCGGCGTCGGCGACTTCATGCGCGTGCCCTGGCCGGCGGCCAGGATCACGGCGGCGCGGGCGGTCATGGCGTCCCCAGTCCTGCAGGCGCCGGGCGGAATCGCGTCCTTGTCATGGCCCTCGCTTTAGCCGAAACGGCGCGCGGTATCGACCCGCGGAGGCTGCTTGCCCGCCCATCCCCTGGACCTTGAAGGCGTCGTCGTCGCGTTCGATCTCGACGGCACCCTGGTCGACACCGCCCCGGACCTGATCGGCACGCTGAACGTCATCCTCGCCGAGCATGGCCACCCCGGCCTGCCGCTGGCCTCGGCTCGCACGCTGATCGGCCACGGGGCGCGGGTGATGCTGGCGCGGGGCTTCGAGGCGGCCGGCGAGACGCTGGGGCCTACGCGGATGGACGCCCTGTTCGACCGCTTCATCGACCTCTACCTGGGCCGTATCGCCATGGCGAGCCGGCCGTTCCCGGGCGTGGTCGCGGCGATGGACGCCCTGGAGGCCGCCGGCGCGCGGCTGGCGGTCTGCACCAACAAGCGGACCAGTCTCTCGCTGGCCCTGCTCGACGCCCTGGACCTCACCCGCCGCTTCGCCGCCGTGGTCGGCCCGGACCTGGCCGGCGCGGCCAAGCCCGATCCGCGCCATCTCGCCTACACGGTCGAGGCCGCGGGCGGGCGGCTGGAGCGGGCGCTGATGGTGGGCGACGCGCGCACCGACACCGGCGTCGCGGCGGCGGCCGGCGTGCCGGTGGTGGCCGTCAGCTTCGGCTACAGCGACGTTCCGCCCGCCGAGCTGGGCGCCGACGCGCTGATCGACGACTTCGCCGAGCTGCCCGCGGCGGCGCGCCGCTTGCTCAGCCGCCCCGCCGCCGCTATTAGCCCCATCCTCCCCGACCCGGCGGACGCGTAGCTCAGCGGGAGAGCACTCGCTTCACACGCGAGGGGTCGTAGGTTCAATCCCTACCGCGTCCACCATCGCCGCCGTCTCCGGAGCGGCGGCGACTTGAATTGGCCACAAGCGGCAGCGTAAGGAAGCCGCATAGCTGAAGGTGGGTGCTGTGAGCATGCAACGGCCGAACCAACGAGACGGCGCGGACCAGATCGCCTCATGGGGCCGCCGAGAGGCGTGGGAGCCCCCGCACGTGGTGTCGGCGGCGATCCGCAACACCGAAAAGCCGCCCACCGACGAGATCATCGGCTTCAACGTCGCCAACACCACCGGCCCCGGCAGCTGAGGCCGGGCCGGGGCGCCCGACGCCGGCGTCGCCGCGTCCGGGCCCCTGCGGGTGAGTAGATGCGCTCCCTTGCCGACCTGATGGCCCCGGCCGGCGTCGAGGCGTTCCTGCAGGCGTTCGCCGCCAAGCAGCGCTTGATGCTGCGCACCGACACGCCGGGCCGCGGGCTCGGCCTCCTCGACTGGCGCGACATCGACGCCGCGGTCGCCGGCCAGGCGCCGCCGGAGCGGCTGAAGGTGCTGCTGAACTCGCATACCGTCGATCCGCGCATGTACGTGGCCGAAAACCCGCGGCGGCTGCGCGGCGCGCGCCTGCAGGAGCTCGCCGAGCAGGGCGCCAGCCTGCTGATCAACGGCGTCGACGACGTCGCGCCGCGGGTCGCGGCCCTGGTCACCAACATGGAGCGGCAGCTGCGGCGCTCGGTCAGCGCCAACGCCTACTTGAGCTTCGGTCCCGGCCAGGCCCTCGCCGCCCACTATGACGACCACGACGTCGTGGTGCTGCAGGTGATCGGCGCCAAGCGCTGGCGCTGCTACGGCGTCGACCTGCCCTTCCCGGTCGCCGGCGGCGTCTCGTCGCTGCAGGACCCGGTCTGGGAGGACGAGCTGCGGCCCGGCGACGTGCTCTACCTGCCCCGCGGCGAGGCCCATGCGGCCACGGCCGTCGAGCCCCCGTCCGTCCACCTGACCATCGCCATCCAGGAACGCACCGGGGTCGACTACCTGCGATGGCTGGCCGACGAGGCGGCCGGCGAACAGCTGTTCCGGATGTCGCTGCGGCGGGACGAAGGCTTGGCCGAGGCCGGCGCCGGGCTGCGGGCGGCGATGCAGACCCTGGCCGGATCGAGGTCGCTCGCCACCTTCCTGACCGCCGGCGACCATCGGCGCGCGCCGCGGCCGCTCGCGGCCTTCGACTTCGCTCAGCGGGCCACACCGGACAGCCTGCTGGTCTCGGCCCTGCGGCGCTCCCTCGACCTCGAACTGGGCGACGACGAAGAGCGCACGCTCGAGATCGGCGGCGAGCGGCGCCGCCTCGGCGCCCTGGCGCGGCGGGCGCTGAGCGCGCTGACCGAGCGTGACCGGACGACGCTCGCCGACCTCGCCGCCGCGCTTGGCCGCCCGCCCGGCGACGCCGCACTGGCGCAGAGCCTGGCGCTGCTCGCCCGGCATGCGCTGATCGCCATCGACGACGCGCCATGACGGCGCCGTACGCCCAGCTCGAAGGCTGGACCCCGATCGCCTTCGCCGGCGGCCCCGAGCCGACGCTGGAGTGGGCCGACCTGCGCGGCCGCCGCTTCGACGATGGCTTCTTCCGCTGGACCGTCGAAGCCTGGCGCAGGCGCGGCCCGGCGCGCACCGTGCGCACCGGCCTCGGCGCGCTGGCGGCGCTGGACGGCGCGCCGTCGCTGGATCCGGCGCTGATCATCGCACACTCGGCCCGCTGCGGCTCCACGCTGCTGGCCCGCTCGCTCGGCGCGATCGAGGGGACGGTGGCGGTCTGCGAGCCGGAGCTGCTCTGGTACGTCGCCGCCGACAGCCTCAACGGCGCCGGCGGCGCGCCGGCGCACGAAACCCTGCGGCGCGTCGTGCGGGCGCTGGGGCGGGTGCGCTTCGGCGACGAGCGCCGCCTGGTGCTGAAGCTGAGCAGCCCGATGACGCCGTTCCTGCCGCTGTTCCGCCGGGCCTTCCCCGCCGCGCCGGTGATCTGGCTGCAGCGGCGCCCGGCCGAGATCGTCGCCTCGGAGCTGCGCGCGCCGATGCCGTGGATGGTGAAGACCGCGGCCGGGGAGCCCGCGGTGCTGCAGCGACTGATCCTGCACGCGCTGACGGTGACCTTTCTGGCGGCCAGCCAGCACGTGGACGACGAGACGCTGGTGATCGACTACGCCGACCTGCCGGCCGCCGCCGCCAGCCTGGCCGCGCCGCGCATGGGCGTCACGCCGTCGCCGGACGATCTCGTCCGCATGCGGACGCTCTGCGGGCTCGACGCCAAGTCGGGCCGGCCGTTCGAGCGCCGGGTCTCGCCGCCGTTGCCGCAGGACACCGCCGCCATCGTCGCGGCGAGCCTCGATCCGCTGTACGCCGCCCTGGACCGGCGGCGCGCGGCGCAGGCGGCGGCCTGATGCCCGCCTACCGGATCGCCGGCCTCGTCGTCGACAGCCAGATCGCCCTGCCGGGCGCGCTCAGCCTCGATCCCGGAGCGCCGCCGGACGTGGTCATCGGCTGGGGGCCGGCGCCGGCGGCGCTCGCCCGCCCGACGGTCTCGACGCCCGGCTGGGAGATCGAGGGTGAGCTGATGCTGATGCGGGTTCCCGGCGTCGGTCGGTTCCTGCTGTGCCGCGGCCGGCAGATCTCGGTCGATCCCGCGGACGGCGCCGATCCCGACGACTGCGCGATCTACCTGCTCGGCTCCGTCTTCGGGGCGCTGCTGCATCAGCGCGGCCAGTTGGCGTTCCACGCCAGCGCCATCGAGGCGGACGGCCGGGCGGTGATGATCTGCGGCCCGTCCGGGCGGGGCAAGTCGACCACCGCCGCCGCCCTGGCGCAGCTCGGCCATCCGCTGCTGAGCGACGACCTTTGCGCGCTGTCGTTCGACGCGGACGGGGCGCCGCGGGTGCATGCCGACGGCCGCCAGCTCAAGCTCGCGCCTGACGCCGTCGCCGCCCTCGACCTCGCGGCCCGCGCCGGCGCCAGGGTGAGGAGCGACGTGGACAAGCGCTTCGTCGCCCCGCCGGCGGCGGCCGGCGCCGCCGCGCTGCCGCTCGCCGCGGTCTACATCCTGCGCGCGCCCGACCCCGACGCGCCGCTGATCGCCGACCCCGGCGTCTCGGACGCGGTCCGCCGGCTGCAGCGCAACGCCTACCGTCCGGGCATCGTCGAGCGCACCGGCCAGCAGCGGCGCTACTTCGAGGCCAGCGCCGCGATCGTCGCCCACGCCGGCGTCTTCCTGCTCGCCCCGCCCCGCGACCTGGCGCGGCTGCCGCAGGCGGCGCGGGCGCTGGCCGAGCATTGGACCGGGCGCGCGGCCGTGCGAAAGCGAGCGTCGCCGCCGCGAGGCGGCCTGCAACAGCCGGAGGCCACATGGCGGGCATGATCGTCAAACGCAGCGGCCAGTGGCTGAGCGCGCCGGTCGGCGACGACCTGGTGATGATGAGCGCCGACACCGGCAACTACGTCACCGTCTCGCGCATCGGCCGCCGCATCTGGGAGCTGATCGAGCCGCCGCGCAGCCTCGAAGACCTCTGTGCGCAGCTGGTTCGCGAGTTCGAGGTCGAGCCGGAGGTCTGCGCCGCGCAGATGGACCGGTTCCTGAACGAGATGGCCGCCTACCACGCGGTCGAGCTCACCCCGTCGCCCGCCGGCTGAGGCGCGGCGCGGCCGGCCACGTGGGGGCGATCTTCGGGATCCTGAATTTCGACGGCGCGCCGGCCTCGCTGGGCGATCTCGACCGCATGTCGCGCGTCCTCACGCATCGCGGCGCTGAAGCAACGGCCTGGTCGGACGGCCCCGTCGCCCTCGGCTATCGCGCGACGCAGATCACCGTCGAAGACCGCCACGACCGCCAGCCGGTCCATGCACCCGAAGCGGATGTCACGCTGGTCGCCGACGTCCGCCTCGACAACCGCGCCGACCTCGCCGCCGCGCTCGCCATCGACGCGCCGACGCTGCGCGGCCTGCCCGACAGCGCCCTGGTGCTGCGCGCCTACCTGAAGTGGGGCGAGCGTTGCGCCGAGCAGCTGCTCGGCGACTTCGCTTTCGCGGTCTGGGACGGCCGCGCGCGGCGGCTGCTGCTGGCGCGCGACCACATGGGCCAGCGCGTGCCCTTCTATCACCTCGGCGAGCGGTCGCTGGCGTTCGCCTCCGAGATCAAGGGGCTTTGGGCGCTGCCCGACGTTCCGGTCGACATCGACGAGGCGACCATCGCCAGCCGCCTGACCCGCTTCGAGGCCCGCCGGCCGGGGGCGACGCTGTTCGCCGGCGTGGCCCTGCTCACCGGCGGCGCCCAGATCTCCGTCGGCGCCCGCGGCGACGTGCGGCCGCGGACCTACTGGACGCCGGCCGCGGCCCCGGCCCACGAGAACCGCGACGAAGCCTACTATGCCGAGGCCTACCGCTCGGTGCTGGCCGAAGCGGTCGCCTGCCGGCTGAGGCGCACCGTCGCCCCGGCCGCCCTGCTGCTCAGCGGCGGCTTCGACAGCAGCGCGATCGCGGGACTGGCCGGCCCGGTCGTGACCGCCCAGGACCGCAAGCTGGTCGCCGTCTGCTCGGCCATGGGCCCCGACTATGCCGGCACGATCCGCCACGCGCGCCGCTGGGCCGAGCTCTGCGCCCGCGACATGCCGCACCTAGACCTGCGCTACGTCACCCGCGAGGGTTTGTCGGTGATCGGCGGGCTGGAGGGCGCCTTCCACCGCAACGACGGGACCGGCTCGTACCACTACGTCATGGACTCCCTCTACGCCGCCGCAGCCGAGGCCGGCGCCGGCGTGATCCTGGACGGGTACGGCGGCGACCAGACGCTCAACCCGCGCGGCGACACCGCGCTGGCCCACGCGCTGGCGCGCGGCGAGGTCGCCCGCTTCGCCGCCGAGTTCCGCGCCCACCTGCGGGTCAGCGGCGACGGGATTTGGGACGCGGTCCGGCTCAGCCTCGCGCCGCTGGCGCCGGCCGCGGCGAGGCGCGCCTGGCGCCGCGTCAGGGGCGCCGGCGGCGCCTCGCGCTATCCGGTGATCGCCCCCGGGTTCCTGGAGGAGCTGGTCGCCACGGGCAGGCTGGAGCCGGCCGGCGGGCGCGCGCCGGTCGATCCCCGGGCCAGGATGCTGCGGGGCCTGGAGCGCCGCCGCGCCGCCGCCGGGGCGATCGCCGCCGCCGCGCACGGGCTGGAGCCGGCCGAGCCCTTCTTCGACAAGCGCGTGGTGGAGCTGGCGCTGGCGATCCCGCCGCACCTGCACGTCGTCCGCGGCCGCAACCGCCACCTCGCCCGCCGGGCGCTGGCCGACGTCTACCCGCCGGAGTTCCAGGCCCGCGGCCGCGCCAACGACGACCTGGCGCCGGATTTCCAGCGCATGGCCGCCTCCATCCAGCCCGAGGTGCTGGCCGAGCTGGCGCGGATGGAAGCCTCGGGGCGCCTGGCCCGCTACGTCGATCTCGCCGAGGTCCGCCGGCTGCTGACGGCGCGCGGCCCGGACGACCACAACTCCGGCTGGGAGGTCGAGACCCAGCTGGCGCTGGACGCCTTCGTCACCGCGCGGCTGATCGAATGGATCCGCCGCAGCAACGACTGAGCCGCGCCCTTCAGGGGATCTTGGCCCCGTTGGTCGGCGCGTGCTCGGCCGCATGCGCCTTGGCTGCCGCCTGCTGCTGAGCCGCCCGCTGCTTGGCGGCCGCAGCGGCCGCCGCCTGCGCCTGCTCGGCCTTGGCGCGCTCCGCAGCCTGCTGCGCCTGGACTTGGGCCGCGTGAGCCGCCTGCTGCTGCTGGGCGGCGCGAGCGCGCTCAGCTTCGGCGGCCTTCGCCGCGGCGGCCTGCTGCGCCTGGACCTGAGCCGCGTGAGCCGCCTGCTGCTGTTGGGCCGCACGGGCGCGCTCCGCCTCGGCGGCCTTCCCCGCGGCGGCCTGCTGCGCCTGAACCTGCGCCGTATGCGCCGCCTGCTGCTGTTGGGCGGCGCGGGCGCGCTCGGCTTCTGCCGCCTTCGCTGCGGCCGCCTGCTGCGCCTTGACCTGCGCCGCGTGCGCCGCCTGCTGTTGCTGCGTGGTGCGCGCCCGCTCGGCTTCTGCCGCCTTCGCCGCAGTCGCCTGCTGCGCCTTGACCTGGGCCGCGTGCGCCGCCTGCTGTTGCTGCTGCGCGGTGCGAGCCCGCTCGGCTTCGGCCGCCTTCGCCGCCGCGGCCTGCTGCGCCTGGACCTGGGCGGCGTGGGCGGCCTGCTGCTGCTGAGCCGCGCGCTGCTGGGCTTGCGCCGCCGCGGCGGCCTGGGCCTGCTGCCGCTGCTGCTGTTCGAGCAGGCGGGCCTGGGCGGGGTTCGCGCCGGCCGGACCCGCCCCCGGCGGCGGACCGCCCGGATGGCCGGGATGTTCCCGCTCGCCTGCCTGCCCCGGTTGCGGCTGCGGCGCCCCAGCGAACTGGCCGGGGCCGCGCGGTTGTCCGCCTGGCGGCGGGCCGAACGATCCCGGCGGCGGGCGGCCGGCGCTGCGGGCCTCGTCCTGCGCCTTCTGCCAGTCGCTGCGGGCGCGGGCCTGGTCGTTCATCTGCTGGGCGACGCGCGCGGCCCAGGCGAGGCGCTGCAGCCGCTCGTCCTCCCAGTGCGACTGCTCCTGCGCGCCGTACTGGTCGTGGTAGGCGCGCCAGTCGGCGTCCTGCTGCTGCTGCTCGGCCCAGCGCTGGCGCTGCGCGGCGATCGCCTGCTGCTCGGCGGCCCAGTTCTGCTCGGCCACCGCCTCGCGCTGACGTTGCCGCGAGGCCGCGTAGAGGGCGCGCGCGCGGGCGAGGTAGCGGCCGGCCCACTGGGCGCGCGCCGCGTCCGGCGGCAGCTGCCGCCCGCCGCTGTCGTACAGCACCACCAGCATGCCGTTCTCGAACCCGTACCCGTAGTCGGGGTCCTGGACGTAGAACGGCTGGTCGTCGCCCGGCTCGTAATAGTAGTAGCGCTCGCCGCCCGGGACCTTTTCGATCACCCGCGTGTAGTTGTCGTGGGTGCGCCAGACCCACGGGCGGACGCCGTCGTAGTCGTAGGTGTAGTCGGGCGGCGTGTCGGCGAAGGCGCGGCTGAGGGCGGCGGCGCGGTCGGCGAAGGCATAGCCGGCGGCGGCGCTGGCGACGCGGCCGATCGGCGGCGGCGCCGCGGCCGGCAGCCCGCCGGCGTCCGGCGCCGGGACCAGGGCGACGGCGGCGTTGATCGGCGGCAGCGCCTGGTCGGGCGGGGCGGCGGCGGCCGAATTGGCCGCCGAGTTGTTGGCGGGCTGATTGCAGCCGCCGAGGGCGGCGACGCCGGCGAGCGCAGCGGCGATGGCGAGGCTGGAGGCCGTGAGGCGGCGCATCGGACGCGGCATCGGAGAGTCCCCTTTGTGTCGCGTCTGAAACGGCCCAGCCGCTTGGCCCACCCACCTTGGCGTGGCGGTGCAACGCCTTGAACCGGCTTTCGTTCAGCCGTCACGGCAGCGCTGGACTGCGACCGCTTGCCGCAGGCGCATTGCAGCGCCGCAAAACATCAGAGCCGCCGGACAGCCACCTCCCGCACCGCCGCACAGATGGCGTCGGCGTCGAGCCCGTGCAGGCGGAAGAGGTCGACGATGTCGGCGCTCTGGCCGAAGCGCTGCACGCCCAGCGCATGGATCACGTGCCGGCGCACGCCGCCGAGCCAGCTCAGCGTCGCCGGATGGCCGTCGATCACCGTGACGATGCCGCCGCCGGCCGGCAGCTGCGCCAGCAGGTCCTCGACGTGGCTGCGCGCGGCGGCGTCGCCGCCCGCCCTCGCCGCCTGCGCGGCGGTCCAGTCGGCGTGCAGCCGGTCGGGCGAGGTGACGGCGAGGACGGCGATGTGCGGCAGCCGCTCCATCAGCCGCACCACCGCGGCCGTCGCCTCCGGCGCGACGGCGCCGCAATAGGCTATGGCGACCTGCGAGGCGGCGTTGGGCGCCCGCAGCCAGTAGCCGCCGCGCGTCACCGCATCCCGCAAAGCCGCGTCCATCTCGCGCGGCGGCTGCTCCAGCGCCCGGGTCGAGAGCCGCAGGTAGAGCGAGCCGCCGTCCTTCGCCTGCATGTGGCGAAAGCCCCAGCTCATGATCGCCGCCAGCTCGTCGGCGTAGGCCGGCTCGAAGTAGGAGAGCCCGTCCTGGGCCATGCCGATCAGTGGGGTGTTGATCGACTGGTGCGCGCCGCCTTCGGGACCGAGGGTGATGCCGGAGGGCGTCGCCACCACCATGAAGCGCGCGCCCTGGTAGCAGGCGTAGATCAGCGGATCGAGGCCGCGGTTGATGAACGGGTCGTAGAGGGTGCCGACCGGCAGCAGCCGCTCGCCCCAGAACTTGTCGGCGAGGCCCAGCTGGCCCAGCAGCAGGAACAGGTTGTGCTCGGCGATGCCGAGCTCGATGTGCTGGCCGAGCGGCCCCATGCGCCAGCGCTGCGGGCTCGGCACCTTCTCGTCGTGGAACACGTCGGCGCGCTCGGCGGAGTGGAACAGGCCCTTGCGGTTGACCCAGCCGGTGAGGTTGGTCGAGGCGGTGACGTCCGGCGAGGTGGTGACGATGCGCTCGGCGAGCGGGCTGGGCGTGCGGGCGATCTCGAACAGTATCTTGCCGAACGCCTCCTGGGTCGAGATTTGCTCGCCGGCCGGCGTGGGCAGTTCGGGAATTTCGATGAGGGGTGCGGGCGGCGTCGGTATGCGCTGCGCGAACGGCGCGGTCGGCAGGTAGCGGCGCGCGGCCTCGGGGTCCTTCAGCCCCGCGAACGGCGCCCACTCCTGGCCTTGCGGCACCTCGCACAGCGCCTGGAAGGCCGCCAGCTGGGTCGGGTTCATCAGGCCGGCGTGGTTGTCCTTGTGGCCGGCCAGCGGCAGGCCGAAGCCCTTGATCGTGTAGGCGACGAAGCAGTGCGGCGTCGGATCGTCGGCCGCCGCGGCGAAGGCCTCGAGGATGGTCTCGATGTCGTGGCCGCCGAGGTTGGTCATCAGCGCGGCGAGGTCGTCGTCGTCGTGGGCGCCCAGCAGCTGGTCGAGGCCGTCCACGCCGGCCAGGTCGAGCCGCAGCCGCTCGCGCCAGGCCGCGCCGCCCTTGAAGGTCAGCGCCGAATAGAGCTGGTTGGGGCACAGCTCGATCCAGTCCAGCAGCGCCGCGCCCGCCGGCCCGCGCCGGGCCGCCTCCAGCCGCTTGCCGAACTTCAGCGACACCACCTTCCAGTCGACGGCGCGGAAGAAGCCCTCGATGCGGTGGAAGAGCGCGTCGGAGACGACGCCGTCGAGGCTCTGGCGGTTGTAGTCGACGATCCACCAGAGGTTCTTCACGTCGTGCTTCCAGCCCTCCAGCAGCGCCTCGTAGACGTTGCCCTCGTCGAGCTCGGCGTCGCCGAGGATGGCGATCATCCGGCCGGTGGCGGCGCCGGGCGCGCCGAGCCGGTGCAGGCGCACGTAGTCCTGGACGATCGAGGCGAACAGGGTCGCCGCGACCCCGAGGCCGACCGAGCCGGTGGAGAAGTCGACGTCGTCCCGGTCCTTGGTCCGCGACGGATAGGACTGGGCGCCGCCGAGCGCCCGGAAACGCTGCAGGTTCTCCAGCGTCTGGTTGCCCAGCAGGTACTGGATGGCGTGGAACACCGGCGAGGCGTGCGGCTTCACCGCCACCCGGTCCTCGGGCCGCAGGGTGTGCAGGTAGAGGGCCGTCATCAGGGTGGCGACGCTGGCGCTGGACGACTGATGCCCGCCGACCTTCAGCCCGTCGCGCGAGGGCCGCAGGTGATTGGCGTTGTGGATCATCCAGGTGGAGAGCCAGAGCACCTTGCGCTCCAGATCGGCGAGGGCGGCGAGCGTCGCCGGATCGGCGATCGGCAGGTTGCGGGCCGGCGGGCCGCCGCGGGGGGCGGCCTCGGCGCGCGCATGGGTGGTTGTGGGAGACATGCCGCCCGGTTTAGCGCCGACGCGGCGCCTTCGCCACGGCCTGCCGCCGCGCGCACCCAGGGAGAAGGCATGGCCCTCCTGGCGCCGGGGCCGGCGGATCGATATCGTCTGCGAAGAACGTGGGGGTGAGCATTATGACGGCTCTCGTGAACGCGCCTGCGCGCGAATATCGCTCGATGATCAAGAACAGCGCGCGCTGGAACGACTATCGGCCGCGCGAGGGCGACGTGATCGTCGCCACCTATCCGAAGTGCGGCACCACCTGGACGCAGCGGATCGTCAGTCTCTTGATCCACCAGTCGCCCGCGCCCCGCGACATCATGGGCGAGGCGCCATGGATCGACTCCACCCTGTTCGGCCCGGTCGCGCCGATGCTGGCCACGCTGGAAGCGCAAACCCAGCGCCGCTCGGCCAAGACACACCTGCCGCTCGACGGCTTCCCGGTGTTCGCCGGCGTGAAGGTGATCCACACCGTCCGCGACGGGCGCGACGCCTGCGTCTCGATGCATAACCACCAGCTCGGCATCCGGCGCGAGAACGTGCTCGCCTCGCTGCTGGCCGAGGCGCCGCCGGAGCTGCTCGCGTCCGGCCCGCCGCCGCCGACGCCCGAAGACCCGCGCGCCTGGTTCCTGGGGTGGATGGACTCCGCGGAGCGCTACGACCCGGCGGAGCGCTTCGCCGAGACGCCGTTCTGCGAGTTCGAGCGCACCTACTGGGCGCGGCGGCGCGAGCCCTGGCTGCTGCACGTGCACTACGCCGACCTGAAGGCCGATCTCGCCGGCGAGATCGACCGCATCGCCGCGTTCCTGGAGGTCGAAACGCCGCCCGCCGTGATGGCGCGGCTCGTGGAGGCTGCGACGTTCGAGGCCATGCAGCGCGACGGCGACGCCCTGTTGCCTCAGAGCGGCGAGCACTTCGACAAGGGTCCGGAGCGGTTCCTCCACAAGGGGACGAACGGCCGCTGGAAGGACTTCCTGACCGGCGAGGATCTCGCGCGTTACGACGCGCTGGTGCGCGCAAAGCTCAGCCCGGCGCATGCGCGCTGGATCGAGCATGGCGGACGCGTCGCCGGCGATCCCGCCGAGCTGCCCGACTAGGGTGATCGGCTCGCCCGCGTGGGAGGCGCCCTCCCCGCGCCGCCAATCACCGGGTGAGGAGGCCCTGATCCAGCAACCGCAAAGCGCTGGTCCCGCACGCAGGGATGGATCATCTTCTCAACGTCGGAGGGTATGCCATGAGCGAAGACAATCCCGCTGGCGCGGGCCCGGGCGAGATCGCCGCCGGCCTGTCCGGGGCGCAAGCCACGCTGCGCGCCAACGGCCGACGCCGCAGCTTCGCCGCGCTCGCAAGCGCCGGCCCGCCGCCGCCGCTGGCGATCGACATCAACAAGGCGTTGGCGTTCGTCCAGGCCTGCATGAGCAGCAAGCCGCGCGTCGGCTACGGGCTCGGCGCGAAGATCAAGTCGGACGCCAGCCAGCCCGGCGCGCCCGTCCCGCCCGGGTTCCTGAAGGTGGATTGCAGCGGCTTCGTCCGCGCG
>DASXEN010000109.1:0-10644 GCA_036490095.1 Caulobacteraceae bacterium
TCCAGCGACGCCAGGCCGCTCGCGCCCGCCGCGTCCAGCGCCTCGCCGAGCGCCGCATCGTCCGGCGGCGCTTCGGCGGCCCGCCGCGGCGCTATGTTGTCACGCAGCGGCGCCTCGAAGCGGATGAAATCCTGGAACACCGCCGTGACGCGCGAGCGCCAGGCGTCCACGTCGAAGTCGCGCAGGTCGACGCCGTCGATCTCGATGGCGCCGCCCTGGGGGTCGTACAGTCGGCAGAGCAGCTTCGCGAGCGTGGTCTTGCCGGCGCCGTTCTGCCCGACGATCGCCAGCGACGTCCCCGCGGGGATCGTCAGGTCGAACCGGTCCAGCACCGGCGCGCCGCCTGGATAGGCGAAGCTCACGTCGCGAAAGCGGATCTCGCGGGCGGGCGCCGCCTCGGCCGTCCGCGGGCCCGACGCCAGCGCCCCGGCCGGCGCGGTCGCCTCCCGCAGCCGCAGCACCGCCGCGACCGGCGCCGCCGCGCCGTCCAGCGCCCAGTTCAGGCCGCCAAAGGCGATGGCGGAGACGCCGACGGCGCTTTGCAGGAAGGTCACCGCCGGCCCGAGGCCGATCCTGTGCGTCAGCGCGGCCTGGGCGATGAACCAGAACACCAGGAGGTTGGCGGCGGTGACGATGGCGATGCTGAGCGCCAGCGGGCGCTGGCGCATGCGCGTCGCGGCGTATTGCAGCTCGTGCAGCCGCGTGCGGCGGGCGATGAACCGGTCCAGCGTCCAGCCGGCGAGGCCGAAGAGGCGCAGCTCCTTGGCCGCCGGCGGATCGACGGCCAGGCGGTAGGCATAGTGGGAATCGCGCTGGGCGCCCTGCACCTCCGGCGTGTTGCGGTCGCGCCAGACGCCGCTCTCGCGCAGCAGGTAGTGGGTGGAGAGCCAGGCGCCGGCCAGCAGCAGGCCCGCCCACCAGTGCCAGGCCGAGACGACGACGGCCGAGGCGAGCCCGGCGACCAGGGTGGTCAGGCCGCTGGCGATGAAGTCCATCGACACCGACAGCGGCGGCCCGGTGATCCCGAGGTCGAACTCGCGCGCCACGGTCAGGTCGGTGGTCAGCGCCGGGTCTTCCAGGTGGCCGATGCCGCGCGGCCCGACGCACGCTTCGGTCAGCCGGTCGTAGAGCCAGCACGAGGTCCGGTAGCCGAGGTTGGCGCTGATCGCCTGGTGGATGGGGCTGAGAACCTGCAGCAGCAGGAAGACGCCGCCGGTGAACGCCAGCGGCCAGACCAACGGGGCGCCGGCGCGGACGGCCCCCACCATGCCGCCCATGGCGATGGCGAACGCCGCCGGCAGCAGCCCCAGCAGCACCAGCCCCGTCCACCAGGCCGCCGCCAGCCCGGGGCTCGCCTTCGTCAGCGCGACGAAGAACTGCCATTCCTTCCGCTGCGTGATCGACAATCGCTCCGCCCCCGTCCAAGGCCGCAAACCGACTGCGATCACTATGCGCCTTATGACGCTTCATGCGGAAGCCGTGGTGGCGGCGGGCGGTTCGGAACAGCGCCGCCGCGCTTTTCACGGCCCCGGCGGTACGACGGCGTGGAGTCGCCCGGCCGCCTCGCGGCGATCAGCATCGTGACCTGGATCGAGCTGCTGGTCGGCGCGACGCCGGCGAACATCGCCACCGTCCGCGCATATCTCGAAAGTTTCGCGTTGGTGGGACTGGATCGCGATGTAGCCGAGGAGGCGGCGGCGCTGCGGCGGGCGCATCGGATGAAGTTGCCGGACGCCATCGTCTGGGCGTCGGCCCGCGTGCAGGAACGGCTCCTCGTATCGCGCAACACCAAGGACTTCCCGGCCGGCGATCCCGGTGTTCGCCATCCTTACCTAGTCTAGTCTAGTCTAGGCAGACGCAGGCGTGCCGGGGATGGCGCGCTCGCACGAGGCATTAAAGCTTAGTTCGATCCAGTCCGGCCACGTTAAACCTTACTTGGCGAGTTCCGCTATCGTAGAATTCGACTTCGACGATCATAATTTTTGATTTTGCCAGTCCATCCATGGGATCTGTGGGTTGTCCGTCGCCCGCGTCATACGCGGAGTTGATGTATAGCACTGTAGACTCTCCGTTTGATGGAGACGAGCAGGGGTAGTACCAGACTGGGCCAGTATCGAATTTTACAGCTACGGTGCCGTGATCAAAAGGGCAGATCAGCTGGCCCTTGGTAACTGACAAAACTATCGCTCCCGAGGAAGAAACCTGAACGTTGGCTACGTTTGGTCCTTCGTACGGCGGTGCGAGATCTAACTCCGTCGGACTGTTTAGCGTTGCCCACTTCTCGGTGGTTCCACGCATATCATCCTTGGCTGAACCGTATTCCCAGGTTGCGTCTTTGAAGAGCTCGGCATTGCTCGCCTGAGGCGGCGGTCGTATTTGCCCAAACCCGTGAATGCCGCTCTGAGCTAAGATTAAAAGAAGTACCGCGCCGGAGCCCACTACATAGGGAAGCCACTGGGGCCGCTCTCGTCGGATAGCGCCGACAATCGAGAGCCCGACAGCCACCATGGTTGGATATGAGAGCAGAATAACGGGTGTGACGAGGCCGAGTGCCGCAACCGCGCCGGCGATCATGGAGAACGCCGGGACTCTCCTGGCCGGTGTGGCAATCTCTGACACGGCCTCAGGCCTCCACTCGCGCCCATCATTCAAACCCTGATCCAGGCTACGCTCCCACAGCTTGGCCGATTTCCGCCGATCTGTCTCGCGTCAGGTGTGTTCGTTAGGAATGGGTAGCAACGGTTGTCGTCCGAGATGCACGCGGGAACCAATTAGCGTGGTTTCAGCAAAGGAGTAGCTAGAACGTCGCGCCGAGCCGCCTCGATAGCTCCACGTTCGAGCGCCGGCCTTTATCGCTCGCCCTTGGCCAGCATCGCCTCCAGCGTCGCCAGCTCGTCCGCCTCCCGGGAGGGCTTGTCCCAGCGGATGCGGTTGATCCTCGGGAAGCGCATGGCGACGCCGCTCTTGTGCCGAGTGGAGCGTTGCAGGCCCTCGAAGGCCACCTCCAGCACCAGGCCGAAGTCGAGGTCGGCGCGCACCGAGCGGACCGGGCCGAAGCGCTCCAGGGTGTGGTCGCGCACGAACTTGTCGAGCAGCTTCAGCTCCTCGTCGGTGAAGCCGAAGTAGGCCTTGCCGACCGGGGTCAGGCTGCGCGCGCCCGCCTCGTCCTCGCGCCAGACGCCGAAGGTGTAGTCGGAGTAGAAGCTGGAGCGCTTGCCGTGGCCGCGCTGGGCGTACATCAGCACGGCGTCGATCAGGTGCGGGTCGCGCTTCCACTTGAACCACGGGCCCTTCGGCCGCCCGGCCTCGTAGATCGAATCCCAGCGCTTCAGCATCACCCCCTCGGCGCTGCGCGGATCGCCGGGCGGCGGCTCGGCGCGCAAGGCCGCCAGTTCGGTCCAGGTCTCGAACGGCTGCAGCGGCGAGAGGTCGATCCGCGACGAGCCGATAGCGGCGACGAAGGCCTCCAGCCGCGTCCGGCGCTCGCGAAACGGCAGGGCGCGCAGGTCGGTCTCGCCGTCCAGCAGCAGGTCGTAGGCGCGGACGCCGGCCGGGTGGGCGGCGATCAACCTGGCGTCGGCGGTCTTGCGGTTGAGGCGCTGCTGCAGGTCGCCGAACGGGGCGACGCGGCCGTCACGCAAGACCAGCAGCTCGCCGTCGATCACGCCCTCGAAATGCAGCGCCGCGACCACGTCCGGGAAGGCGGCCGAGACGTCCTCGCCGGTGCGGCTCCAGAGCCGCGTCTCGCCGCGCTCGCTCACCGCCTGCACGCGGATGCCGTCCCATTTCCACTCGGCGGCGTAGTCGGCCGGATCGAGCCTGGCGAAGTCGACCGCCTCGTCCAGCGCCTGCGCCAGCATCACTGGCCGAAAGCGCCCCGGGGCATCCGCTGACGGCTTCTCGCTGCGGCCCTCCAGCCAGGCGAACAGATCCTCGTAGGGCGGCCGCAGCACATGCCAGACCTCCTCGATCTCGGCCACGTCGACGGCATGGCCCGCGAGGCCGGCCATGTCGGCCGCCGCCTGCTTGGCCAGCCGCGCCGAGAGCCCCACCCGCAGCCCGCCGGTCAGCAGCTTCAGCAGCGCCCAGCGGCCGTCGGCGTCCAGCGCGTCGAGCCAGCCCTCGATCAGGCCCTGCACGTCGCCGCGCAGCGCCGAGCGCAGCGTGTCGACCACCTCCGACAGCTCCGGCTCGCGGTTGGCGCCGGGATTGGCCGGCCAGACCAGCGCCACCGTCTCGGCCAGGTCGCCGACGAAGTCGTAGGACCAGCGGAACAGCACCGGGTCCATCCGTCCCTCGACCGCCTTGCGGATGGCGGCGGGCTTGGCGGCGGCGAAGCTCAGCGCGCCGGTCAGCGCCGCCAGCGCCCAGCCGCGGTCCGGGTCCGGCGTCTCCCTCAGGAAGTCGCGCACCAGCACCAGCTTGGCGTTGCGGCCCTGGGTCAGCGACAGCCGGTCGAGCAGGCGGGCGAAGGCGCGCATCGGACCGCCGCTAGCCCTGGGCGGCAGCGTCCCGGGCGCGGGCGTCGAAGGCCCGCTGCGCGGCCTGGATCCCGCCCTGGTTGGCGCGCGCCCAGGCGCCCAGCGCGCCCACCGGCCCCCAGAGCGAGCGCCCGAGGTCGGTCAGCTCGTAGTCCACTCGCGGCGGCACGGTGGGGAAGACCGTGCGGGTGACGAGGCCGTCGCGCTCCAGCCCGCGCAGGGTCAGCGTCAGCATCCGCTGCGAGATGCCGCCGACCATGCGCTTGATCTCGCTGAACCGGCGCGGCCCGTCGCCCAGCAGCATGACGATCAGCACGCTCCACTTGTCGCCGACGCGGGCGAGCACCGTGGAGACGGCGCGGCAATCGGAGGTCTCGTGCAGGGGGACAGACTTGGCGGGGACGGCTTGGGCGAGGTCGGTCACTTCGATGTGCCTTGGGGGCTGAAAATGGGGGCTGGTGAGGAAGATGTGCCGTCTTGAGGACCGGCGCAATGGTCACCCATCTAGCGTCAGTCACATTTTTTCACCAAGCAACAAAGGGTGACCACCATGAACCTCCTCCATGTCGACGCCAGCGTGCTGGGCGGCCACTCCGTCAGCCGCCAGGTCTCCGCCGCCATCGTCGCGCGCCTCAGCGCGGCCAATCCGGACCTGGCCGTCACCTACCGCGACCTGGCCGCCAAGCCGCTCGGCCACCTCACCGGCGCGCATCTGGCGGCGTTGCAGGGCGCGGCGCCCGACGCGCCGGCGCTGCAGGCCGACGTCGCCGCCGGCCAGGCCGACCTCGACGCCTTCCTGGCCGCCGACGTCGTGGTGGTCGGCGCGCCGATGTACAACTTCACCCTGCCCAGCCAGCTGAAGGCCTGGATCGATCGGCTGCTCGTGGCCGGCCGCACCTTCCGCTACACCGCCGCCGGTCCCGAGGGCCTGGCGGGCGGCAAGCGGGTGATCGTCGCCCTCTCGCGCGGCGGCCTCTACGGCCCCGGCTCGCCGAACGCGGCCGCCGAGCACCTGGAAAGCTACCTGCGCACCGTCTTCGCCTTCATCGGCGTCACCGACCTGCAGTTCGTCGCCGCCGACGGCATCCAGATCGGCCCCGAACAGCGCGCAGCGGCGCTGAGCGGGGCGCTGGAGACAGCGGCGCTGCTGCGGGCGGCCTGATCTCCTGGGCGCGGGTCGGCGCAGGCTCATCTGAGCCGCCGAGGCGGCGTCACCCGCATTTTCTTTGACCACGAAAAACACGAAAAGCACGAACGGGCCGCACCCAGCCTCCACTTTGCAGTGTCATCCCGGAAAGCCCGCCGCCAGGCGGGACTCATCCGGGATCTACTTTGCACATCGGCGCCGAGGAGATCCCGGATGAGTCCGCTTTGCGGCTCTCCGGGATGACATTGTGGGGGTGGTGCGGGTTGCGGCCCGTTCGTGTTTTTCGTGTTTTTCGTGGTCAAAAAACCGGTCCGCCATCCGGCAGCCCGCCTAAGCGCCCCACCCTTTCAGCCGGCCGTCTTCGCCGCCGCCGGCGCCTTCTTCCGCCGCGCCAGCCACCAGGCGAGCGGGGCGCCGATCAGGGCGAAGGGGAGCAGGAAGGAGGCCAGCGAGATCAGCGCCGCCAGCACCGCAATGGCGTTGCCGACGAAGCTGTGGCTGGCCGCCGCCAGCGGCGCGGTGACGCCCTTCGGCCCCACCACGGCCGGCGAGGCGTAGGAGACCTGCACCGTCTGCATGGCGATGCGGCCCTTCATCGCCGCCAGCTCCGAGGCCTGCTGGTCCATGTCGGACTGCACCTGGGTGATCGCCTGCTCGACCTGCAGGGTCTGGTCGAGATCCTTGGTCTCGCGCTGCATCAGCTGGGTCAGCCGGGCCCGTTCGGCGGCGCGGGCGCGCTGGGCGGCCGAGGTGTCGACGATCGAGGCGGAGAGGTCCTCGCCCTCGGTGGTGGCCTCGTCGATGCGCCCGCCGAGGTCCTTGGCGTCGGCCTCGGCGCGGGTGCGGAAGACCCGCATCCAGGCCGGCGTGGCCCTGAGGGTCAGGTCGGCGGAGACCCGCTGGTCGCCGTCGGCCGAGGCGTTGGCGCCCAGCACCTGGCACTGGTCGGGCCCGGCGCGCTCGCAGGCCTCCTGGTGACTCTCCATCAGCGGCCGCACCTGGTCGGGCGGCACCACCAGGCCCAGCTTGTAGGCCATGGCCAGCATCGGCGCCTGCGGCGTCGCGGCCCGGCTCGCGGCCGCGGCGCCGGCCGCAGCGGACGAGGCGTCCGACGATGCGGCGCCGGCATTCGCGTCGCTGCTCTGTGCGGACGGCGGCGCAGCGGCGTTGGACGACGGCGCGACCAGCGCCGGTGGCTTGCACGCCGCGACGGCCAGCACGGCGACGGCAAGCACGGGAAGCGTTCTCTTCATCACGGTGTCCTCGCGTTGGAATCACGAACCCGTGAAGCATCATCACGGAACCGTGATCAACGCACGTGACAAAGCGTCCATGTCGGACCGCAAGGCAGGGTCGCCAGCAGAAACACGAACAGCGCCGCGGTGGAGATCATGAAAATGGTCGCCGCGAGCTGTCCGAGGCCGGCAGCGCGATACGCCCAGCGCGGGAGCCCTCCAGCGGTGAACCAAGGGTCCCACGGCGTGGCGGCGATGAGGCAGAAGGCCATTGCCAGCAGCGCGCCATGTGTCGCGGCGATCGCGGCCACGGCAGCCACAACCGCCCCGAACAGCCACAACGATTGGCCGGAGTACAATCCAGAAGACGCAGCAATGACGGCGCCGAACGCCAAGCCGAACAGGGCGAAGATCGTCGTCAATGAGACGAACAGACGGGGCGCGTTGTAGCGCTTGAGCCGCTTCAGAATAGCGATGCAAAGGACCTCGACGCCCAAGATCGGAACGTAGAGGAGACCGACCAGGCCGACATTGACGCCGACAGCGCCGTCGCTGCGGCCCCAGCCAAGGTGGTCTTGGTGGAGCGGGCCGCCGGACGCAAGAACATGAAGAAAGAGGACAAACGCGGGCGGCCAGAGCGGCGCGAGCAGCGCACCGACGATCCACCTCTGCTTCGGCGCCATCAAGTCCAGATCGCCCTCCTCGATCTATGCCAAAGAGGAGCCGGGCCGGGTCGGCTGTCAATCCTCCTCGTCCTCGTAGCCGACCAGCGCCAGGGCCCGGGCCGACAGGCCGTTCAGCTCGCACCAGCGCGCCAACGCCTCCTCGCGGCCGTGGGTGATCCACACCTCGCCGGGCGCCAGCTCGGCCAGCGTCGAGGTCAGCTCGTCCCAGTCGGCGTGATCGGAGATCACCAGCGGCAGCTCGACGGCGCGCTGGCGGGCGCGGGCCCTGACCCGCATCCAGCCGGAGGCGAAGGCGGCGACCGGGTCGGCGAAGCGGCGGGTCCAGCGGTCGGCGAGCGCGCCTGGCGGGGCGATGACGATCTCGCCGGCGAACTCGGCTTTCCTGGCGTCGGTGGTGGCCGGGGCCAGCGGTCCGAGGTCGACGCCGAAGCTCTCGTAGAGGGCGTTCAGCCGCTCGAAGGCGCCGTGCACGAAGAGGGTGCGCTCCCAGCCGGCCTCGCGCAGCAGCCGGATGATCCGCTGCGCCTTGCCGAGCGCGTAGGCGCCGATCAGGTGGGTGCGCTCGGGGAACTGCTCGACGGAGCGCAGCACCTTGCGGATCTCCTCGGCGTCGTCCGGATGGCGGAACACCGGCAGACCGAAGGTGGCCTCGGTGACGAAGACGTCGCACGGCACGGGCTGGAACGGCGGGCAGGTGGGGTCGCGCCGGCGCTTGTAGTCGCCGGAGACCACCATGGTCAGGCCCTTCCAGCGCACCACCACCTGGGCCGAGCCGAGCACGTGGCCGGCCGGGACCAGCGTCACCTCGACGCCGTCGCGCTCGATGCTCTCGCCGTAGGCCATCGTCCGCGCCGCGCCGGCGAAGCCCTCGCCGTAGCGCGCGGCCATGATCGCCAGGGTCTCGGCCGTCGCGGCCACGTGCTCGTGGCCGGCGCGGGCGTGGTCGGCATGGCCGTGGGTGATCACGGCGCGGGCCACCGGGCGCACCGGGTCGATGTAAAAGTCGCCGGGCGGGCAGTAGAGGCCGGCGGGCTTCGGACAGAGCAGGCTCTCGGGACGGATCACGAAGGCCAATATAGGCGCGCTTCCGCAACGCGGCGTCAGCACCCTATAGAGGGCCGATGACCGACGCGCCGCGCATGCCTGAAGAGCCCATGGGCGACGCCGTGCGGGGCGACCTGGCGGCGCGCGGCACCCCCCTGTCGCTGGCGCTCGGGTTCGAGACGCTGCCCGGTCCGCGCCCGACCATGCGGGCGCCGTTCCGCGCCGACCTGGTGGGCGACCCGGCCGAGGGCGGGCTGGCCGGCGGGGTGATCTTCGCGCTGCTGGACCAGACCTGCGGCATGGCCATCAGCCTCGCCCTGCGTGGCCGCGCCGAGGCCGAGGGCCGGGACCTGCGGATGGGCGGCATGGCGACGCTCGACTTCCGCCTCGACCACATCCGCCCGCCGAAGCCCGGCCGCGCGGTGACCGGCGAGGCGGAGTGCCTCAACCTCACCGGCGACGTCGCCATCGTCCGCGGCTGGGCCTGGGACGACGACCCGGCCGACCCGATCGCCGCCGCCCAGGCCGCCTTCATGCTCACCGGCGCGCCGGTGACGGCGCCATGAGCGAGGTCGCCCTGCCCGCGGCGCTGCTGGACGCCTGGCCCTACGCCCGCTTCCTCGGCGTGCGGCTGGAGGCCGGGCTGGCGGTGCTGCCGTTCGACCCCAGGCTGATCGGCAACCCGATCCTGCCGGCGCTGCACGGCGGCGTGGTCGCCTCGTTCCTGGAGCTGGCGGCGCTGGCCCGGCTCGACGCCGCCGGCCGCCGCGCCCGCACCATCGACATCACCGTCGACTACCTGCGCCCCGTCAGGCCCGTCGCCACCTACGCCGAGGCCCGCATCCTCAAGCTCGGCCGCCGCGCCGCCAACCTCGCCGTCGAAGCCTGGCAGGACGACCGCGACAGCCCGGTCGCGGCGCTGCGCGGGCATTTCATGATCCTTGGGCCGCCGGGCGGTTGACTCGACACCTTACTTGGGAGTAATGTATTACTCATCGGTAAGACGTTAGGCGGCCTTCCATGCCACAGGTAGTCCGTTCGCTGGAGATCAAGGCGACGCCCAGCGCGGTGTGGCGGTGGCTGGCGACGCAGGAGGCGCTGCGCGGCTGGCTGAGCCCGAGCCTGGAGATCGACCTGACGCCCGGCGGCGCCTACCGCTTCCTCGGCGAGGACGGCGCCACCTGGATCAGCGGGCAGGTGCTGGAGATCGTGCCGGAGGGCGAGCTGGTGCTCTCCTGGCTCGAGGAAGGCGGCGGCTGGGAGCATCCCGCCCGGCTGGTGATCGCGCTCGCGCCGACCGCGGCCGGGACCCGCGTCAGCCTGGCGCACGACGGCTTCGCCGGCATCGGCAAGCCGACCTGGCAGGGCACGCTGCAGGCCTACGAGCGCGGCGCCGACCGGCACAGGGTGCTGGAAAGGCTGGCGGAGCGGGTGACCCAGAGTGTCGCCGCCTAGCCCCGCCGGCGACGAGCTGTTCCGGGCGCTGGCCGATCCCACGCGCCGGCGCATCCTCGACCTGCTGCGCGAGCGCGGCGCGCTGAGCGTCGGCGAGCTGGCCGCCGAATTTCCCGATCTCGTCGCCTCGGGCATCTCCAAGCACCTCATGGGACTGCGGGCGGCGGGCCTCGTCGCCGCCACGCGCCACGGCCGCCAGCAGCTCTACCGCCTCGACGCCGACGCCTTCGCCGACGCCCTCGCCCCCTGGCTCGCCAAGTACGAGCCCTACTGGTCCGCCGCGCTGGAGCGCCTGCGCAAGCTGGCCGAGGGCGGGGAAGCTTGAGCGCGGCGGCGGGCTGCCTGGAGCAGCGGTGATCTATGGCGTGCGGGGTGAGCGGCGTCGGCGCCGCAAGATGAGAAGTCCACGAACCTCACGAACGACGCGAACGGGCCGCTCTCGCCATCAACCAACCCATGTCATCCCGGAGACCCGCGAAGCGGAGTCATCCGGGATCTACTTTCCGCAATAGTTCCAAGTAGATCCCGGACGGTCGCTTGCGCGCCTTCCGGGATGACCCGGCGAGAGAGCGTGGGCAAAACCACGGCGCATCTCG
>DASXEN010000131.1:0-5158 GCA_036490095.1 Caulobacteraceae bacterium
GTCGAGGCCGCGTGCGGCCTGGCGGCCGAATAAGAACAAGAACCGAGGTCCCATGCCCGATCCCAAGGCGCCTGCCGATCCGATCGACGCACGATTGGTGCGGCGCCTGGCCGCCATCCTCAACGACACCGGCCTGACCGAGATCGAGGTCGAGCGCGGTGACCTGCGGATCAAGGTGGCGCGCAATCTGACCGTCCAGGCCGCCGCACCGCAGATGTACGCCGCCGCGCCAGCCCCGGCCGCGCCCGCCGCCGGCCCAGCGCCGGCCGCCCAGCCCCAGGGCATGGCCGAGATCGAGGGCGACCTGGTCAAGTCGCCCATGGTGGGCACCGTCTACCTGCAGCCCGAGCCCGGCGCCGCGCCCTTCGCGCGGGTCGGCGACAATGTCAGCGAGGGTCAGACCCTGCTGATCATCGAGGCGATGAAGACCATGAACCCGATACCGGCCCCCCGCGCGGGCCGGCTGCTGGAAATGCTGGTCGCCGATGGCCAGCCGGTGGAGTTCGGCGAGCCGCTGGCCGTCATCGGGTAGCTGCGCGTCATGTTCGAGAAGATCCTCATCGCCAACCGGGGCGAGATCGCCCTGCGGATTCACCGCGCCTGCAAGGAGATGGGGATTTCCACCGTGGCCGTGCACTCGGACGCGGACGCCAGCGCCATGCACGTGCGCCTGGCCGACGAGAGCGTGTGCATCGGGCCGGCGCCGCTCGCCAAGAGCTACATGAACATCCCGAACATCATCGCCGCCTGCGAGATTACCGGGGCGCAGGCCGTGCACCCGGGCTACGGCTTCCTGTCCGAGAACGCCCGCTTCGCCGAGATCGTCGAGGCGCACGGCTACACCTTCATCGGGCCCAAGCCCGAGCACATCCGCATGATGGGCGACAAGATCGCCGCCAAGGTGGCCGTGAAGACCGCGGGCATCCCCGTGGTGCCTGGCTCCGACGGCGCGCTGTCGTCGGCCGAAGAGGCGATGGCGGCGGCCGAGGAGATCGGTTTCCCGGTGCTGATCAAGGCCGCGGCCGGCGGCGGCGGGCGGGGCATGAAGGTGGCTCGCACCCGCGAGGAGTTGCCGGAAGCGCTCTCCACCGCCAGGGCCGAGGCCAAGGCCGCGTTCGGCGACGACTCGGTCTACCTGGAGCGCTACCTCTCCACCCCGCGCCACATCGAGGTGCAGGTCATCGCCGACAGCTTCGGCGCGGTCTGCCACCTCGGCGAGCGCGACTGCTCGCTGCAGCGGCGACACCAGAAGGTGATGGAGGAAGCCCCCTCCCCGGCCATCGACGCGGCCATCCGCGAGAAGATCGGCGGCGTCGTCACCCGCGCCATCGGCGCGCTGGGTTACCTCGGCGTCGGCACCATCGAGTTCTTGTACGAGAACGGCGAGTTCTTCTTCATCGAGATGAACACCCGCCTGCAGGTCGAGCACCCGGTCACCGAGGCCATCACCGGCATCGACCTGGTGCGCGAGCAGATCCGCATCGCGGCGGGCCTGCCGATGTCGTTCACCCAGGGCGAGGTCACCTTCGAGGGACACGCGATCGAGTGCCGGATCAACGCCGAGAACCCGCGCACCTTCGCCGGCTCGCCCGGCATGGTGACTGACTTCCACGCGCCGGGCGGCCTGGGAGTGCGGCTCGATTCCGGCATCTACGCCGGCTATTCGATCCCGCCTTTCTACGACAGCCTGGTCGGCAAGCTGATCGTGCACGGCCGCGATCGCACCGAGTGCCTGGCGCGGCTGAAGCGCTGCCTCGACGAGATGGTGGTGGGCGGCATCGAGACCACCATCCCGCTCTTCCAGGACCTGATGAGCGAGCCGGACATCATCGCCGGCCGCTACAACATCCACTGGCTGGAAAACTGGCTGAAGGGAAACCGCTGACGCGCGGCTTGCGCTTAGCGATACTGGGGCGCGGCCAAGTTCCCGCGTCCTGGAGGTGGAATGGCGCCTGACGACGCCACCCCGGCTGAAGAGCCCCCCGTCCAACCCGCCGCCGGGTTGACCTGCGCTGCGTGCGGACAGCCGAACCGCGCCGAAGCCCGCTTCTGCCGCGCCTGCGGCCAGCGGCTGGTCGAAGCCACGCCGCTTGCGCCGGAGCCAGAGCCCGTTGCGGACGAGGCGACGCCGCGCCCGCCGCTTGAGCCCGACGCGCCGCTCGACCTCGCCCTGCCGGCCAGGGCCAGCCGCTCGCGGTCCGGTGCGGTGATCTGGGTGGGAGCCGCGCTGGGCGTTTTCGCGGCCTTCGCCATCGCTGCCTTCCTGCTGCACCAGGGCGGCTGGCTGAACCACCTCTTCGCGCCGCAGCCGCCGCCGGCAGCGCCGCTCGCGAAGCCGGCCCCGCACGTGCCGCCCAGCCCCATCGACACCATGATCAACTGGCAGCCGGCGCATGACGGCGATCCGAAGACCTATTCGATCGACGGCCTGCTGCTGACCCTCTCATCGCGCCCGCAGCCTGGCGGCGCGGTTCCCGTGCTGCACGTCGTCGCGCCGGATGGGCACGCCGGCGACATCGCGGGCGACGCCAACCCGCAGGGGGTGGCCGCCAGCATCGGGGTCGGCCATATCGACCCGGCCGTCGAAGGTCCGCAGGTGATCTTCGCCACCAGCACCGGCGGCGCGCACTGCTGCGACCATATCCGGCTGCTGGAGTTGGGCACGAACGGCTGGACCGGCCTCGACCTCGGCCAGTTCCAGGGCGAGACCCTGGCCAGCTTCCCACGCGACGTCGACGGCGACGGGGTGCTCGACTTCGTGATGGCGGACGACCGCTTCGCCGGCGCCTTCAGCGACCCGGCCAGCGGCGCCGAGCCGCCCCGCGTCTTCGACATCCAGAACGGCCAGACCTTGGACATGTCGGCCCAGCCTCGCTACGCCAAGCTGTTCCGCAAGGACATGAAGGCGCAGGACGCGGCCTGCCTGAAGCACGGCAACGGCGCCTGCGCGGCCTTTGTCGCCGATGCCGCGCGGCTCGGCCTCTACGGCTGGGCCTGGCGAATCATGCTGGCGAACTACGACCAGGCCACCAACTGGACCTGGCCGACCCAGTGCCTGGTCGCGGGCGCGAACCCCTGCCCGGCCGGCCAGGCGCGCACCTACGCCAACATGCCGGACGCGCTGGCCGCCTTCCTGCTGCAGAACGGCTACGTCAGCGGCCCGCAGCAGCCGGACCTTGCCGCCGCGACGCCGCCCAGCTTCGACTGCACCGGCGCCGACACCGCCGTGCTGGAGCTGATTTGCAATACGCCATCGCTCTCGCAAGCCGACCACGACATGTCGGTGGCCTACGCCGACGCCGCGTCCCGCTCGTCGGATACCGACGCACTCAGCGACGAACAGCGCGCCTGGTTCGCCAAGCGCGACGCGAGCGCCGCCGATGTCGCCGCGCTCAGCGCGCTCTACGCCGAGCGGATCGCGGAACTGGAGACGCAAGGGCCCAAATGAGCCGGCCGGGCGTTGACGCGTTTTCCATCGAGGACCTGATCGCCTGTTATCGGCGCGGCGTCTTCCCGATGGCCGATGCCCGCCACGACCGCCGCGTCTTCCTGGTCGATCCGGCCAAGCGCGGGGTGATGCCATTGGACGGCTTCCACGTCTCGCGCCGCCTGGCGCGCACCGTGCGCTCGGACAGGTTCGAGGTGCGCGTCGACACCGCCTTCGATGCGGTGGTCGCCGCCTGCGCCGCGCCACGCGAGGGCCGCATGGAGACCTGGATCAACGAGCCGATCCAGCAGATGTGCGACGCCCTCTTCGCCCGCGGCCTGGCGCACAGCGTCGAGAGCTGGCTGGACGGGCGGCTGGTCGGCGGCCTCTACGGCCTGGCGATCGGCGCGGCCTTCTTCGGCGAGAGCATGTTCTCGGTCGAGCGCGACGCCAGCAAGGTGGCGCTGGTCCACCTCGTGGCCCGACTGAAGGCCGGCGGCTTCACCCTGCTCGACACCCAGTTCCTGACCGACCACCTGTCGAGCTTCGGGGCCGAGGAGATCAGCCGCGCGGAATATGGCCGCCGCCTCGCCAAGGCGCTGGCCGTCCAGGCCGACTTCGGCGCGGCCGGCGACTACTTGGGCGGGGCTTGGTCCATGCAGGCGATCAGCCACGCGTCGTAGACCGGGTGGACGAACGGGTTGAGGCTGGGCGAGTTGGCGAACAGCCAGCCCTTGAACACCACCTTCGGCGGCGGCGCGGCGACCCCGCCGGTGGCGAAGGGCGCGAACACGATCACCACATAGGCCTGTGACTGCGGCTCGGCCTGGCCAAGCCCGCTGGTCTCGCAGGCCTTCACCGTGAACACGAGGTTCTTGTAGCGCACCGGCTGACCCACCGGCGCGGCGAAGCGCATGGTCTCGGCCGTCACCTTATCGAGGCCCTGCAGCACCGCGAAGGGCGCGCGCACCGGCCGCGGCGCCGCAGGCGGCGGTGGTGGCGGTGGCGGCGGCGAAGCCGGCTTGGGGGCGAGGCTGTTGGTGGATGCGGGCTTCGGATGCTTGGGCGGCGGAGGGGTTTGGTCGGTGCTATCCGGCGGCGTGGCGGACGCGGGCGGCGTATCGACCACCGGCGGGCTGGCCGGCGGCGCCGGCGCCTGGCTGGAGGTCGCGCCGCTGGAGTCGCCACCGGTCGGCTGCGCGATCACCACCACGCCGGCGACGGCGGCGATGGCCACGCCCGCGGCGAGGCCGAGCCCCAGGCGCGCGCGCCGCATCACTCGGGTTTCCAGGCCTCGTAGTCGCCGCTGGCCGCCTGCCGCTCGCCGCCCCGGGCGATGGAGCCCTTCGGACGCCAGGCGTGGACCGTGCCGGTGAGGTTGGGCTGATGATCCTTCTCCCAGGCCCGGCGCAGCAGCGGGTGGGTCGTGGGCGGATCATCGAAGGTGTAGTGCAGCCAGCCGTGCCATTCGGCCGGCACCTTCGAGGCGTCGGCATAGCCGCGATAGATCACCCAGCGGCGCTTGCGGCCGTCGTAGCTGTCCTTGGCGTCGCGCGCTTCGTAGTAGCGGCTGCCGTAGTCGTCCTCGCCGATGAAGACGCCGCGCCGGGCCACGGTAAAGCGGATGCCGATGGTGGCCGAGTTCCACCAGGTGAAGATCGATTTCAGCACGGTGGGTGTTTCGGCCGCCTTTGATGAGGTGCGAAGCACCGACTTATAGGCGCCGCGACC
>DASXEN010000053.1:0-8918 GCA_036490095.1 Caulobacteraceae bacterium
GCGGCTATTCGATCGCAGTTCGCGCGGGATCGTGCTGACCGAGGCCGGCGTCGTCGTCCGCAACCGGGCTCAGAGCATGGCGCGGCTCGGCGGGTCGATCGTTCGCGACGTGGCCGGCCATGACGCCAGTCATGCCGGGCGCGTGCGGCTCAGCTCTCCGGACGGGATAGCCGCCTTCCTGCTCGCCTCCCGCTTGCCCGACTTCCAAAACGCCAATCCGCAGGTGCATCTCACCATAGATTGCGGGATGCCCGGGGGCCCCGAGATCGAGCCGGATCTGTCGCTCGAATTCGCAGAGGCTTCGTCGCCTGAGCTGGTCTCGACTCCCATCGCCACGCTTCACTACGCGGCCTTCGCCTCACGCAGGTACCTGGATCTGTACGGGACGCCGAAGTCCATGGCCGAGGTGGCGCAGCACCGCTGCGTGCGGTTCACCGGGCCGCATGCGCAGCGGTCCCAGTTGAACCCGCTGGCCAGCGCCGCGGCCACGCTCGCGGGGTCTCACTTCGTGTCGAACTCGAGCGCGGTGACGTTCCAGGCCATCCGCGCGGGGGGCGGCATCGGCGCCTTGCCGACATACGTGGTCACCATCGCGCCGGACTTGGTGATGCTCGACGTCGAGCCCTTCAGCCACCTGGCCGTGTTTCTGCGCCATCGACCGATGGTCGAACGTCACCGGCGGGTGAAGCTTGCCAGGGACTGGCTCGACCAGGTCTTCGATCCTGCAGAACAACCCTGGTTCCGCAGCGAGTTCATCCATCCGGGCGACTTCGGACGCTATCTGCCGTCGGAACGCGAGGTCCGCGCGCCAGCCGGCAAGCCGGTGCGCCGCATCGCCGGCTGAGCGGGGTCAAGCGCGCGGCTCGTCGAACAGGCCGCTGACCAGCAGGTCGTGCAGCTGGCGCTGGCTGTAAGGCTTGGAGAGCGTCGGCACGTGGGAGAAGTGGCGGGCGATGCCGTCGAGGCCGTAGCCGGTGCAGAAGACGAACGGCACCCCGCGCTGGGCCAGCCGCTCGGCCACCGGATAGACCTTCTCGCCGCCGAGGTTGACGTCGAGGATCGCCCCGTCGAGCGGCACGCCGCGGTCGCCCGCCAGCGCCACGCCGCGCGAGACGGTGCCGGCCACGTCGACGACGACGCAGCCAAGCTCGTCCAGCATGTCCTCGAGCTCCATCGCAACCAGAGCTTCGTCCTCGACGACCAGCAGGCGCAGTCCGGTAAGCGGATCGACGTCAGGCATCACGCAGCAAGGCGCAACTTTGCCGAGAAGGGCAGGCGCATGCGACAATTTAGCCCAGTCTGGGTGAACCGCAGATTTACGGAGCCGTCGAATTCACGCGCCAGCGCGCGCTCCAGGAACTGCAGCCCGAAGCCCCGCCGCGTCGGCTGCGCCACCGGCGGGCCGCCGCGCTCGGACCAGCAGAGGTCCACCGCCGGCGCGCCCTCCGCCTCGTCGATCCGCCACTCCACCTCCACCCGGCCGTCGTCGGCGGCGAGCGCGCCGTACTTGGCGGCGTTGGTGGCCAGCTCGTGGAAGGCCATCGCCAGCGTCACCGCGGCGTTGGGGCCTAGGCGGATCTCAGGGCCGAAGAAGGTGGCGCGCGGGGTGTCGCTGCGGGCCAGGTAGGGCGCCAGCGTCTGGGCCACCACCTCGCTCAGCGACGCCCCCTCCCAGGCGACGCGGGTCAACAGGTCGTGAACGCGGGCCAGCGCGTTGATGCGGGCGATGAAGGCGCTCTCGAAGGCGCGGGCGGTGTCGGCGGCGCGGCCGGTCTGCAGGGCGATCGACTGCACCGCCGCCAGGGTGTTCTTGACCCGGTGGTTGAGCTCGTCGAGCAGCAGCCGCTGGCGCTCGTCGGAGGCGTGGCGGTCGCTGACGTCCATCGAGAAGCCGGCCATCCGCAGCGGCGAGCCGGCGGTGTCGTAGTCGGCGCGGCCGCGCACCAGGATCCAGCGCTGGGCCCCGTCGGCGCCGGCGGTGCGGAATTCGGTCTCCAGCACCCCGTGCTCGGTGATCGCGTTCAGCAGCCGGCGCAGCTGCTCGCGCCGGTCGTCCGGGTGGATGTGGGAGAACACCTCCGCCGCCGTCGCCGGCGTCTCGCCGGACGGGAAGCCGGCATGCGCCAGAAACAGCGGCGAGGCGTCGAAGGCGGCGGTGCGGAAGTCCTGCGACCAGCTGCCGAGGCCGCCGGCGCGCAGGGCGAAGGCCAGCTGCGCCTCCGACTGCTCCAGCGCCTGGCGGCCGCGCTCCTGCGCCATCGCCAGCTGCATCTCCGCCTCGGCCCGTTGGCTGTCGCGCAGCGCCGCCTCGGCGCGCACCCGCTCGCCCATCTCCTGGCGCAGCTTGCTCTGCGCCGCCGCCAGCGAGGCGTTCGACGCGCCGAGCCCGGCGATCAGCACCGCCGCCATCAGCACCAGCAGCGCCGCGCCGCTGTAGCGCGTCAGCCGCCGCGACCAGCCGTCCTGGATGGTGCGCAGGTAGACCGAGCCGATCGGCGCCGCAGCGCCCGTCACCGGCGCGGTGACCGCCAGCCGCGTCTGCGACGTCGTCGGCCCGGCCAGCCGGTTGACCGCCGGCAGCGCCGTCCCGCCCCGCACCCAGCCGGCCGCCAGGGTCCCGCGGGGGCCGTAGACGCCGGCCGCCTCCACCTCCGGGTCGGCGCGCAGCGCGTCCACGTATTCGCGCAACGTGGCGGCGTCGTCGAAGGTCAGCGGCGCGGCGACGCTGGCGGCGAGGATGTGCGCCTGCACCGCGACGTTCTTCAGCCGCTGCGCGTTGGCCTGGCTCTCGTTGTAGAGCGCCATGACCAGCCCTGCGAGGATCAGCGCCACCGCCACGCCGACGGCCATCAGCAGGCTCGGCCCCCGGCGCGCAGGGATGATCGTCTCGTCCGTCATGCGAACGCTTGATGCCGCCTCAGCCACGCGGGCAGGCATCCGCGCGTCCCCCACACGCGGACGCGGACCCGCACTCCTCTAGCAGTTGTCTATACGCACAACTCTACGATAGGACACGACCGTCCCTACCAAACACTGATGACTTTGGTGTGAGCGGCGGGTTTGGCAAGGCCTTTCGCCAAGCTTTCGCCGCCGTCCCATGCGCGACGGCGCCGCACTCGGCCGGTCGGCAAGCAATCCTTAACGCTGACGCTGCAGCTTCTGGCCCCTACCTCGGGGGAGGATGATGGGGCAGCGCGCCAGCCGGCCGACGCCGGGCGGCTTCTTCTCCGAAGAGTCGCTCCGGCTGTTCGTGGCTTCGAACCGCAACCTGCGCAACCGGATGATCCATTGCGCGGCGATGTGCGTGGGCTCGATCGCCTTCGTGCCGGCGCCGTGGTCGCTGGCCTGGGCGCTGACCGCCACCGCCTTCGCGGTGATGGGCTTCTGGCTGGCCGACCAGGTCCGGCCCGGCGTCGGCGGGCGCCGCCGCGGCGCGCTGACCCGGGCGCTGTTCGCCACCACCATCGTCAACTCGGCGATCTACGCGGGCTGGGCGGTGGTGCTCTGGCAGTCGGTCGCCGACAGCGCCCAGCTGTTCGCCGTGGTGATGTTCTTCATCTCGATGGTCTACGTGCTGATGCAGTACTACGCTGCGCCGCGGGTGTTCCTGGCGGTGGTGGCGCCCTACATCGCCGTGCTGGCCTACATCGGCGCCGGCGCCGTCGCGCCCGGCATCTCCCATGGCGACCTGTGGCTGGCGCTCAGCTTCGCGGCCGGCGCGGTGGCGGTCTACAACTTCCTGCGCGCCGCGCGCCAGTCGCTGGCGGCGTCGCGCTCGGCGCTGCGGCAGGCCCGCGCGCTGGCCACCGAGCGCGAAGCGGCGGCGGCCGCGGCCAGCCAGGCCAAGAGCGCCTTCCTGGCCACCATGAGCCACGAGATCCGCACCCCGCTGAACGGCGTCCTGGGCATGGCCCAGGCGATGGCTGCCGACGGCCTGCCGGACGCCCAGCGCGAGCGGCTGGAGGTGATCCAGCAGTCCGGCCAGGCGCTGCTCGCCATCCTCAACGACGTGCTCGACATCTCCAAGATCGAGGCCGGCAAGCTGGAGCTGGAGGACAGCGTCTTCGACCTCTGCGAGCTCGCCGGCGGCGCCCAGGCGGTGTTCGCCACGCTGGCGGAGAGCAAGGGCCTCGGCTTCTCGCTGAGCGTGCAGCCCGAGGCCAAGGGCGGCTACCGCGGCGATCCCACCCGCGTGCGGCAGATCCTCTACAACCTGCTCTCCAACGCGGTGAAGTTCACCACCCGCGGCGAGGTCCGCGGCGAGATCAGCGCGCGGGCGGACGGGCTGCGCATCAGGGTCGTCGACAGCGGCGTCGGCATGGGGCCGGAGGCGCTGGCGCGCCTCTTCCACAAGTTCGAGCAGGCCGACGCCTCCACCACCCGCCGCTTCGGCGGCACCGGGCTCGGCCTCGCCATCTGCCGCGAGCTGGCGCAGATGATGGGCGGCGAGATCCGCGCCGAGAGCGAACTCGGCGCCGGCTCCACCTTCATCGTCGACCTGCCCCTGCCCCGCGCCGCCGCGCCAGCCCCCACGCCGACGGCGCAGCCGGCGCCTGCCGCGGACACGGTCGACGGCGCCCAGCTGCGGGTGCTCGCCGCCGAGGACAACGCGGTCAACCAGCTGGTGCTGAAGACGCTGCTGGCCCAGGTCGGCGTCGAGCCGACCGTGGTCTCCAACGGCCGCCTGGCGCTCGACGCCTGGCGCACCGGCGCCTGGGACGTGATCCTGATGGACATCCAGATGCCGGAGATGGACGGCATCGCCGCCACCGCCGCCATCCGCGCCGAGGAGCTGAGCGACGGGCGCGCCCGCACCCCGATCATCGCCCTGACCGCCGACGCCCTCGCCCACCAGACCGCCACCTACCGCGACCGCGGCATGGACGGCTGGGTCGCCAAGCCGATCGAAGCGGCCCGCCTCTTCGAAGCGTTGAACACAGCCATTGGCGCGGCGGAGGAAGCCGAAGTGGCAGAGGCGGTCCGCGCCTAGCGGTCGATTTTGATTGGACTCGGCTCACGGCTCCTTCTCCCCTTGCGGGAGAAGGTGGCCCGCGGAGCGGGTCGGATGAGGGGTCGCGCCGAAGTCGCTGATTTGCCTGCTGAAGGCTAACCTCCAACGCCCGTCGACCCCTCATCCGGCGCTGCGCGCCACCTTCTCCCGCAAGGGGAGAAGGAGCTCTCGGAGGGCCAACTCCGTCAAGATTCAACGCGCTCGAAAGCAGGCTGCGCCCTCGCGGCGCCCCTACAGCCCCAGCGACGCCGCCACCGCCGGGTGGGTCACCCGGCCCGCCTGGATATTGAGCCCCTCGGCGAAGCCGGGGTCCTCCGCCAGCGCCTGGTCGACGCCCTTGCCGGCCAGTGCGGAGACATAAGGGGCGGTGGCGGCGGCCAGGGCGTAGGTGGAGGTGAGCGGGGCGGCGCCGGGCATATTGGCGACGCAGTAGTGGACGACGCCGTCGACGGTGAAGGTGGGCGCGGCGTGGGTGGTGGGGTGGCTGGTCTCGAAGCAGCCGCCCTGGTCGATGGCGACGTCGACCAGCACCGCGCCCTCGCGCATGCGGGCCACGTCGGCGCCGGTGACCAGTTTCGGCGCGGCGGCGCCGGGGATCAGCACGCAGCCGATCACCAGGTCCGCCGTCGGCAGCAGCTCGGCCACCGCGTCGTGGGTGGAGAAGGCGGTCTTCAGCCGCCCGCCGAACTGGTCGTCGAGCTGCTCCAGCCGCTGGGCCGAGATGTCGAACAGGGTGACGTCGGCGCGGTGGCCGATGGCGATCTCGGCGGCGTGCTTGCCGCTGACGCCGCCGCCCAGGATGACCACCCGCGCCGCCGGCACGCCCGGCGCGCCGCCCAGCAGCACCCCGCGCCCGCCGTGCGGCTTCAGCAGGTGGTAGGCGCCGGCGTCCACAGCCATGCGCCCGGCCACCTGGCTCATCGGCGCCAGCAGCGGCAGCCGGCCCCAGCGGTCGGTGACCGTTTCGTAGGCGATGGCGGTGCAGCCCGAGGCCATCAGCCCCTCGGTCTGGTCGCGGTCCGCCGCCAGGTGCAGGTAGGTGAAGAGCACGTGCCGCGGCTTCAGCCGGGCGATCTCGATCGCCTGCGGCTCCTTCACCTTCACGATCAGCTCGGCGGCCTCGAACACGGCGTCGGCGTCGGGCAGGATGGTCGCGCCGAGGTCGGCGTAGGCCTGGTCGGCGATGCCGATGCCGGCGGCGGCGCCAGCCTCGACGAACACCTGGTGGCCCTCCTGCACTAGCCGCTGCACCAATCCTGGAGTCGCGCCGACGCGAAATTCGAGGGTCTTGATTTCCTTGGGGACGCCCACACGCATGGCGGGTCCCTCTAGCAGGCGGCGCCCGGAGCGGATAGAGGCGCCCTTACACGCATCCCCAAGCCCGCTTCCGGGGTTTCCGCCGCATGATCCGCAGGCGCCGCACGCGCATCGTCGCCACACTGGGGCCGGCCAGCCATTCGCCAGCGATGGTGCTGTCGCTGGCCGAGGCCGGCGTCGACGTGTTCCGGCTGAACTTCAGCCACGGCAGCCACCAGGACCATGCGCGAGCGCTGGAGGCGGTGCGCCGCGCCGAAGCCGAGATCGGCCGGCCGCTGGCGGCGCTGGGCGACCTGCAGGGGCCGAAGTTCCGGCTGGGCGCCTTCGCCGCCGGCCGCATCGACATCGCCCCCGGCCAGCGCCTGCGGCTCGACCTCGACAAGACGCCCGGCGACCGCCGGCGCGTGCAGCTGCCCCATCCCGAGGTGTTCCGGGTGCTGCGCGAGGGCATGCTGCTGCTGCTGGACGACGGCAAGGTGCGCCTGCGGGTCCTGACTGCGAAGTCCGACTCGGCCGAGGTGGAGGTGGAGGCCGGCGAGGCGCTCAGCGACCACAAGGGCCTGGCCGCGCCCGGGGTGATGATCCCGGTCCCGGCGATGACCTCCAAGGACCAGGCCGACGCCGAGTACGCGATGCGCATCGGCGTCGACTGGCTGGCTTTATCGTTCGTGCAGCACGCCGGCGACATGGCGGCGCTGCGGCGGATCGTCAACGGCCGCGCCTCGATCCTGGCCAAGATCGAGAAGCCGGCCGCGGTCAACGACCTGGAGGCCATCCTCGACGTCTCCGACGGGCTGATGGTGGCGCGCGGCGACCTCGGCGTCGAACTGGCGCCCGAGGACGTGCCGGTGGTGCAAAAGCAGATCGTCCGCGCCGCGCGGCGCCGCGGCACGCCGGTGATCGTCGCCACCCAGATGCTGGAATCGATGATCAACGCCCCCGCCCCCACCCGCGCCGAGGCCTCGGACGTGGCCGGCGGCGTCTACGAGGGCGCCGACGCGCTGATGCTGTCGGCGGAATCGGCGGTGGGCGCCTATCCGCGCGAGGCGGTGATGATGATGGACGCCATCATCCGCCGCGTGGAGGCCGATCCCAGCTGGCCCAGCCTGATGCGGGCCGAGCACGGCGACGCCGACGAGGACGTCGACGCCCTGATCGCCGCCGCCAGCCGCGCCGCCGAGGCCCGCTCCACCGCCTGCATCGTCGCCTACACCACCACCGGCGGCACCGCCCGGCGGGTGGCGCGCGAGCGGCCGCTGCACCCGGTGCTGGCGATCGCCCCGAACGACGCGGTGGCGCGGCGCCTGGGCCTGGTCTGGGGCCTGGAGCCGCGCGTCGCCACCCAGCCGCGCGGCATCGCCGCGATGACCGACGACGCCGCCCACCTCGCCGCCGAGCTCGGCCTCGCCGGCGCCGGCGAGCGGGTGCTGATCATCGCCGGCCCGCCGATGGGCGCCCCCGGGGCCGCCAACCTGCTGCGCATCACCCACGCGCCGCGCTCGAAGGGCTGAGCGCGGGCGCGGCGGCCCCGGCGGCCAAGAATGACATAGACCACGGCGACGCTTCGGCTAGGGTCGGCCCACCCTGACCGCAGAGGAGGCGCGCCTTGCTGGGACGCACGATGGTGATCGCTACGCTTTTCGCCGCCGCAGCCGGCGCCGCCTCGGCCGCGCCGGTGCGGCATGCAGGCGAATGGCAGACGACCATCGACACCGGCCGCCCGACGCTGGTCTGCTTCCGGAAGGATCTGGTGATCGACCAGGCCTTCATGCTGCACTCGATGGCCACGATACCGGGCGGCAATTGCAAGATGAACCGCTACACGACGGTCGGCCCGGTGACTTCGTCCTCGATGTCCTGCACCGTCGGGGGCAGCCTGATGACCATCGCCAGCACCACGACGGTGACCGCGCCGGACACGATGACGAGCAGGTCGCAAAGCCACGGCGGCGCCGTGCCGCTGAACGGCAAGCTCGCGCCCTTGCCCGACACCGACAGCACTTCGGTC
Organism: Caulobacteraceae bacterium; assembly: GCA_036490095.1. Lineage (GTDB taxonomy): Bacteria > Pseudomonadota > Alphaproteobacteria > Caulobacterales > Caulobacteraceae > Acaudatibacter. Next base: position 8,337 of record DASXEN010000053.1, read on the forward strand.
TCGCGCCGGCTGGGGCCCTGCAAGCCCGGCGACCCGCTGTTCAACTAGGCGGCCGACGCGGCCCCCAATCACCCACGCGCCGCGGAGGGCTAAGGGCGAGGATGGGGCCGCCCGCGCCCGATCCCCTCGCCCTCCCACGATGCTGACGCATCGCGGGCCCCTCCCTCTCCCGATGGGAGAGGTGTAGGCGGCCCTCACCTTACCTCTCCCATCGGGAGAGGGAGGGGCCCATCGCGCAGCGATGGGAGGGTGAGGGGATCGCGCCTCGCCGTACCGAGCGAGGCCCCCGACGCAACCAAATCGGCGGCCAAGCTTTCAGCTTTGTCGGCGTCGTTGGGGCGGCAAAGCTCGTTGGGCGTTCACGCGAGCGGCATTTGACACTAGGCTCGCCGCCGAACGGGAGATTCCGAGGCGATGGCGCGAGCCGCCGACTTCAGTTTCAGCCAGGGCGAGAGCGGCGACGTCGCGCGCTGCACCGGCGACTGGACGGCCATCGAGATGGGCACGGCCAACGAGCGGCTGGCCGAGGCGCTGAGCGACAAGCCGGCGGCGACGCTCGACCTCACCGGCATCGGCCGCTGC
>DASXEN010000153.1:0-25986 GCA_036490095.1 Caulobacteraceae bacterium
GAACCTGGAAAACGCTCTTGGCCAGGTCGATCCCAAATCTGATAGCTTGCATGGCGGACGGTCTCCTCTCTGCTGGGTCCACTCACGGCCAGCATGGCACATCGATGCCGTCGGGGGGCCGTCCACCCATCATCCCGGAGACCCGCGCAGCGGAGTCATCCGGGATCTCCTCAGCACCATGGTTGGGAGTAGGTCCCGGATGAGTCCCGCCTGACGGCGGGCTCTCCGGGATGACATGGAGGGTGAGTGAAGGGCTGTCGCCCGTCCGTGCCTCCGTGTTCCATGGCCAAAAAAGCCTGGCCCGTCAGTCGAAGGCGGCGGGGAAGTCGACCTTCAACGGGCCGTCGAAGGCGCCCGGGACCAGCGCCAGCGCCATGAATGCGGGCGATCCGGCGTACGGCGAGTCGATCTTCGCCGTCGCCGCGGTCGAGAATCCGAAGCGGGGGTAGTAGTTCGGATGGCCGAGCAACACGACGCCCTCGGCGCCCATCGCTCGCACCGCCTCGATGCCGGCGCGGCAGAGGGCGTCGCCGATTTTCCGACCCTGGAACGCCGGGTCGACCGCCACCGGCGCCAGGCCGGCGATCAGCCGCTGCGGCGTCACGGTCATCCGGTTCATCAGGATGTGGCCGACGATCCGGCCTTCGCGCTCTTCCACCAGCTCGGCCATCGTCGCGCCTTCGGCGCGCGCTGCTTCGACCATCCCGGCCTCTTCCTCGCGGCCGAACGCGGCGACTTCAACACGGCGGATCGCGGCGAAGTCGGCGGCCGTCGCCGGCCTCACCACACGCCGATCCTCTCCGCCTCGTGGTGCGACAGCGGCTTGTGGGCGGCCTCGTGGTCCTTCTCGGCCAGGAACCGCACCGCCTCCAGCGCCGCCATGCAGCCCATGCCGGCCGCGGTCACCGCCTGGCGGTAGAGGTCGTCGGTGACGTCGCCGGCCGCGTAGACGCCCTCGATCGCCGTCGAGGCGGTGCCCGGCGTCACGTCGAGGTAGCCCGAGGCGTCCATCGCCAGCTGGCCCTTGAACAGCTCCGAGGCGGGGGCGTGGCCGATGGCGACGAAGACGCCGTCGCACGCCAGCTCGCGGGTCTCGCCGCTCTTCACCTGCTTCAGCCGCACGCCGGTCACCCCCATCGGCTCGCTGTGGCCCAGCACCTCGTCGACCCCATGGTCCCAGACCACCTCGATCTTCGGATGGGCAAAGAGCCGCTCCTGCAGGATCCGCTCGGCTCTGAGCTCGTCGCGCCGGTGCACCAGCGTCACCTTCTCGGCGAAGTTGGTCAGGAACAGCGCCTCCTCGACGGCGGTGTTGCCGCCGCCCACCACCACCACCTGCTTGCCGCGATAGAAGAAGCCGTCGCAGGTGGCGCAGGCGGAGACGCCGAAGCCCTGGAACTGCTGCTCGGAGGGCAGCCCCAGCCACTTGGCCTGCGCGCCGGTGGCGATGATCACCGTCTCGGCCAGCCACCGCTCGCCCGAATCGCAGGTGATGCGGAACGGCCGGCGCGACAGGTCGGCCGTCACCACGATGTCGCCGATGATCTCGGCCCCCACCGCCTCGGCCTGGCTACGCATCTGCTCCATCAGCCACGGACCCTGGATCACCTCGGCGAAGCCCGGGTAGTTCTCCACGTCGGTGGTGATGGTCAGCTGGCCGCCGGGCGCCAGGCCGGCGATCAGCACCGGCTCGAGCAGCGCGCGGGCGGCGTAGACGGCGGCGGTGTAGCCCGCGGGCCCGGAGCCGATGATGAGGCAACGCGTACGGCGAGGTTCGGACATGTCGGCCTTTTTTGCCCTCGATTCAGAGGCCAATATGTAGGCCAGTGCGCCCGCCAGGGCGAGGGCGCGGGCGTGAGAGAAGTGTCGATGACCTGCGCAGCCGCCGCCCGCCGATCCCGCCCGTGACCGCAGCGCCGCGCATCCTGTTCTTCGCCGACGCGGGGCCGCAGGTCGGCGGCGGCCATGTGATGCGGTGCCTGACGCTGGCCCGCGCCCTGGCCGACCGCGGCGCCGAGTGCGCCTTCGTCGAGTCCCGCGCCGCCGGGCCGATCCTGCGCCGCTTCGGCTGGGGCCAGGCGCTGCTGGCCATGGCCGAGGCCGACGACCTCGCGGGCCTCGTCGCCTACGGCCGCGAGTTCGCCGACCGCTTCGACGCCGACCTGGTGGTCGTCGACCACTACCGCGCCGGCGCCGCCGAGGAGACGCAGCTGCGCGGCCTCAGCCGCTTCATCGCCGTGATCGACGACCTGGCCGACCGCAAGCACGCCTGCGACCTGCTGGTCGATCCCGGCTTCGGCCGCCGCCGCGCCCACTACCGCGGCCTGGTGCGCGAGACCTGCCAGATACTGGTCGGCCCCGACCACGCGCTGGTGCGCCCGGAGTTCGCCGGCGCGCGGCCCCGGGCGCTGATGCGCCGCGCCCACCACGGCGCGGTCCGCCGGGCGCTGATGGCCTTCGGCCTCACTGACGTCGGGGCCGTCACCGCCCGCGGCGCCGCCGCCCTGGCCGGCCGGCTGGGCGAGGTGCGGCTCGACGTGGTGCTGGGCCCCGGCGCGCCCAGCCACGCGGCCGTCGCCGAGCTGGCCCGTGGCTGCGCCGAGCTGCACCTGCACGTCGACGTGGAGGACATGGTCTCGCTGACCGCCGAGGCCGACGTCGCCGTCGGGGCCGGAGGCTCCAGCGTCTGGGAGCGCGCCTGCCTCGGCCTGCCGACCGTCACCGTGGTGCTGGCCGACAACCAGGCGCCGATGGCCGAGCGGATGGCCGACGCTGGCGCGACGCTGGCGCTCGACGCCCGCCTCGCCGGCTTCGAAGCCGACCTGGCCGCGGCCTGGGACCAGCTCGTCGCCGACGACGCGGTGCGCCGCCGCCTCGGCGAGCGCTCCAGCGAGCTCTGCGACGGCCGCGGCGCCGAGCGGGTGGCGGACGCCGTGCTGGGCCTGCTGCGGCCGCGCCTGGCTTGAGTTGACGCCGGCTTTGCGCCCCCTCCGTCTCGACGCGCTTGCAGCGCGCCGATCAACCTCCCCCGTACTCTTCGGTACGGGTGAGGAGCGAAGACCTTGTTCCTGCCCCGCGAAGCGGGGGAGGGGGACCGCGACGCGAAGCGGCGTGGTGGAGGGGGCGCTAAGCCGCGCCGCGATGCTAGACGCCCTATCCGACCACCGGCGGCTCGTACCCCCGCAGCCGCAGCCGCTCGGCCATCGCCGCCCGCCGCGCCCGCCAGTCGGGCGCCAGCATGCCCAGGCCCAGCACGTCGACGCGCTCGCCGTCCTTGACCACATGCCCGCGGAAGCGCGCCTCGACCGAGAAGCCGAAGCTCTCGTGCAGCTTCCACACCGCCTCATTGGAGGCCAGCACCTCGCACCACAGCTTGGCGAGCTTCAGCCCCTCGAACACATATTCCAGCACCCAGTATTCGACGTAGGAGCCGACGCCGAGGCCGCGCACCGACGGGTCGGCCAGGTAGTAGGCCCAGGCGCAGCGCTGGTTGCGCCGGTCGATGTCGGCGAGGTTGGCGAGGCCCACCGGGGCCTGGTCCATCTCGATGATCCAGTAGGTGCGCGTCTCGTCGCCCGCCAGCCCGGCGAACCAGCGGGCGTGCTCGTCCGGCGAGATCAGATGGTCGGTGTACATGTAGGCGCGGACGTCGGGCGAGTTGCGCCAGGCGAGGATGCGATCCCTGTCGTGCGCCGCCACCGGCCGCAGATCGACGCGCGGGGCCATCCGATTCTCCACCGCTTTACGAGGAGCTTAGCATCCTTCTCCTCTTGCGGGAGAAGGCGGTCACACTCGCCGCTCGCCGCCGAGCATCGCCAGGTCAGGCCGTCCACGGACGAAGGTGCGCACGTCCTCCGAGCTGAACGCCGCATTCGTGGGGTAGAGCGCTTCGTACACGGCGGTCACGAAAGCGAAGTCGTCCGGATAGTCCACCGTCCAGCGCACGTCGCCTTCGTCGGCGGCCTGGCTGAAGTAGGCCTGGCGGTAGAGGTCGCTGCGGCGGTGCAGGGACCAGGTGACGTGCTCGCGCTCCTCGGGGCTGGCGGCGCGGGCGGCTGCGTCGCGCAGCGCCGCGGCGGTCGTGCACTCGACGTCGAGGCCTTTGGGGAAGGTGCGGTGCGGCGGGGTGTTGGAGCCATAGTCGGCGCCCGCGGCGATCACATGCTCGATGGTGGCGTCGATCACCTCCGGGTCGGCGAGCGGGCAGTCGGCGGTCAGCCGCACCACGTGGCCGGCCGGCCCGAACGCCTCCAGCGCGCCGACGAACCGCGCCAGCACGTCGTCCAGCGGGCCGCGGTGCACGGCGACGCCCGCGCCGGCGACCACGGCCGCCAGCTCATCGTCGCTGGCCTCGTCGCTGGTGGCGACAACCAGGGCGCCGATGCGCCGGGCGCGCGCCACCCGCTCGATCTGGCGCAGGATCATCGGCGCGCCGGCGAGGGGCCGCAGCACCTTGCCGGGCAGCCGGCTGGAGCCGGTCCGCGCCTGCAGGATGGCGAGGATCATCGGCCGCGCGGTGCGGCTAGACCCACTCGATCTTGAGGATCTCGTACGCCTTGACGCCGCCGGGGGTGTTCACCTCGACGACGTCGCCCTTCTCCTTGCCGATCATGGCGCGGGCGATCGGCGAGGCGATCGAGACCTTGCCGGAGCGGACGTCGGCCTCGTGCTCGCCGACGATCTGGTAGCGGGCGGGCTCTTCGGTGTCCTCGTCCACCACGCTGACCGTGGCCCCGAATTTCACCTGGTCGCCCGAAAGCTTGGAGACGTCGATGATCTGGGCCCGCGCGATGCGGTCCTCGATCTCGGCGATGCGCCCCTCGATCCAGCCCTGCCGATCCTTGGCGGCATGGTACTCGGCGTTCTCCGACAGGTCGCCGTGCGTGCGCGCCTCGGCGATCGCAGCGATCACCGTGGGTCGCTCCTGGGTCTTCAAACGCTTCAGTTCGTCGTCGAGAGCCTGATAGCCCTCGGCGGTCATGGGAACCTTTTCCATACCGGTGTTGGCTCGTAGCGCCCTTCTTAAGAGAATCCTCTCCGGCCGCGGGCGCGGACGTCCGGGGGGAAAAAGACTAGGAGCGGTTGGCGTGAAACTCAAGAGGCAGGGGCGCAGGTAGCGTCCGAGCCCAACCTTTAGTTCCGCGCCACCTCCAACACCAGCTTGCCGGTGACATGCTCGTCCTCCAGGTGGCGCTCGGCCTCGGCGGCCTCCTCGAGCATGTAGACCTGGTCGACGCGCACGCTCACCTGGCCCTCGTCGATCAGCCGCGCGATCTCGGCGAGCTGCGCCCCGTCCGGCTGGCAGGTGAAGCGCGCGGCGGTGACGCCGGCCTGCTCGGCGCGCGAGACGTCCGGCTGCTGCACGGTGGAGATCAGCCGCCCGCCCGCCCGCAGCACCTGCCAGGAACGCGCCTCGACCTGGCCGCCGACCAGGTCGAGCACCAGGTCGAGGTCGTGCACGACATCCTCGAAGCGCTCGCGGCGGTAATCGATCGCCCGCGCCGCGCCAAGGCTTTCGACGTAGGCGAGGTTGTCGGTGGAGGCGGTGGCGTAGACCTGGGCGCCGCGGGCCCGGGCCAACTGCACCGCGAACGAGCCGACGCCGCCGGAAGCGCCATGCACCAGCATCCGCTGCTCGGCCTTCAGGCCGCCGTGGGTGAAGAGGGCCTGCCAGGCGGTCAGCGCCGCCAGCGGCACGGACGCGGCCTGGATCATCCCCAGCGACACCGGCTTCCTGGCGCACAGCGACGCCGGCGCGGTCACCCATTCGGCGTAGCCGCCGCGGTCGGGCGGCAGCATGGCGAAGACGTCGTCGCCCGCCGCCAGCCCGGCGACGCCGCCGCCGGTCTTCATCACCACCCCGGCCACGTCGCGGCCGAGGATCACCGGCAGCTGGTCGGCCTTCACCGGCGGGTAGCGGCCCTCGCGGATCTTGTAGTCGACCGGGTTGACGCTCGCGGCGCGCACCTCGATCAGCACTTCGCCGGGGTCGGGCGCCGGCTTGGCCAGCTCCTCCAGCTTCAGCACGTCGGGTCCGCCGAACTCGTGGATGCGCACGGCCTTCATGCCCGCTCCCTTCGGGTATGGGGCCCCTCAGCCACCCCCTAACCGCGGAGCGGCGGCGTTGGTTTCAAGGCCGACACGCGAAGGCTCGCGCGGCGCCGGCCTTTCGGCTAACGGTGCGGCTCCTCCACCCTCCAATCACAGGGCGCGGCTTGGCCAATCTCATCGTGCGCGGCGGGCGGCCGCTCTCGGGCAGCGTGATCCCGTCGGCGAACAAGAACGCCGTGCTGCCGATCCTCTGCGCCACCCTGCTCACCGACGAGCCGGTCACCCTGCGCGGCGTGCCGGACATCACCGACGCGCGGCAGATCGTCGAGCTGTTCCAGCGGCTCGGCAGCGAGGTCGAGGTCGATTTCGAGGCGCGCATCCTGCGGGTGCGGCACGGCGAGGGGCTGCGGACCGCCGCCGCGCGGCTGCCGGAGGGCATGCGCTCGTCGATCATGCTGATTCCGGCGCTGCTGGCCCGGCTCGGCGAGGCCCGCATCGAGGGCGACGTGAAGGGCTGCACCCTGGGCGTGCGCGAGATCGACCCGCACATCGAGGTGTTCCAGACCTTCGGCGTCGAGGTGACACCCGAGCGGGGGGCGCTGGCGCTCAGCAACCGCGGGACCAACGGGCGCCCGTTCGCCGCCGCCAGCCACTGGCTCGACTACGCCTCGGTGACCACCACCGAGAACTTCGTGCTCTGCGCGGCCACCGCCGAGGGCGTCTCCACCCTCACCAACGCCGCCTCCGAGCCGCACGTGCAGGAGCTGTGCGCCTTCCTGAAGAAGATGGGCGCGAAGATCGACGGCGCGGGGACGAGCCGACTGGTGGTGGAAGGGGTCGAGCGCCTCGGCGGCGCCGAGCACGATTTCGCCGAGGACTTCCACGAGATCGCCACCTTCATGGCCCTGGGGGCGATCACCGGCGGCGAGGTGAGGGTGAGGAACGCCCGGCCCGACCAGTTCCCGCTGATCGACCGCACCTTCGGCAAGTTCGGCGTCGAGGTCAGCCACCGGGACGGCTGGTCCAGCGCCCGCGCGCCGGGGCCGCTGAAGGTGGTCCATCCCTTCACCGCCTACATCCTGCCCAAGGTCGAGGCCGCGCCCTGGCCCTACCTGCCGGTGGACCTGCTGCCGATCTTCATCGCCCTCGGGGCCAAGGCCGAGGGCGAGATGCTCTACTGGAATAAGGTCTACGAAGGCGCGCTCGGCTGGACCTCGGAGCTGGCCAAGTTCGGCGCCCATGCGCTGAGCTGCGACCCGCACCGGGTGATCACCTTCGGCGGCAAGCCGCTGGTCCCGGCCACGGTCGAGAGCCCCTACATCATCCGCGTCGCTATCGCCCTCTTGATGCTCGCCGCCAGCATCGAAGGCGCCTCGAAAATCCTCAACGCCGACCCGATCAAGCGCGCCCATCCCGGCTTCGTCGAGAACCTGATCGCGCTGGGCGCCGACGTGGAGTGGGCCTGATCCGCCAGGGTGGCGCGGCTACCCCCAAAAGGGGATGGGTGGCGCGGCGGCGTTGCGGCGAAGCTGCTCGCCAGCGACCCTGCCCGCCAGAGGACCCACCATGCTCCGCAACTCCCTCACCGGCGGCCTCGCCCTGGCCGCGACGCTCGCGCTCGGCGCCTGCGGCGCGGCCGGCGCGCAGACCGCCGCCTCGCCGGCGCTCTGCCAGCAGCTGATCCGCGCCAACTACCCGCCGGGCGGCGCCGACCAGACCATCACCGTCAACTTCCTCAGCTTCCAGATAGGCGGGCCGCAGCGCTTCGAGGCGGTCTACGCCAACGACGCCGGCGGGCGAGGCCACACCGTCAACGCCTGGCCGGTGCACGCCAGATACACGGTGCTGACCCACTTCGCCGACCCTTACGCCGACGACACGCTGCGCACCTACGACGCCCAGTACATGTGCTTCCAGTTACCGGCCCACGGCTGGCTGGTGGAGATGATCTCCCGGGCGCCGGGCGGCGAGACCGCCCAGTACATCCACAAACACTAGGGCTCACGCGGCGCACGCTCCGCTAGGCCGGCAGGGTGGACAAGCGTGGCCGGGCGTCCGCAAATCCGGTCCATGAGCGAATCCGCCGCCGACATGGCCTTCGCGCAGGATCTGTTCTCGGGGATCGGCCGCGTCGAGGCGCGGCGGATGTTCGGCGGCGTCGGCCTCTTCGTCGGCAAGGCGATGTTCGGGCTGATCGACGAGGGCCGCATCTACCTGCGCACCGACGAGCCGCTGAAGGCCGAGCTGAAGGCGGCCGGCGCGGTCTCCTGGATCTATGCCGAACGCGCCGGACCAAAGGCGGGCGTGCCGCAGGAGACCGGCTACTGGTCGCTGCCCGAGGGCGCCCTCGATGATCCGGACGAGGCCTGCGGCTGGGCGCGCCGCGCGCTGGCCATCGCCGAGGCCCGCAAGGCCGCCGCCTCGTCGAAACGCCGCAAGGGATGAGCCTCGCCGGGCTCGCCGGCGCGATGATGATCGTCTCCGGCGCCGCCCACGCCGGCGTCAACGCCGTCCTCAAGTCCGGCGACGACAAGATGTCGAGCCGCGCCCTGATCGACGGCTTCTCGGCCCGGATCGTGCTCCCCGCCGCCTTCCTGCTGCCGCTGCCGAGCCACGCGTGGCCATGGCTGGCCGCATCCGGCGCGATCCACCTCGTCTACCTGGTCTCGCTGATCCGCGCGTTTGAGCGCGCCGACATGCTGGTGGCCTATCCGATGATGCGGGGCCTCGCGCCCATGCTGGCGTCCGCGGTGGCCGTCACCCTGCTGCATGAGCCGATCTCGCTGCCGGTCGCGGCGGGGGTCGCCCTGGTCGGCGTCGGGGTGATGATCGCCGCGCTCGGACGCCACATCGACCGGCGCGCGCTTTTCTGGTCGCTGCTCACCGGCGCCTGCATCGCCCTCTACACCGTGGCGGACGCGCAAGGGGTGCGCGCCGCGCCGACCGCGCCCAGCTACATCGTCTGGATCTTCCTGATCGACGGCGGGATCATCGCGTCGATGTTCGCCCTCCGGCGCGGACCGCGGTTCATCCTCGCGGCGCGGGCGGAATGGCGGGCCGGCCTCGTCGCCGGCGCCGGCTCGATCGTCTACTACGGCCTGGCGCTCTGGGCCTTCAGCCTCGCTGCCCTGCCGCGCCTGGCCGCCCTGCGCGAGACCTCGGTGCTGTTCGGCGTGCTGATCGCCATCGTCTTCCTGAAGGAGCGCGCCACGCCCGCCCGCCTCACCAGCGCCGCCCTCATCGGCGCCGGTGCCGCGGTGCTGGTGGTGAGCGGCTAGCGGGCCTCGGCTCTTGGCATTCGAGGAGCGCCGAGCCTAGCTTGAGCTATGCCGGTCGTGCGTCGGACCACTAGGGCGAATGCAGGGGATGCGAGCGCAGTTGCGGCGCGATCGCTGATCCGTCGGGCCACGTGGTTCCACATCGCGTTGACGCTCGCGACGTTTGCCTTCGCTGAAGCCTGGGCGGCGGCCGTCAACGCGTCCGACTGGTCGGCCGAAGCCGTCGTCAGCAAAGTGACCATCTATGCTGTGTTGTTGATGCCGGCCGTCGCCGTCGCGGTCACGCGCAGCCGTATCGCATGTGTGGCGATGGGCGGGGTCGCCGCGCTCGTCACGCTGGTGGTCGGCGGCCTTTCGGGATTGCTTTTCTCGTTGACCTTCCGGTTCGGCGCGGCCCTCTTCAAGCTGTGGCCCTGGGTCCTTGCGCTCGTCACCATCACCATCTGTTGGGCCGGCGCCGTCACGGCTTCCGTCATCGCTTTTCGCGCCGCCAGTCGACTCAAGCGTTCGCCGTCGAGCGGTGCGCAGATCGCCGCGCAGGTCTTCGACTAGCCGATTAACCTCCGTCTTCGATCAGTCCCGGTCGAATGCCGTCCTCACCGCACCGAGAGGCCGCCGTCGATCACCAGCTCCTCGCCGGTGACGTAGCGGCTTTCGTCGGAGGCCAGCCACAGCACGCCGTTGGCGATGTCGGCCGGCACGCCCTTGACGCCCAGCGGCACGGCGGTCTGGCTCATCGTGTCGAGGTCGGGCGGGGCGTTGGCGCCGGGCTGGCCCATGCCGGCGATCGAGAGCCAGATCGGCGTCTCGATGATGCCCGGGTGCACCGAGTTCACCCGGATGCCGTCCTTGAAGTTGGCGCACTCCATGGCGATGGCCTTGGTCAGCAGCCGCACGGCGCCCTTGGTGGCGCAGTAGGCCGCCAGCATCGGCGAGCCCTTGAGGCCCGCCACAGACGACATGTTGACGATCGAGCCGCCATGGCCGGCCTTGCGCATCAGCGGCAGCGAATGCTTGAGCCCCAGGAACACGCCCTCGACGTTCACCGCCTGCTGGCGGCGCCAGTCCTCGAGGCTCATCATGGTGATCGACGGGCAGCCGATACCGATGCCGGCGTTGTTGACCAGGATGTCGAGCCGGCCCTCGGCCTTCTCCACATCCGCGACGACGCCGGTCCAGGCGTCTTCGCTGGTCACGTCGTGGTGCAGGTAGCGGGCCTTGCCGCCGGCCTTGGTGATCTCGGCCACCAGCTCGCCGCCCTTGGCGTCCTGCAGGTCGCTGATGACGACGCTCGCGCCTTCCTCGGCCAGGCGCAGGGCGCAGCCGGCGCCGATGCCGCTCGCCCCGCCGGTGACCAGCGCGACCTTCCCCTCGACCCGACCACCCATGGCGTCCTCCTGACGGCGTTCTGTGCTCCGCGGTTCTAGGTTGGCGGGCAGGACGCGCCAAGTCTGACCCGAAGGAAACCCATGGCGGAGCAACCCGCGAGCGACGTCGTCCTCTACCGCCGCGTCGCCAGCCGCGCCTTTCCGGTGCTGTGGCTGCTGGAGGAGCTGGGGCTGGCGTACCGCGACGCCAACCTCGGCCGGCCGAACGGTCCGCGCCCGCCGGAGCTGCTGGATGTCAGCCCCGCCGGCTACACCCCGGCGCTGCGCGACGGCGAGACCAAGGTCAGCGAGGCGCCGGCCATCTGCCTCTATCTCGCCGACCGCTACGGTTACGGCGAGCTGGCGCCGCGGGTCGACGATGCGGCGCGCGGGCCCTACCTCAAGTGGATGGTCTACTCCACCGCGGTGCTGGAGCCGGCGCGCGAGCTGCAGCTCACCACCGTCACCCCGGTCAAGAACGACTGGGGCCTCGGCTGGCCGACGTACGAGCTGGTCGTGCGGCAGCTCGCGGACGCCCTCGCGGCCGGCCCGTGGCTGCTCGGCGAGCGCTTCACCGCCGCCGACGTGATGCTGGGCTCGGTGCTCTCGATCGGCCTCTTCTGCGGCAGCATCCCGGCCGAGCCGGCGCTCGCGGCCTACGACGCGCGCCTCTCCGCCCGCCCGGCCAACCAGCGCGCCCGCGACCTCAACTGGCCGCCGGAGATGTTCGGCGCGGGCGCCTAGAAGCCGCCGCCTGCCTTCGGGCCGAAGTTCGGCACCGCGTTGCCCGGTGTCGCCGGCTGCAGCAGCGTGAAGATGTTGAGGTTCATGCCCGACTGGTCGACCAGCAGGCTGTAGAGCCGCTCGTGGCGCAGATCGAGGATGACCCGGTAGTTGCGCAGGGTGCCGACGCCGAGCGCGCCCTGGGCCTTGCCGGCGTAAGCCGACCGGAGCTGTTGCGGCACGTCGGCGACGACATTGGTCTGCACCACGCCGGCGAACTTCATCTGGTCCAGCGTCACGTGTCCGTTCGGCGTCGAGCCGTCGTCCGACACCAGCATCGGCGCGGCGACCGGCTCCAGCGAGAGGCTGCGCGCGTAGTCGGGCGCCAGCTGCACCTGGTCGCTGGCGATGAGGTCGAGGGCGAACCGGGCCGACCGGCCGCCGCCGACTGACACCGGGACCAGCCAGGCGTCGCCGTCGTGCTCGAGGCGGGTGAACCGGGCGATGTCCGGGAAGGAGTAGCCCGACTCGTCGTTCAGCGAGATGCGGTGGCCGAGCAGGTCTATGTCGGCGACTACCAGCGACAGGGCGTCGGCGCCGATGATCACGCCGACCGGATGATGCAGCGCCGCCTTGAGCGGCGCGAGGTCCTTGACCGCCGGCGACAGCCCCCGCACCGCCAGCCGCGGCATCCCCAGTTCCAGCGCGTCGCCGGCCTTCAGGGCGATGGTCTGCGCGAAGGCGGCGTCGACGACGGTGTGGGGGGTGTTCGGATCCAGCATCGCGACGGCCTCATGCCCGTTCGCCTGGACCTTCAGGTAGACGTGGTGGTCGGAGCGGATCTCCAGCGGCAGCCAGCCGGTGGTTCCCTGCCAGGCGAACGCAGCGTTCGGGGCCGGATCGGCCGACGCAGCGCTCGCGAACAGCGCCGACAGCGCCAGCGCACAGGCGACGATCGTAGATTTCATGGCGCCCTCCCAGGCGTGACCCGTCCACGTCGCATGCTAATCCTTCGGCGGCGGCTGGCAACAGGGTCGCGATTCAGGAGCCGCCGCTTGATCCAAGCCCTCGCCTTCGACGTGTTCGGCACCGTGGTCGACTGGCGCGCCGGCGTGGCGCGCGAGGCCGAGCGGGCGCTGGCGGCGAAGGGCCATGCGCTCGACTGGGGCGCCTTCGCCGACGGCTGGCGCGCCCGCTACCTGCCGGCGATGGCCAAGGTGAGCCGCGGCGAGCGGCCGTTCGTCACCCTGGACGTGCTGCATCGCGAGAACCTGGTCGAGCTGCTGGCCGAGCGCGGGATCGCCGGCCTTACGGACGCCGAGATCGACGAGCTGAACCTCGCCTGGCACCGCCTCGACCCATGGCCCGACGTGCTGGAGGGCATGGCGCGCCTGCGCCGCCGCTTCATCCTCGGCAGCCTCTCCAACGGCAACCTGCGGCTCATCGTCGACATGGCCCGCCGCGCCGGGATGAGCTGGGACGCCATCCTCGGCGGCGACGTCGCCCGCGCCTACAAGCCCGCGCCGGAAGCCTACGACGCGGCCGCGCGGCTGCTGGGGCTGGCGCCCGCCGAGTGCCTGATGGTCGCCGCCCACCCCGCGGACCTCGCCGCGGCCGCCGCGCGGGGCCTGCGCACCGCCTACGTCCACCGCCCGCTGGAGCGCGGACCCGGCCGCGAGGCGGCGCGCCCGGCGGCGGGGACGTTCGACTACCAGGTCGATAGCTTCATCGAGCTGGCGCAGGCGCTCGGCGCTTGACCCGGCGCCGGGCGGCGCGAAGACTCGCCCCTCACGCAGGGAGACCGCAATGGCCGGCCAGATCGACAAACCCTGGGCGCTGATGGGCCACCACGCCGGCTGGGCCGACATCTTCCACATCGAGGCCGAAACCCCTGAGGGCTTAACCGGCTACTATCCGGACCGCGAGTCCGACGAGCGCGTGACCTACACCAACTACGCGGTCCTCGCCCGCTTCGACAGCCCGGACGTCGCCAAGGCCGCCCGCGAGCGCGCTCTCACCGAACGCCGCAAGCACGACGGCGCCGTCGACGCCGCCCACGACGCGCTGAAGGCCGCCGAAAAGGCCCGCGAGGACGCCTGGGTCGCCCTGCGCGGCTGACCCGCTTCCTCTCTTCCGCGGTGCTACAGCAGGACGGCGAGCCTGAAATAGCGCCAATGAACTTTGCAATACAAAGTATTCGCTCTATAAGGCTCGGCTATGCGCCGCGCCGTCCTCTGGTTCGCTCCGCCCGTCGCCGCCCTCGCAGTGGTCGGCGCCTACGTCATCATCGAAGATACCGACGCTTTCTTCTGGATCTGGACGCCAATGGCTGCGCTCTTGACTGTGTTGCTGCTCGTCGGCGCTGCGATCCTCGCCATAGTCGCCAAGCCGCGGCGCGTGCTGGCGGCGGCCATCGCTCTCTCGGCTGTGGTGTTGGTGCCGGCGGCGCTCGGTGTCCAGTCCTTCGGCCGGCCGGTCCGCGACGAGTTTCGCGTCCTCGCCTGGTCGGCGTGGCATGGGCAGGAGGTCGCCAGCGGGCCAACCCGAGTCGTCAGGCATTGGGAAGCAACGGGGTGGGGCGGGATGAGAGATGACACCTACTTGGTCGTCGATTCGGACGACGCGCTGGCGCCAGCGTCGTCGGGTTGGCTCGACCAAGGTCCCGCACCGGCGATCAAGTTTGCGGCGGCCAGCCGCTGGGGACAGGTGCGCGGCCTCGCATGCGACATCGTCGGGGTCGAGCGGATTCGCAGTGGCCTCTACCTTATCGCCACATCCGACTGCGTGCTTTAGGACGCGGGGTCCCGAAGATCAGCCGTAGCTCTGCAGCGGCCGCACCTCCAGCGCGCCGGCGGCCTGGGCGGAGATCGCCTGGGCGGCGGCCAGCGCCCCGGCGGCGGTGGTGTAGTAGGGGATCTTCATCATCAGGGCGGCGCGGCGCAGCGAGAAGCTGTCCTCCAGCGAGCGCCGGCCCTCGGTGGTGTTGAACACCAGCTGCACGTCGCCGTTCTTCATCGCGTCGACGATGTGCGGGCGGCCCTCCAGCACCTTCTTCACCCGCGTCACCGAAAAGCCCTCGCGCTCCAGGAAGTCGGCGGTGCCGCCGGTGGCGATCACCTTGAAGCCGCGGCCGATCAGCATGCGGACGGGCTCGACCATCCACGGCTTGTCGGCGTCCCGCACCGAGACGAAGACGCCGCCGGCCGTCGGCAGCACGACGCCGCCGCCGAGCTGGCTCTTGGCGAAGGCGCGGGCGAAAGCCGGCAGCATGTCCTCGCCCTCGCGCCGCCAGTCGAGCCCCATCACCTCGCCGGTGGAGCGCATCTCCGGCCCCAGGATGGTGTCGACGCCTGGGAAGCGGGCGAAGGGGAACACCGCCTCCTTCACGGCGATGTGGTCGTGGGTGTCGGCATCGAGATGGAAGCTCGACAGCTTCTCGCCGGCCATCAGCTTGGCGGCGATCGCCGCCACCGGCGCGCCGATGGTCTTGGCGACGAACGGCACGGTGCGGCTGGCTCTGGGGTTCACCTCCAGCACGAAGATGCGCGGCTCGGCGGCGTGCGGCTCCTCGATGGCGAACTGCACGTTCATCAGCCCCCGGACGTTCAGCGCCCGCGCCATCGCCTCGGTCTGCCGCTTCATCTCCTCGATCGTCTCGGGGCGGAGCGAGAACGGCGGCAGCGAGCAGGCCGAGTCGCCCGAATGCACGCCGGCCTCCTCGATGTGCTCCATCACCCCGGCGACGAACACGCTCTCGCCGTCGCAGAGCGCGTCGACGTCCACCTCGGTGGCGCGGCTGAGGTACTGGTCGATCAGCACCGGCGAGGCGCCCGACACCTGCACGGCGTTCCTGATGTAGCGGCCGAGCTGCTCGTCGTCGCGGACGATCTCCATCGCCCGGCCGCCCAGTACGTAGGAGGGCCGGATCACCACCGGATAGCCGACCCGCCGCGCGCCCTCGAACGCCTCCTCCGGCGTGCGGGCGATGGCGTTGACCGGCTGGGCGATGCCGAGCCGCTGCAAGAGGCCCTGGAAGCGCTCGCGGTCCTCGGCCAGGTCGATGGCGTCGGGCGTGGTGCCGAGGATCGGCACGCCGGCCTGCTCCAGCGGGTGCGCCAGCTTCAGCGGCGTCTGGCCGCCGAACTGCACGATCACCCCGATCAGCTCGCCCTTCGAGGCCTCGACGGCGATCAGCTCCAGCACGTCCTCGGCGGTCAGCGGCTCGAAGTAGAGCCGGTCGGAGGTGTCGTAGTCGGTGGAGACGGTCTCGGGGTTGCAGTTGACCATGATCGACTCGACGCCGATCTCGTCCAGCGCATAGGCCGCGTGGCAGCAGCAGTAGTCGAACTCGATGCCCTGGCCGATGCGGTTGGGCCCGCCGCCGAGGATGATCGCCTTGCGGCGGCCGGTCGGCTCGCTCTCGCACTCGGCCGGCTGGCCGAGCGCCCCGGTCTCGTAGGTGGAGTACATGTAGGGCGTCGCCGCCGCGAACTCGGCGGCGCAGCTGTCGATGCGCTTGAACACCGGCCGCACGCCGAGGCTGCGGCGCACGCTGGCGACCTCGGCCTCGGTCTGGCCGGTCAGCGCCCCCAGCCGCGCGTCGGAGAAGCCCTGCGCCTTCAGCCGCCTGAGCGCCGTCGGATCAGCCGGCAGGCCGTGGGTGCGAACACGTGCCTCCTCGGCCACCAGCTGCTCGATCTGTCGCAGGAACCAGGGCTCGTAGGAACAGGCGCCGGCCACTTCGGCCACCGAGAGGCCGTGGCGGAAGGCCTGGGCGATCACCCGCAGGCGATCGGGCGTCGGCACCCCCAGCGCCCGCATCACCGCCGCCCGGCCCATCTCCGCGTCGTCTGCGCCGGGGATCTCCACCTCGTCGAGGCCGGAAAGGCCCGTCTCCAGCCCGCGCAGCGCCTTCTGCAGGCTCTCGGCGAAGGTGCGGCCGATCGCCATCACCTCGCCGACGGACTTCATCGAGGTGGTCAGGGTCGGCTCGGCGCCCGGATACTTCTCGAACGCGAAGCGGGGGATCTTGGTGACCACATAGTCGATGGTCGGCTCGAACGAGGCCGGGGTCGCGCCGGTGATCTCGTTCATCAGCTCGTCGAGCGTGTAGCCCACCGCCAGGCGCGCGGCGACCTTGGCGATCGGGAAACCGGTGGCCTTCGAGGCCAGCGCCGACGAGCGCGACACCCGCGGGTTCATCTCGATCACCACCATGCGCCCGTCGGCCGGGTTCAGCGCGAACTGCACGTTGGAGCCGCCGGTCTCCACGCCCACCTCGCGCAGCACCGCGATCGCGGCGGTGCGCATGCGCTGGTATTCCTTGTCGGTGAGGGTCAGGGCCGGGGCGACGGTGACGCTGTCGCCGGTGTGGACGCCCATCGGGTCCACGTTCTCGATCGAGCAGACGATGATGCAGTTGTCGGCCTTGTCGCGCACCACCTCCAGCTCGAACTCCTTCCAGCCGAGGACGCTCTCCTCGATCAGCACCTCGTGGGTGGGCGACAGGTCGAGGCCGCGCTCGACGATCTCGCGGAACTCCTCGAGGTTGTAGGCGATGCCGCCGCCGGTGCCGGCGAGGGTGAACGAGGGCCGGATGATCGCCGGCAGGCCCACCGCCGCCTGCGCCGCCAGCGCCTCCTCCAGCGTGTGGGCCACCTGCGATTTCGGGCTCTCCAGCCCGATCTTGTCCATGGCGTCGCGGAACTTCTGCCGGTCCTCGGCCTTGTCGATCACCTCGGCCCGCGCGCCGATCATCTCGACGCCGTACTTCGCCAGCACGCCGGCCCGCTCCAGCTCCAGCGAGACGTTCAGCGCCGTCTGGCCGCCCATGGTGGGCAGCAGTGCGTCCGGCCGCTCCTTGGCGATGATCTGCTCGACCATGCCGGCGGTGATCGGCTCGAGGTAGGTGGCGTCGGCCACCCCCGGGTCGGTCATGATGGTGGCGGGGTTGGAGTTGACCAGGATGATCCGGTAGCCCTCGGCCCTCAGCGCCTTGCAGGCCTGCACCCCCGAATAGTCGAACTCGCACGCCTGCCCGATCACGATCGGCCCCGCGCCGATGATCAGGATCGAGCCGATGTCGGTGCGTTTGGGCATCAGTTCGGCTTGACCGTCAGCTCGGTCTCCCAACCGTCATAGTCACAGCCGTATGCTTTGGCCCACGCCTCCATCTGCTCAGAGATCGGATCAAACGACTCCTGATCGACCGGAAGGACCCGCGTCAGGATCGCGCCGTCTTGTTTGATCATCAAATGGGCCTGATACCCGGCTTCCCGCGCCGCGTCCGCGAGCCGCTCGAACTCACCGCCGTAGAAGTAGAAAGTGGTCTCGCGCGGCCGCTCGCCGCTGTCGCCGTGTGCGGTGAGAGCGTCCCGAACGGCCGCGTCCTGGCTTGTCGGCGGCTCGGGGCCGAACAGGTTTTTCAGCGTCTTCCGCATTTTCTCTCGCGCAAGCTCGCGGGCGGCGCGGAAAGCCGCGCGCCCGGAGTCGGCCAGTCTTCAGGTTAAGCGGCTCGCTTACAGACGCTGGGGAGGGGGCGCAAGTATCACTCTGCCCACGACGAGCGGGGGCGCCAACCAGGTTGGACGATGCAAGCCACTTCCGCGCTCACGCGAAGCTGAGCGCCGTAGGCAAACGGGACAGTTGTACCGCTCCAGGCGCGCGCGCCCGCGTAGCCCGTCCGCGACCGTCTGGTCGTTCGACCCTATGAGCGCGGGTGGCGAGGCCCGCTACGCGATGGTCGGGACGGCTTACGACAGGCTTTGTACGTCGCCTACACAATGAGAGACGAGCGCCTACGCATCATTTCCGCCCGCCCGGTCGAGCCTCTGGAACGCAGACTGTACCATGAAGACATCTAGGACGGCGGCCTGCGGCGCGCGCGCAAACCTTTCAAGCAGGCGCGCTCTTGCAACAGCCCCTGTCTGGTCCCGGCGTGCGCAGGCATGAGCGGGGTTGCTGGATAAACCGAGCTTCACATCCCGCTCGGCTTTCGTCCCGCAATTGCGCTAAGGGACAGGCCGGACTGGACGGTGCGAAGGGTTCCGCTCGATGAGATATCTGCACACCATGGTGCGCGTCGCCGACCTCGACAAGGCGATCGACTTCTACTGCGACAAGCTGGGCCTCACCGAAGCGCGGCGCATCGACAATGCGGCCGGGCGCTTCACCCTGGTGTTCCTCTGCGCCCCCGGCGACGAGGCGCAGGCCAGGCAGGGCGCGGCGCCGATGGTGGAGCTGACCTACAATTACGACCCCGAGGCCTATCAGGGCGGCCGCAACTTCGGCCACCTCGCCTATGAGGTCGACGACATCTACGCCACCTGCCAGCGGCTGATGGACGGCGGCGTCACCATCAACCGCCCACCGCGCGACGGCCACATGGCCTTCGTCCGCTCGCCCGACGGCATCTCGGTGGAGCTGCTGCAGAAGGGCGGCTCGCTGCCGAAAGCCGAGCCCTGGACCTCGATGCCCAACGTGGGGGCCTGGTAGGGGCGCTACGGCGCCACCGGCTTCCCGCCCGCCAGCACCCGGAACTGCCGATCCGGATCGTCCTGCGTGGCCTGCCCGCCGTCGCGGTAGGTCGCCACGGACGGATCGTGCGCATACTGAAGGATGTAGGCCTTGCGGACCGTCCCTGCACGGAGGTTCGGGCCGGTACGGTGCGGGGTCAGCGACGAGAAGACGATGGCGTCGCCCGCCCGCGCCGGCACGGCCACCGCGTCCGGCGCCTCCTCCAGGCATTTGAAGCCCAGCGGCGTCGTCCAGTGGTCCAGCGTGCCCAGCCGGTGAAGGCCGGGGGCGATCCACGCGCAGCCGTTCTCCTCGTCCACGTCCACCAGCGGCAGCCACAGCGTCAGGTACTGCTGCGGCTCGACGAAGGTGTAGCCGTTGTCCTGGTGCCAGGGGAATTCCTGCGGCTTTTGCCACTTCTTGTAGACCGACTGGTCCCAGTAGAGCCGCACGTCGTCGCCGACCAGGTCGTGGCAGATGTCGACCACGGCCGGGTGCGCGGCCAGCGCCTTCAGCACCGGCGACTTCCTGGCAATGTGGGCGGTGAAGGTGATGGCGTCGGCCTCTGAGATGCTGACCTTGCCGCCGGCCTCGCGCAGCCGGGCCTCGGCGATCGCCTCCAGCGGATCGATCGCCGCCGTCGCCGCGGCGATCTCGGCCGCCGTGAAGACGCCCTCGACCTTGACGAAGCCGTCGCGGTCGAACGCGGCCATCTGCTCTGGTGAGAGCCGCCGCGGCCGCTCGGTCTCGCGTGGGCGCCAGACGAAATCGCGGCTCAACGGATGCGGGCGCGGGGCGCGGACCAGGGTTTCGCTCAAGCGTGGGGCTCCTCTCGCCGGCGACTCTGGAGCCGATCCGCCCGCGCCGCAACCGGCGCTTGCCAAGCCGCGCCGGCCGGCTCCAGGATCGGTGATGGACCCCGCCTCCAGCGACCTCGACGCCTTCATCGCCGGCCTGCCCAAGGCCGAGCTGCACATGCACATCGAGGGCAGCCTCGAGCCGGAGCTGATGTTCGAGCTGGCGCGGCGCAACCGCATGACGCTGCCGTTCGCCGACATCGCCGCGCTGAAGGCCGCCTACGACTTCAAGAACCTGCAGGACTTCCTCGACCTCTACTACGCGGGCGCGGCGGTGCTGCGCACCGAGGCCGATTTCCGCGACCTGGCGGGCGCCTACTTCGCCAGGGCCGCGGCCGACGGCGTCGTCCACGCCGAGATCTTCTTCGATCCGCAGACCCACACCGAGCGTGGGCTGCCGTTCGGCGTCGCCGTCGAGGGTCTGCTGGCCGGCATGGCCGACGCCGAGGCGGCGTACGGCGTGACCTCGAAGCTGATCCTCTGCTTCCTGCGCCACCTCAGCGAAGAGGCTGCGTTCGAGACGCTGCGCGCCGCCGAGCCGTGGCTGGACCGGATCGCCGCCGTCGGGCTCGATTCCTCCGAGGTCGGCCATCCGCCAGCCAGGTTCGCCCGCGTGTTCGCCGCCGCGGCCGAGCGCGGCCTGAAGCGGGTCGCCCACGCCGGCGAGGAAGGCCCGCCGGCCTACGTCGCCGAAGCGCTGGACCTGCTGGGCATCGACCGGCTTGACCACGGCAACCGGGCGCTGGAGGACGCGGCGCTCACCGTCCGGCTCGCGCGCCAGGCGATGCCCCTGACCGTCTGCCCGCTCTCCAACGTGCGCCTGTGCAACGTCGCCTCGATCGAGGCGCACCCGATCGGCCGGATGCTGCGCCTGGGCCTCAGGGCCACCGTCAACTCCGACGATCCGGCCTATTTCGGCGGCTACGTCGGCGCCAACTACCGCGCCGTCGCCCCGCTGGTCGGCCGCGCCGGCCTGGCCGAGCTGGCGCGCAACAGCTTCCTAGGCTCGTTCCTGCCGGACGACGCGGTGGCGCGGTGGGTTGGCGAGGTGGAGGGCTTTGCGGCGGCTGCACGATGATCCTGCGTCCTTCGAGACGCCCGCTGGCGCGGGCCCTCAGGATGACGAGGAAGGGTGGGCGGCGCCAAACCTCGTCATGGTGAGGAGCGCTCGCCAGAGCGCGTCTCGAACCACGCACCGATTGCCGGCGAGGGATCGCCAGCCCTGTCCCGCCAGTTCTGCTCGGTCAGGCACAACGAACTTGCCGCTTGCGCGCCGCTTGCGGCAATGATGACCTCGCACATGCCTGCCGCACGCAAGATCGCGCCCGATTCGGCGCGTCCCGCCGCACAATCGGAGGCGACCATGACCCAGACCGCCCTGCCGACGCCGCCCGCCGTCGCCTCCGCCCTCGACCTGATCGGCAAGACGCCGATGCTCGAGCTGACGGGGTTCGACGCCGGCCCCTGCCGCCTGTTCGTCAAGCTGGAGAGCGCCAATCCCGGCGGTTCGATCAAGGACCGCATCGCCCGCTCGATGATCGAGGCGGCCGAGGCGGACGGCCGCCTCAAGCCGGGCGGGACCATCGTCGAGGCCACCGCCGGCAACACCGGCCTGGGCCTGGCGCAGGTGGGCCTGCTGAAGGGCTACAAGCTCTTGCTGGTGGTGCCCGACAAGATGGCGCGCGAGAAGATCCAGCACCTGCGGGCCATGGGCGTCGACGTGCGCATCACCCGCTCCGACGTCGGCAAGGGCCATGGCGACTACTACCAGGACATGGCCCATGCGCTGGCCGCGCGGCTGCCGAACGCGGTCTACATCAACCAGTTCGAGAACCCCGCCAATCCGCTGGCCCACGAGACCACCACCGGCCCGGAGATCCTGGAGCAGATGGAGGGCGACCTCGACGCCATGGTGGTCGGCGTTGGCTCCGGCGGCACGCTGACCGGCCTCGGCCGCTATTTCGCCAAGGCCTCGCCGAAGACCGCCATGGTGCTGGCCGACCCGGTCGGCTCGATCCTCGCGCCGCTGGTCGAGCGCGGCGAAAAGGTGAAGGCGGGGTCCTGGGTGATCGAGGGCATCGGCGAGGACTTCGTGCCCGCCAACTGCGACCTGGCGCTGGTGAAGAAGGCCTACGAGATCTCCGACTCCGAGAGCATCGCCACCGCCCGGCTGCTGCTGATCAAGGCCGGCATCCTCGCCGGCTCGTCGTCCGGCACGCTGCTGGCCGCGGCGCTGCGCTATTGCCGCGAGCAGACCACGCCGAAGCGCGTCTGCACCCTCGTCTGCGACACCGGCTCGCGCTACCTCTCCAAGGTCTACAACGACAGCTGGGTGGCCGAGCAGGGGCTGATGCACCGCGAGCTGCACGGCGACCTGCGCGACCTGATCGCCCGCACCACCGCCGACGCCGTCACCGTCGGCCCGGACGACACGCTGCTGACCGCCTACAACCGCATGCGCCAGGCCGACGTCAGCCAGCTGCCGGTGCTGGACGACGGGCGGCTGATCGGCCTGATCGACGAGAGCGACCTCTTGGAAGCGGTCGAGGACCGCCACACCGAGGCGCGCTTCCAGCAGCCGGTGGCCGCCGCCATGACCGCCAAGCTGAACACGGTGCAGTCGCACCAGCCGCTCGACGCGCTGCTGCCGATCTTCGAGCGCGACGAGGTGGCGATCGTGCTGGAGGGCCGCGAGTTCCTCGGCCTCATCACCCGCATCGACCTGATCAACTACCTGAGGCGCGCGGCGTGAGCGAGCCGCGCAAGACCGGCGCATCGCGCAATCGGCTCGACTTCGCCACCCGCGCCATCCACGGCGGCCAGCAGCACGACCCGTCGACCGGCGCGGTGATGGTGCCGATCTACGCCACCTCCACCTACGCCCAGGCCTCGCCCGGCGTGCACCAGGGCTTCGAGTACTCGCGCAGCCACAACCCCACCCGCTTCGCCCTGGAGCGGGCGCTGGCGGACCTGGAGAGCGGCACGCGCGGCTTCGCCTTCGCCTCGGGCCTGGCCGCCATCGGCACGCTGCTGGAGACGCTGGACGCCGGCGACCATGTGATCGCCAGCGACGATCTCTACGGCGGCTCGTTCCGGCTGTTCGACGCGGTGCGCCGCCGCTCGTCCGGCCTTCAGTTCAGCTTCGTCGACCTGGCGGACCTGGCCGCCGTCGAGGCCGCCGTCACCCCGAGGACGCGGCTGATCTGGGCCGAGACCCCCACCAACCCACTGCTGCGCCTCGCCGACCTGGAGGCCATCGCCGCCCTGGCCCGCCGCCACGGCCTCGTCGCGGCGGCCGACAACACCTTCGCCAGCCCCTACATCCAGCGCCCGCTGGAGCTCGGCTTCGACGTGGTGATGCACTCCACCACCAAATACATCGGCGGCCACTCCGACGTGGTCGGCGGCGCCCTGGTGGCGGGCGAGAACGCCGCGCTGGCCGAGCAGCTGACCTTCCTGCAGAACGCGGTCGGCGCCGTCGCCTCGCCGTTCGACAGCTTCCTCACCCTGCGCGGCCTGAAGACGCTGGCGCTGCGGATGCAGCGTCACTGCGAGAACGGCCTGGCGGTGGCGCAGTGGCTGGCCGCCCGCGCCGACGTGCGCCAGGTGATCTATCCCGGCCTTCCCAGCCACCCGCAGCACGACCTCGCCCGCCGCCAGATGCGCGGCGGCTTCGGCGGCATGGTCACGGCGGTGCTGGACCGAGACCTCGCCGGCACGCGCCGCGTGCTGGAGCGCACCCAGCTCTTCACGTTGGCCGAGAGCCTCGGCGGCGTCGAAAGCCTGATCGAGCACCCCGCCATCATGACCCACGCCAGCGTGCCGCCCGAGGCGCGTGCGGCGCTCGGCATCACCGACACGCTATGCCGCCTGTCGATCGGCGTGGAAGCGGTCCAGGACCTGCGCTCCGATCTCGAGCAGGCGCTGGCTTAGGAGGGCGTTCCCGGCGGCTGCCGCTGCGGCAGCCGCAATTCCACTTCCAGGCCGCCGCCAGCGGCGTTGCGCGCGCATACGCGGCCGCGGTGCAGTGCCACGACGCGCGCGGTGATCGCGAGACCAATGCCGTGGCCGCTCGACTCGCGTTCGCGCGCCTGCGATGCCGAGGCGAACGGCTCGAAGATGCGCTCGAGTGCTTCCGGCGGCACGCCGGGCCCGTGATCCCGAACGCGCAGCACGACCGCGTCCATCTCCTGCGCCACGCCGAACTCTATGCTGCCGTCCCGCGGCGAGAAGCGGACGGCGTTGCGCAGCACGTTTTCGAGCGCCCGGAACAGCAATTCGCGGTCTCCTTCGATGCTGCCGCTTGGCGTGCCCTGCAAGCTGATCTGAATGCCGCGCTCGCCGGCCTCGACGCGCGTGTTGTCGAGCAGCGTTTCGAGCAGTTCCTCGAGATCGACGGCTTCCAGCTGCAGCGCACGCGCCGGATCGTCAAGGCTCGACAGCGAGAGGATCTCGCCGATCAGCGCGTCGAGGCGCGCGGTTTCCTGCTCGATGCGGTCGAATTCCTGCTCGAGGTTGGCATTCGGGCGACGCGCCAGTCCCAGCGCAATCTGCAGTCGCGCCAGCGGCGAGCGCAGCTCGTGCGAGACGTCGCGCAGCAGTTCGCGATGCGACGCCAGCAGCGCGCGCAGCCGCTCGGCCATTCGATCGAAGTCGAGCGCCAGCAGGGCCAGTTCGTCGCGGCGCTGGCCCATCAGGCTGGAAACCTGAACGCCCAGATCGCCGGCGGCGATCGAACGCGTCGCTGCGCGCAGGTGCCGGATCGGATCGGACAGGTGTCGCGCCAGCAGGAAGCAGACGATGGCGCTGACCAGCAAGGTCGCGATCGTGGTCACGAGCGGCAGCTGGCTGGAGCGGAATATGCCGAGCGGGCCGCGTCGCGCGCGCAACAGCGACAGCGTGTAGGTCTCGCCATCGCTCGGAGATATGAGCTGCGAGAGCCACGGGGCCTCGCGCGCCTCGGGCGGGGGAGGCGGTCCCGGGCCGCCGTCTCGGCCGCCGCGGGCGCGCAGAAATTCCGGTGTGCGCCGGCCGAGCAGGTCGTTCCCGTGCCGGTCGAGCACGTACAGGCGATCGGGCGCGGCACGCGCGCTTTCCCGCGACAGCCAGTCGCGCAGTCCCGCCTCGCCGCTCTGAGCCAGCACTTCGGAAGCGGCGTGCGCGAGCTGCTCCTGCCGCCCCTGTTCGCGCTGCAGGCGCTGGTCGGCCAACCACAGCGTGGCGATCACGGAGCACGCGAGCGCCAGCACCATGGCAATCCAGAAGGCCACGAAAATGCGGACGTAGAGACTGCGCATGCGCGCGCGTGCGTCAGGGGGCGGGGCTAAGCGGCTGATCGGCTACCGTCAGGACGTAGCCGGTGCGCCGAACGTTGACGATCGAGACCGCATCGGCGATGGCCGCGAGCTTGCGACGGATATTGCTGATGTGCGTATCGATGCTGCGGTCGTAGGGTGTCAGGCGCCGGCCCAGCACCTGGCGCGTCAGTTGCTCGCGCGACACGACGATGCCGGGCTGCTGCATCAGCACCTCGAGTACGCGGAACTCTGCGCCGGTGAGTGCGATGCTCTGGCCGCGTGCGCTGGCCGTGCGGCTGGAGAACAGCAGGCTCAGGGGACCCACTTCGAGCCGGTCGCGCCGGCCGGGCTGCGGCTCGAGCGTCAGGCTGCGGCGTAGTATGGCCCGCATGCGCGCGACCAGTTCGCGTGGATTGAAGGGCTTGGGCAGGTAGTCGTCGGCGCCGAGCTCCAGGCCGACGACGCGGTCGATGTCCTCGCCGCGTGCGGTCAGCATCAGCACCGGGGTCGCATCCTTGGGACGCAATTGCCGCAGCACGTCCAGCCCGCTCAGGCGCGGCAGCATGATGTCGAGCACGAGCAGATCGAAATGATGGCGACCGAGCGTGTACAGCGCCTCATCGCCGTCGTGCACGGCCGTGACCCGGAACCCTTCCGGGACCAGGTACTCGCCCAGCATGCGGCAAAGCTCGCGATCGTCGTCGACCAGCAGTACGGACAGGGGAGCCGAACTGCCGCCCGTTTCGGCGGTCTCATCGGAAGAATCTGCGCTGGTGTGCATGGCTGCATTGTCCGGGAGATCCCGGCCCGCTGCGCGAAGGCTTTACAATTCTTGGCAGGGCCGGATTCTACGCAGCCGCGGGCCACTGTCACCGTTGTCCGACAGCCGTCCCGCAGC
>DASXEN010000009.1:0-42512 GCA_036490095.1 Caulobacteraceae bacterium
GCCATCCCCTCTCCGCGCCTCGCCCGGCCCGCCGGCCCGGCGCTCGCCATCGCACTGCTGACGCTCACCGGCGCCTGCTCCCAGTCCAGCGCCCCCCAGGCTCAGAATTCGCCGGCTCAGGCGAAGGTTGCCTCGGCCGGGCCGGTGAACAGCGCCGCGCCGCCGACTATCGTCCCGCCGCCGCCCGCCAATGCGGCGCCCGCGACTACGGCGGCGGACGCTGCGCTGCCGCCCGCGGGCCAGGCGATCGACCAGGCGACGCCGTCGCCCACGTCCGCGCCCGCCCCCACGTCCGTCAAGTCCGCCGCGCCCTACGACCCGGCGCTGGTGCGCCTGGAGGTGCTGCTAGACCGGGCCGGCTTCTCGCCCGGCGTCATCGACGGCCGCCAGGGGACCAACCTGAAGCGGGCGCTCGGCGCCTACGCCCTGGCGCACGGCCAGGCCGCCGACGGCGCGCCCACGCCGGCGCTGTGGAGCGCGATCACCGCCGCCGACGCCGCCCCCGCAATGCAGAGCTACCAGATCACCGCCGCCGACGAGGCCGGCCCCTTCATCGGCGCCATCCCCAAGGACTACCGCGCGCTCGCGAAGCTGTCGGCGCTCGGCTACACCGGCCCCGAGCAGGAGCTGGCCGAGCGCTTCCACATGAGCCCCGGCCTGCTGGAGGCGCTGAACCCCGGCGTGGACTTCGCCAGGCCGGGGACGACCCTGCTGGTCGCCGCGCCGCGGGCCGGGCCGCGGCCCTACACGGTGGCCCGCATCGAGGTCGACAAGAGCCTCGGCCAGGTGCGCGTCTACCAGGCGAACGGCGCGGTCGCCGCCGTCTATCCGGCGACCGTCGGCTCGACCGAGCGCCCGGCTCCCAGCGGCCAGTTCGCCGTGGCCGCCGTCGCCCCGCACCCCGCCTACTTCTACGATCCGGCCCGGCTCACCTTCACGCCGCAGGGCGCGAGCGGCAAGCTGCGCATCGCCCCGGGGCCGAACAACCCGGTCGGCTCGACCTGGATCGCGCTCACCGTCCCCACCTACGGCATCCACGGCGCCTCCGACCCCAGCGAGATCGGCAAGGTGCAATCCCACGGCTGCGTGCGCCTGACCAACTGGGACGCCGCCGAGCTCGGCGCCGCGGTGAAGAAGGGCGTCGAGGTGGATTTCGTGGGGACGGAGAAGAAGGCGGGGAAGAAGAAGGCATAGCTCTTCCTTCTCCCCTTGCGGGAGAAGGTGGCCCGCGGAGCGGGTCGGATGAGGGGCCGCGCAGAACTAGGCGATTTGCCTGCTGGACGCTAAGCCACGAGCTCCCGTCGACCCCTCATCCGGCGCTGCGCGCCACCTTCTCCCGCAAGGGGAGAAGGAAGCTCACCCCATCCGCGGGTCGGCCAAGTCCTCGATCTCCAGCTCGGCGGTGTTGCGGCCGTTCCAGTCGTCGGGCTTGAGCTTGCCGACGGCGTGCAGGGCGCCGCCGCCGGCTTCCAGGCGGCGGCCGACGGGGGTGTCGGCGCATCGCCAGGCGACGGCGCGCAGCGAGCGGCCGCGGGCGTCGACCAGGGTGCAGCGCAGGTGGCCGCCGCGCACCGGCGTCACCCGCTCGGCGCGCACGTCGGCCAGGGCGAACACCGGCTCGGGGTTGCCGGGGCCGAACGGGGCCAGCGCCTGGAAGCTGTCGAACAGCGGCCGCGCGGCGGCGCCGGGCGTCACCAGCGCGTCGATCTCCAGCGCGTCCTCGGCCTCGGCCACCACCATCTCGGCCGCCAGCCGCTCGCAGAGGAAGGCGCGGAACTCGGGGATGGCAGAGGGGCGGATAGTCAGGCCGGCCGCCATGGCGTGGCCGCCGCCGGCCAGCAGCAGCCCCTCGTCGAACGCCGCCTGGATCGCCCGGCCGAGGTTCACCCCCGGCTGCGAGCGGCCCGAGCCCTTGCCGATCTCGGCCACCCGGTCGACGCCGATCACCACCACCGGCTTGCGGTAGCGCTCGCGCAGGCGGCTGGCGACGATGCCGATCACCCCCGGATGCCAATCGTCGGCGGCGACGACGATTGCCGGGGCGTCGGGATCGAAGTTGGAGCCGGACTCGACGGCGGCGACGGCCGCTTCGAGGATCTCGCTCTCGACGTTCTTGCGCTGGGCGTTGAGCGCGTCGAGCTCTTCGGCCAGCGCCCGCGCCTCGCCGGCGTCGTCGGTGGACAGCAGCCGCGCGCCGAGGTCGGAGCGGCCGATGCGGCCGCCGGCGTTGATGCGCGGGCCGAGCACGAAGCCGGCGTGGAACACCCCGGCCGGCCCCTTGGAGCCGGCGACGTCCAGCAGCGCCTTCAGGCCCGGGTTGGCCCAGCCCGACATCACCTTCAGACCCTGCGCGGCCAGCGCCCGGTTGAAGCCGGTCAGGCGGGTGACGTCGCAGATGGCGCCCAGCGCGGCGAGGTCCAGCCATTGGCGCAGGTCCGGCTCGGGCCGGCTCTCGAACCAGCCGCGCCGGCGGGCCTCGCGGTTCAGCGCCGCCAGCAGCACGAAGGTGACGCCCGCGGCCGCCAGCACCCCCTGGCCGGAGCCGCAGCCCGGCTGGTTCGGGTTCACCAGGGCGCGGGCGGCGGGGATCTCCTCGCGCATCAGGTGGTGGTCGATCACCACCACCTCCAGGCCGATCTCGGCGGCGGCGGCCAGCGCGTCGTAGGCGGCCGCGCCGCAGTCGACGGTGACCACCAGCTCGTAGCCGGCCTCGCGCAGGTGGCGGAAGGCGGCCGGGCTGGGGCCATAGCCCTCGGTCATCCGGTCGGGCACGTAGATCGGCAGCTCCCGGCCCATCACCCGCCACCAGCGCACCAGCAGCGCGGCGCTCGACGCGCCGTCGACGTCGTAGTCGGCGAAGACGACGGTGGGCCGGCCGGCGTCCATGGCGTCGATCAGCACCCGCGCGGCCTCGTCCATGCCGGCGAAGCTGGAGGGGTCGGGGAACAGCGCCTTCAGCGTCGGGGCGAGGTAGTGCTGGGCGCTCTCGGCGGTGATCTCGCGCGAGGCCAGCGCCCGCGCCAGCGGCTCCGCCAGGCCGTGGCGCAGGCCGATGGCGCGCACCTCGGCCTCGTCGGCCGGCCGCGCGCGCCAGCGCCGGCCGCTGACCGAGCGGGCGACGCCGAGGAAGTCCCCGGACCCCAACTCGGGTCCAGACTCGGCCACGGCGGCGGGAAGACCCATCAGAGCGCCCGCTTCATCCGCACTTCGCGCACCGTGCGGGTGGAGGAGTTCATCACCAGGCTGTGGGTGCTGACGAAGCCGCCAGAGACACGCACGCCGTCCAGCAGCGCGCCCTTGGTGACGCCGGTGGCGGCGAAGATCGCGTCGGCGCGCACCATCTCGTGCAGGTCGTATTTCTTGTCGAGCTGGGTCAGGCCGATGCGCTCGGCTCGGGCCCGCTCGTCGGCGTTGCGGAACACCAGCCGGCCCTGGAACTGGCCGCCGACGCACTTCAGCGCCGCGCAGGCCAGCACCCCTTCCGGCGCGCCGCCCTGGCCGACGTAGAGGTCGACGCCGGTCTCGGGGTCGGTGGTGTTGATCACCCCGGCGATGTCGCCGTCGGTGATCAGGCAGATGCGCGCGCCGGCCTCGCGCAGCGAAGCGATGATCTCGGCGTGGCGCGGCCGGTCGAGCACGCAGACGGTGATCTGCGAGGTCTCGACGCCCTTGGCCTTGGCGAGCGCGCGGGCGTTGTCGGCGGCGCTCTTGTCGAGGTCGATGATCCCCTCCGGATAGCCGGGCCCGCAGGCGATCTTGTCCATATAGGTGTCGGGCGCGTGCAGCATGGTGCCGGCGGGCGCCCAGGCCATCACCGCCAGCGCGTTGGCCATGGCCTTGGCGGTCAGCGTGGTGCCTTCCAGCGGGTCGAGGGCGATGTCGACGCGCGGGCCGGTTCCCTTGCCCACCTTCTCGCCGATGTAGAGCATCGGCGCCTCGTCGCGCTCGCCCTCGCCGATGACGATGACGCCGTCGATCGGCAGCTCGTTCAGCGCCGTGCGCATGGCGTCGACGGCGGCCTGGTCGGCGGCCATCTCGTCGCCGCGGCCCACCAGGCTCCAGGCCGCGACGGCCGCCGTCTCTGTGACCCGGACCGCCTCCATCACCAGGCTGCGGTCCAGTATGTTCGAACTCATCGAGCGGCCTCCAAGCCCTCTATTGTCGGAAGATTCTCAGATGCGGGCGATACGGATCATCCGCGGCGGCTCGATCACCGCCGCGAGGCTCCGCATGGCCGCCACCGCCGCCAGCAGCGTCTCCTCCGGCGCGGCGTGGGTGGTGAGCACGATCGGCACGCCGCCGGCGTCCTCCACCGGCTTCTGCAGGAAGCTGTCGATGGAGACCGACGCCCCCGCCAGCGTCTCGGTGACGGCGGCGATGACGCCGGGCTCGTCGCGGACCATCAGCCGGATGTAGGCGCGGCCGAGCTGGCGGCGCGCGTCCACCGGCGAGAACGGCTGCAGCGTCGTCGCCGGCGCCTGGAACACCGGCCGCCGCGCGCCGGTCATCACGTCGGCGATGTCGGCGGCGACCGCGGCGGCGGTCGGCCCCGCGCCGGCGCCCGGCCCCTGGATGAAGATGCGGCCGATCTTGCGGCCCTCGATGAAGAGGGCGTTCAGCGGCCCGCCGGCCTGCGCCAGCGGGTGCGCCAGCGGCGCCAGCGCCGGATGCACGGCCACGGCGACGCCCTCGGCCGACTTCACCGCGCTCGCCACCAGCTTGATGCGGTAGCCGAGGTCCTTGGCGAGGCGAATGTCGATCGGCTCGATCGCCGCCACCCCCTCGACCTCGGCCGCCGCGTAGGTGGGCGCGCAGCCGAACGCCAGCGCCGCCAGGATGGTGATCTTGTGGGCGGCGTCGAAGCCGCCGACGTCCATCGTCGGGTCGGCTTCGGCGTAGCCCAGCCGCTGCGCCTCGGCCAGCACCTCGGCGAACGGCCGGCCGGTCGCCTCCATCTCGGTGAGGATGTAGTTGCAGGTGCCGTTGAGGATGCCGGCCACCTGCTCGACCTCGTCGCCGACCATGGCCTCGCGCAGCATCTTCACCGCCGGCGTGCCGCCCATCACCGCCGCCTCGAACAGCAGCGGCGCGTCGTTCGCCTCCGCCAGCGCGGCCAGCTCGGCCCCGTGCTCGGCGATCAGCGCCTTGTTGGCGGTGACCACCGGCTTGCCGGCCTTCAGCGCCGTCTCCACCGCCACCTTGGCCGGCCCGTCGGAGCCGCCGATCAGCTCGACGAAGATGTCGTTGTCCGGCGAGGCGGCCAGCGCCGCCGGATCGTCGAACCAGGGCAGATTGGCGATGTCCACCGGCCGCGGGCGCGAGCGCGAGCGCGCCGAGACGCCCGTCACCACCGCCTCGCGGCCCACCGGCGCGAACCGCGGCCGCTCGTCGAGCAGCTTCAACAGCCCCGCGCCCACCGTCCCGAGGCCGGCGACGCCGATGCGCCAGGAGTCTTTCATGCGGGGCGGACGATTAACCGGCTTGGCCGCCCCGCGCTACCGCAATGCCACGCACCTCTCCCGTACCGAAGAGTACGGGGGAGGTGGATCGGCGCGCTGCAAGCGCGACGAGACGGAGGGAGCGCGAAGGCCGCGGAATCCCGGCGCAGGCCGACCAGCGGTGTCACCACCCCAGCGAAGCCCTCAACGCCACCCCAGGATATTGGCTATCCCTGCGCACACGGCGAAGCCCAGCACCGCCGCCGCAAAGCCGGCTGCGCCACGCGCGATCCAGATCGCCGCCCTGGTCTTCCTCTCGAGTCGGGCGGCTGCGGCCGCGTCGATCACGATCGCATCCCAGCTCCCGCTGCCCGGCGTCACCGTGATGTGGCCGTCCGCGTCGACCTGTCCGCCGGGCGCGTAGCTGTAGGCCATCACCACCTTCCGGCCGCCCGACCAGCAGACGATATACTGCGGCTTGACTTCGACACGGTCGATCGGCGCCCGCAGGTGGTCCGTGGCCGTGTCGATCGCCACCCCCAGCAGCCGCCGGCGCTCGTTCTCAGGTGATTGCAGCGGATGCTCCTCTACTCTCGGCCGCTGCAAGACCGATAGGCGCAGCCGGGCCGGACTTCCAGGCCCCCTAGGCCTGGCGCCGCGCCAGTTGCCAGGCTTCCGTCTGGATCGGCACCGGCTGGCCGAGCATCGTCACCTCCACCGACAGATGTCCGGCCTCGTCGTCGACGGCGCGGACCACCGCCTCGAAATTCGCGAACGGCCCGTCCGTCACCCGGACCAGATCGCCACGGGCGTAGGGCGCGACAGAGTCAGTCATCTTCACCTCCAGGCACTCGATGGAATTGTGGATTGGCGTCGTGCGCGGGCCGGGCCCGCAAGCCGCATCGACGGGCCAACGCTACCGCATCCGGCGGCGGCTGTCAGCCCACCGAATTACGGTGACGCTGTATGGAATATCGGACATCGCCGGCTCTTCTTAAGTCCACGGAAAACACGGCAAACACGGACGAGAGTCGCCCTTACCCCACCCCTCAATGTCATCCCGGAGACCCGCGCAGCGGAGTCATCCGGGATCTCCTCAGCGCCTTCGTGGGAAGTAGATCCCGGATGAGTCCCGCCTGTCGGCGGGCTCTCCGGGATGACACGGTCGGGTGGATTGCGAGTTGGGCGCGTTCGTGAGGTTCGTGTTCGTTCGTGGACAAAATAATTACGGTGACACTGTCGGTATTTCGCCTCCAGCCGCCCGCCATGCCGCGCTAGCCGCAGCGCGCGGCCACGTTTAAGCTGCGGCTCAAAACCAAACGGGGGATTCCGTGGGAATGAGCTTGGGGCGCCGCATCGGCGCGTGCGCGCTGCTCGCGGCGATCAGCCTGGCCGGGGCCGCTCGCGCGGACGACGCGGCGCCGGCGCTGGCGAACCAGGCCGGCGGCGCCATCTTCGACGTGCTCTACAGCCGCCAGACCGCCGAGGCGACGGCGGCGCGCATCTCCGGCGGCTTCGCGTCGTCCTGGCCGCAGGCGTGGAAGGCGCTGTTCGCCGACGCGGCCTGGGAGGAGGACCTGGCCGAGCGGCCGCAGCTCCAGGCGCGCTTCAGCCAGATCTTCGCGGCCAACTTCACGCCCCAGGAGCTGGCCGCCGGCATGGACGTGCTGCGCGCCGAGGCCACCGGCCAGCCGGGCCAGCTCGATCCCGCCGTCGCCGCGAAGGTGCGGGCCTCGGCGGCCGGGCGCAGCTTCATGCAGAAGTTCGGCCAGGTGGCGCCGCAGTTCGACGACGCGGCGCAGGCGATGCAGGGCGACTGGATCCCGGGCGTCTTCCGCCGCTTCGGCGTGAAGGCTGAGAGCGCCGTGGCCCCGCCGAGCGACGCCGAGCGGCTGCAGGACGACGTCGCCTGCCAGCTGCTGCCGGCGGACGACATGCGCCGCAGCATGAAGGCCGACCTGCAGCAGGGCCTGGCGCCGATGTTCAGCGGCTTTCCGGGGCATCCGGAGTGGCAGGGCAAGCTCGCCCAGGCCGCCGCCGATGAGGTCGACGCCTCCCAGGCCAAATACTGCATGGCGCTGGGCCCCTGGGTGGGCCGCGGCCTGACGCCCGAGGAGGCGCAGACGGCGCTGGACTTCCTGAAGACCTCGTCCGGCGGCGCGCTGCGCGCCCTGCTGGCCGCCAGCCTCGCCCACAAGCCGGCGCCCGCCATGACCCCGGCGATGCAGACCCGCGTCTCCCACTTCATGACCTCGCCGGTCGGCGCCAAGCTAGGCGACAACCTCAGCCACGGCGGCGAACTGGGCGGCCAGGCCGGTGTCGCCTACGCCACCTCGATCGTCCCCGGCGTCTTCCGCCGCTTCGGCGAAGCCGCCGGCGCAAAGCCTTAAGGGCGCGCTCCTCCCCTGTCGCGCAGACGACGGGGGAGGTGGATCGGCGCGCCGCCAGGCGCGGCGAGCCGGAGGGGGCGCTCCTCACCCGTACCGAAGAGTACGGGGGAGGTGGATCGGCGCGCTGCAAGCGTGCCGAGACGGAGGGGGCGCAAAGCCGCGTCAACCGCAGCCCGGACCCTCCGCGCTAGCGCAGGCGGATGAGCGTCAGGATTCGGTCCAGGATGTCGGGCGAGCGCCAGTGCTTGATGTCGAACGCCCACTGGTCCTCGGCGTTGAACTTCTGCTTGAGCGCCTTTTCCTCCCGCTTCATCAGCTGAATGACGCGCTGGTCTTCGCCGGCGTCCAGCCAGAAGCCGTGCGCCGCCGGGCAAAGCTCCAGCTCCAGCTCATAGTCCCGGTACTGGAACTTCTGCAGCTTGGCGGCGCAGACCGGGCAGGCGCGCGCGGACGGCTCCGGGTTGAAGACCAGGCTCCCCTTCTTGCCCAGGTCGTAGGTCTCGTCCTCCAGCTGATCGAGCTCCTGCGGCGTCAACCACAGTCCCTGGCACGACTGGCAGCAGGAAACCGCGACGCCCTCGCGCGTCGCATCGACCAGCTCGCCGCCACATTGTGGGCACTTCATCACGCACTCCGCCTCGCCGACAACGCCGGCCCGACCGAGGACCGGCCGCGCCGCGGGCGATCTTGGCGCACGCCGGCCCGGGATTTTCAAGCCCGGCGGGCGGGGGCCGCGCCTACCCCGCTCCCCCCCAAAACGGTCATGACCGTTTTGGGGGGGAGCGGGGATCGAGAAAGCGCCATTGTTCGCTTGGCTGATTGTTCTTCCGAGGGCCCGAACCGCGTCAAGGACGGCGCGCAGCGCCGCCGCTTCGCGGTCGCCGAAGGCGATCCTTGACCCGGCCCGGACCTCGGAAAAAATGCCTCCAAGCGATCGACGGCCAGCTCTGACCGCCGCCCGCCAGCAGGCATTTTATTGCCGAGAAGCCGCGCGCAGGGCCGCAGACTACGGAGAATCTACGGTCGGCGGTTGGAACGTTCTACCCTTCCCCGCTCCCGCGTCAGCTTGGCGCCGCCAGCCCTAGCGCCAGTCCTCGAATCTGGGCGTCGGCATCACCGGGTGGCGGCTGGGCTCGATCGGGGCGTCGGGGCGGGTCCAGAAGAAGCCGGAGTGGCTGTTGTCCTTGCGGCGGATGCGCACCGTCGCCGGGTCGAGGCCGGCCATCATCCGCGCGTTGACGGCGTAGATCATCGGCGGCGAGGCCCTGGCGGCGACGATGTGGGTGACGCAGCCGCAGACCTTGCAGCGATGGAAGGCGAGATCGCCGTCCTGCCAGGTGTAGGTGTCGGTGGCCTCGGGCGGCGGCGTCGCCAGCAGCTTCGCCTGGCCGGCCGCGTCGTCGAAGTAGCACCAGAGCCCGCCGTAGCGGCGGCAGATGGTGCAGTTGCAGTCGAGCACCCACTCGGGCGGCTCGGCGATCTCGAAGCGGACCGCTTCGCAGTGGCAGGCGGCGCGGATCATGTGACGGCCTCGGTTTCGCGGATGCTGCTGAGGTGCTGGCCGGCCTGCTCCAGCAGGCGTTTGACGTTGCGGGCGGCCTGGCGGATGCGCTGCTCGTTCTCCACCAGGCCGATGCGCACATAGCCCTCGCCGTGCTCGCCGAAAGCGACGCCGGGCGCCACGGCGACGCCGGCCTTCTCGATCAGCAGCTTCGAGAAGGCCATCGAGCCCATCTCCTTGAACGCCTCGGGCAGCGGCGCCCAGGCGAACATCGAGGCCGGCGGCGTCGGGATCGGCCAGCCGGCCCGCGCCATGGCGGTCACCAGCACGTCGCGGCGGGCCTTGTAGGTGGCCCTGATCTTGTCGACGCAGTCCTGCGGGCCGTTGAGCGCGGCGACCGCGGCCACCTGGATCGGCGTGAAGGCGCCGTAGTCGAGGTAGGACTTCACCCGCGCCAGCGCCGCGCACATCCGCTCGTTGCCGACCACCATGCCGACCCGCCAGCCGGCCATGGCGTAGGTCTTGGAGAGCGAGTTGACCTCGACGGCGATGTCCTTGGCGCCGTCCACCTGCAGGATCGAGGGCGGCGGGTTGTCGTCGAAGTAGATCTCCGAATAGGCGATGTCGGACAGCACCAGCATGTCGTGCTTCTTCGCCAGCGCCACCGCGTCCCGGTAGAAATCCAGGTCCACCCACTGGGCGGTGGGGTTGGACGGGTAGCTGAGCACCAGCACCTTCGGCGGCGGGGCCGAGTCGCGCACCGCGCGGCCGACCTCGGAGAGGTACTGCTCCGGCGTCAGCGCCGGCGCCTGGCGGATCACCCCGCCGGCGATGATGAAGCCGTAGGCGTGGATCGGATAGGCCGGGTCCGGGCAGACGATCACGTCGCCGGGGCCGGTGACCGCCTGGGCGAGGTTGGCGAATCCCTCCTTGGAGCCCAGCGTGGCGATCACCTCGCGGTCGGGGTCGAGCTTCACGCCGAAGCGGCGGGCGTAGTAGCCGGCCATGGCGCGGCGCAGGCCGGGGATGCCCTTGGAGGCCGAATAGCGGCCCGACTTCGGGTCGCGCGCGGTCTCGATCAGCTTCTGCACGATGTGCCTGGGCGTCGGCATGTCGGGGTTGCCCATGCCGAAGTCGATGATGTCGACGCCGTCGGCGCGCAGCCGCGCCTTGAGGCGGTTGACCTCCTCGAAGACGTAGGGCGGCAGGCGTTGGATGCGGGGAAAGTCGGGGGTCATCTGAGCTTCGCCGCCGGGCGGCGCAATCTGGGCATGGATAGACCCCGCTCGTGGGGTCCGCCAAGCCGGTTTCAGGGCGAGGGCTTGAAGGAGCGGGCCTCCGCGGGCGCGCTAGCGCTTGCGCGGAGGCGGGGTAGCTCGGGCGCGCATCGCGGCGGCGAACGCCTCGCTGTCCGCCTGCGACGGCTGGGTGATCTGCCGCGGCGCAGCGGCCTGGCCGCGCTCGGTGTCGGCCCAGGCGTCGGTGTCGCGCAGCGTCCACGGCTCGGCGGCGGCTTGGCGCTGCAGCCGGGCGCCCTCGGCCTCAGTCGTGGTCACCGCCTGCCTCCAGGCCTTCAGCGGACGCACGTCCTTGGGCAGCGGCGGGATCGAGGCGAAGCTGGGATAGGCGGCCCTGGCCCGGGCCTCGCCGATCGCCGCACGCACGGCCGGCGACTGGGCGGTGGTGTCGGCGCGCGCCGCGCCGGCGGCCGCGAGGGCGAAGATCGCCAGCGCGGCGACGCTTGAATATTTGCCCGCGAAACCCTTCATTGCACCGGGTCTTATGACATCATCGGGTGTTACGGAAGCGCCGATGCGGGACGCCAGTAGAGGCGCCCGCAGTCACTTGGGATCGAGCGAGGAGACTTCGATGGCCGACACCTCCGTCCCGAACGGCGGCGCCGCACCCAGGAAACGCGCGACCGGCAAGGCCAGCGCGCGCACCGCGAAGAAGCCGGCTGCGCCCAAAGCCACGGCCAAGACCACAGCGCCCGAGCCCGCTTCCCGCCCCGAAGCCGCCGCGGCCGCCACCGCGCCGCCGCAGCCGCAGCCTCAGGGGGGCGTCGCCGCCACCGCGACGCTGGAGCTGATCTCCGCCGACCAGCGCGAGAAGCTGGAGCAGCTGTCGCTGAACCTCGCCCGCGCGGCGATGACCGCCCAGGGCGCGATCGCCGAGGCGGCGCTGCGCCAGGCCGACCGGCCGGCGGCGCTGACGCCCGACCCGTTCCACGTCGCCCCGGCGTTCGGCGAGGTGATGGCGCGCCTCACCGCCCAGCCCGACCGGCTGATGCGCGCCCAGGCCGACCTCTTTTCCCGCTACATGGACCTGTGGAAGTCCGCCGCCCAGCGCGCGCACGGCGAGCCGGCGGCGGAGGTCGCCCAGCCGGTCCGCGGCGACAAGCGCTTCGCCGATCCCGACTGGACCGCCAACCCGGTGTTCGACGTGATCAGGCAGTCCTACCTGATCACCTCCGGCTGGCTGAACGAGCTGGTGGCCGGCGTCGAGGGGGTCGAGCCGCTGACCAAGCGGCGGGTGGAGTTCTTCACCCGCATGCTCACCGACGCCATCTCGCCCTCCAACTTCCTGCTCTCCAACCCGGCGGCGCTGCGCGAGGCGATGCAGACCAATGGCGCCAGCCTGCTGAAGGGCATGGAGAACTTCGCCGCCGACCTCGCCCGCGGCGGCGGCCAGCTGTCGATCAGCCAGACCGACTTCACCCAGTTCAAGGTCGGCGAGAACGTCGCCACCGCGCCGGGCAAGGTGATCTTCCAGAACGAGCTGATCCAGATCCTGCAATTCGATCCGACCACGGATGAGGTGTGCGAGATCCCGCTGCTGATCTTCCCGCCGTGGATCAACAAGTTCTACATCCTCGACCTCAGGCCCGAGAACTCGATGATCCGTTGGCTGACGAGCCAGGGGATCACCGTCTTCGTCACCTCCTGGGTCAATCCGGACGCGCGCCTGGCCGAGAAGACCTTCGAGGACTACCTCAAGGACGGCATCTACGCGGCGGTGGACGCGGTGACCAGGCAGGCCGGCGTCAAGACGGTCAACACCGTCGGCTACTGCATCGGCGGCACCCTGCTCTCCTGCGCGCTGGCCCACATGGCCGCCAAGGGCGACACGCGCGTGGCCTCGGCCACCTTCTTCGCCGCCCAGCAGGACTTCTCCGAGGCCGGCGATCTGCTGCTGTTCACCAACGAGGACTGGCTGAAGGACCTGGAGCAGAAGATGGACGCCGGCGGCGGCGTGCTCTCCGGCCAGACCATGGCCGACACCTTCAACGCGCTGCGCTCCAACGACCTGATCTGGAGCTTCTTCGTCAACAACTACCTGATGGGCAAGGAGCCGCGGCCGTTCGACCTTTTGTTCTGGAACGCCGACCAGACGCGGATGCCGAAGACGCTGCACCTCTTCTACCTGCGCCAGTTCTATGGCCGCAACGCCCTGGCCAGGGGCGAGCTGGTGCTGGATGGGGTGAAGCTGGACCTCGGGGCGGTGAAGACGCCGATCTACGTGCAGTCCTCGAAGGAGGACCACATCGCCCCCTACCGCTCGGTCTACAAGGGCGCGCGGCTGTTCGGCGGGCCGGTCAACTTCATGATGGCCGGCTCCGGCCACATCGCCGGGGTGATCAACCACCCGGACGCGAAGAAATACCAGCACTGGACCAACCCGGCGCTGCCGCCCACGGTCGAGGAATGGATGGCCGGCGCCGTCGAGCACCCCGGCTCCTGGTGGCCCGAATGGGCGGCCTGGCTGAAGGCCCGCTCCGGCGGCCAGGTCCCCGCCCGCGACCCCGGGAAGGGTCCGCTGAAGCCGCTCGAGGACGCGCCGGGCAGCTACGTGAAGGTGAAGTCGTAGGCGGCTTCGGCGGCCACGCCCGATCCCCTCACCCTCCCAACCGCTCCGCGGTCGGGCCCCTCCCTCTCCCTACGGGAGAGGTAAGCTGAGGGCCGCGGCCAGTACACCTCTCCCATAGGGAGAGGGAGGGGCCCGCGCCCGCAGGGCGTGGGAGGGTGAGGGGTTCGCGCCTCTCGGATAGTGCGATTACGGCGCCGCCCCACACACCCCCGCCGCCGCCAGCCTCGCGGCGCGATCCTCGCGCAAGTCCCGCCCCGAGCGCTTCGGATAGGCCACGCCATCCCCCTTCAGCCCGCGCCACAGGGCGAGGTTGAAGGAGACCGGCTCCAGGTGGTCGACCTCGGTGAAGTCCTGGTTCGCCATCGCCTTGGCCCAATATCCCGAGCTGCGCAGCGGCTTCAGGCAGCCCATAGACGCGTCGGCGGCGGTGGCGGGCGGCAGCGGCA
Source organism: Caulobacteraceae bacterium (assembly GCA_036490095.1). Classification (GTDB taxonomy): domain Bacteria; phylum Pseudomonadota; class Alphaproteobacteria; order Caulobacterales; family Caulobacteraceae; genus Acaudatibacter. The sequence goes on from DASXEN010000009.1 coordinate 13,643, forward strand.
GCTGGGTGGTGCGCAGCGCCGGCGGCATCAGCGCGTGGTAGCTCCAGTCCGGCGAGCGGCTGGTGTCGAAGACCGCGGTCATCGGCGGCGTGAAGGCGTCGATCAGGCCGAGCGGCGAGATGCCGAGCGCCAGCTCCATGGTCCGCAGCAGGCTGACGGTGGTGTAGCGCGTCGAGACCACCGCGTGCTGCTTCACGTACGGGCCGATCACGAAGCTGACGGTGCGGTGGGCGTTGACGTGGTCCGGCCCGTCCTGGGCGTCGTCCTCGACCACGAAGATCAGCGTGTCCTTGGCGATCGGGCTCTCGGCCACCGCCTGCACTAGGCGGCCGAGTGAATAGTCGTTGTCGCCCATCTGGGTCTCGACCGTGTCGACGCCGTCGATCGCCTCCTTGAACTGGCCGAAGTGGTCCTGCGGCAGGTCGACCAGCATCAGCGAGGGGACGTCGCCCTTGGCCAGGTAGGCGTCGAACTCGCGCTTCCATTCGACGAAGCGCCAGTAGTCGTCGTAGGCGAGGTCGAGGCCCGGATAGTAGAGGTCGGTCTTGTCGACCAGCGACGGCTTGCTGGGCGCGATGACGCGGCGCCCCTCCTTCCACGGCTCGCGCAGCACCGGCCGCAGGGTGGCGCGCGGCGGCACGCCGAAGAAGCCGTAGTTGCGCACGGTGAGACCGGCGCGCAGGGCCGAGTCCCAGATGTAGCCCGCGCCCTCCTCGCCGTCCGGACCGTCCGGCGCGGCGACGTCGCGGGCGCCGGCCAGCACGTCCGGATCGCTCGGCTCGATCGCGTCGAGCTGCTTGCGCGCGGCGACCCCGGCGACGGCCACGTCGACGTTGCGGTTGTAGCCCATCTGGTCGAACTGCAGCCCGCGGCCGGCGTAGTTCACCGGCGCCTCGCGCTCGGTGAAGTCGGTGGTGCGCGCCGCCGTGCTCCAGGTCCAGCCGGTGTTGCTGCTCTCGCCCGCGGCGAAGAAGTTGTCGAGGTCGACGAACTGGCGCGCCAGCGCGTGGTGGTTGGGCGACAGCGCCCCGCCGAGGATGGCGAGCTTCGGATCGCCGTTGCCCTCCTCCAGGTCGCCCAGCACCTGGTCGTAGGTGCGGTTCTCCTTCAGCACGTAGATCACGTGGTGGATGTGCCGGCGCAGGAAGGCGAAGGTGGCCGCGTCCTCGGCCGCGCCGGGCTGGGCGACCATGTGGTTGTTGACCGCGACCTGGTGGGTGAGGCCCGCCAGCGCGGCGGCGCCGGGCGTCGGCAGCGTCAGGAAGCCGGCCTTCTCCAGCTGCCAGACGTACTGGCCGCTGGTGTCGCAGACCTCGGCCTGGTTCACCGTGCCGCCCTTCGCCAGCTGCACGGTGCAGGACTTGGGGTTGGGGCCGGGATCGCTCTTGCCGTTGATCACGTAGAGCCGCGCGCCGTCAGCGGAGGCGGCGACGTCGGTGGGGTACCAGCCGGTGGGGATCAGCCCCAGCACGCGCGACGGCGCGGCCGGTCCGCGCACGCCGCGGGCCGCCGGCGACAGGCGGATCACCGCCACGGCGTTCTCGCCGGCGTTGGCGACGTAGGCGGTGCGGCCGTCCGGCGACAGCGAGATCGAGTTGGTCCCGGCGCCGCCAAGGCGGGCCGCCTTCGCCGCCAGCGGCGCCGGCGCGGTGGTGCGGATCGCCTCGACGATGCGGTCGCTCGCCGGGTCGATGGCCAGCAGCCGGTCGGTGTTGTCTTCGGCGACGTAGAGGCGCCGGCCGTGCGCGGCCAGCAGGAAGGCGTCGGGCTGGCCGGGCGTGGCGATGCGCGGGCCGACCGAGATCTTGCCGTCCTGGATGCCGAGCGCGATCACCTCGCGGTCGCGCAGCGTGCCGACGTAGGCCTTGGCGTCGGAGACCCAGACCACCGCCTGCGGATAGGTGCCGCCCGGCTGGCCGGCCGCCCTCGGGTCGAGCTTGCCCGGCCGCAGGTCCTGCTCGGCCGCCAGCTTGCCGCTCGCCAGGTCGACGAGGCTGACCGAGTCGTTCTGGAAGTTGGCCACCAGCAGCCAGCGGCCGTTGGGGCTGACCGCGACGCCGGCCGCCTGCGGCGCCACCTTCAGGCCGATGCCGAACTTGTGCCCCAGCTTGAAGGTGCGGCCGGCCGCGAAGCCGCCGCCCGGCCTGGCGGCGAACTCGATGGCGTCGTCGTCCACGCCGCCGGAGACGAAGAAACGGTCGCCGGCCCGCGCCCAGGCGATGCCGAGGTAGGTGTCGGCCACCTGCAGCACCTGCGTCTTGCGCGGCGCCTCGCCCGACACGTCGTAGACGAACACATACTCGTTGGAGAGCTCGGGAATGTTCTTCCCGTCCGGGCCGAGGTTGCGGTTGAAGCCGCTGGTGAGGATCAGCTGCGTCCTGCCGTCCGGCGACAGCGCCAGCCTGGCCGCCTGGCCGACGGTGAAGTCCGGCATCCTGGCGAGGTCCGGATTGAGCGGCTGGAACACCGCGCCCGGCGCCGCGAGCGGCGTGATCAGCTCGCCGTTGGGAACCGGCTGGCCCACCGGCGGCGGCGCGGCGAACGCCGGCGCAGCCATCAGCGACGCGGCAAGCGCCCACCCCAGCGCAGCCATCGATCCGGCCATCGTCTCGCCCTCCCAAGCGAGCCGCGGTCGCTATCATCATCGGCGGTTGCAGGCCAGAGCCACGGCGGCGGATCGTAAAGGTGAGGGCCGCAGCGAATACACCTCTCCCAAAGGGAGAGGGAGGGGCCCGACCGCGAAGCGGTTGGGAGGGTGAGGGGATCGGGCGGCGGACGCCTAGCCCTCCGGAACCATCCGGCAGAGCAGCTCCTCGATCTGGCGGCCGAGCGCGGGGATGGCGCCGTCGATGCCCAGCAGGGCGCGCAGGCAGACGCCGTCGATGAAGGCGCTGAGCACGTCCGGCAGGACCGCGGCGTCGGCGCCGTTCAGGCGGCCGGCGGCGGCAAGCGGCGCCAGCTTCGACCGCATGAAGCCGAGCGTGTCGTCGTTCCAGCGCGCCATCTTGGCGAGCGCCGCGGCAGACGGCGGCGGGCGCATCAACAGCTGGTAGCGCGCCCGGTTGGCGGCGAAGTCGGCGAAGCTGGCCTCCAGCAGGCGCCTGACCACGTGGTTGTCAGGCCGGGTCCTGGCGAACTCGGCTTCGAGGCGCTCCGCATAGCCGTCGACGCAGTAGTCGAGCACCGCGTCGTAGAGCGCCTCCTTGGAGGGGAAGTACCAGTAGAAGCTGCCGCGGCTGACGCGCGAGCGGCGGATCAGGTCGTCATAGGTGGCGCGCTCGAAGCCCTGCTCGGCGAAGCAGGCGAGGCTCTCGTCGAGGATCTGCTGCAGGCGCGCGACGCTGCGGGCCTGGCGCTTCGGGGCGCTGGTCTCGGCCGGCGCGGCCATCGCTGCTCCTCGTCTCGTGCCGAATCCCGGCGCGCAGCTTAGCGCAGCGCGCGGCCATCGCGCCCGACTGTTGTATAAACCGACTATCCGGTCTAGTTCTTGGCCGCAAGCTTGAGAGGAACCGGCATGGCCAAGGTCGAGACCATCACCCGCGAGGCCATGCGCCCGCTGATCGAGCCCTACGGCCTCGCCGAGGCGGTGCGCGCCGGCGGCATGCTCTTCATCGCCGGCCAGACCGGCATGGACGAGACGCACCAGATCGTCGCCGGCGGGCTTCGGGCGCAGGCGGCGCAGGCGTTCCGCAACCTCAGGGCCGTGCTGGAAGCGGCCGGCGGCGCGGCGGAGAGCCTGGTCTCGCTCACCTGGTACGTGGCCGAGAGCCCGCGCAGCTTCATGGAGGACGCGCTGGAGATCACCGCGGCGCGGAACGACGTGTTTCCGGGCCTCGTCACCGGCCAGACGGCGGTGCGGGTGAAGGCGCTGCTGACGCCGCAGATGCTGATCGAGATCCAGGGCGTGGCGGCGCTATGACCCCGGCAGCCACGTCCGACGTGATCGTGGTCGGCGCCGGCTTCGCCGGGCTGAAGGCGGCGAGCGAGCTGGTGGCGCTGGGCCGCTCGGTGACGGTGCTGGAGGCCGACAGCCGCGTCGGCGGGCGCACCAGGCGCGGCGAGGTCGCCGGCCGAGTGGTCGACTTCGGCGGCCAGTGGGTCGGGCCGCGCCACGCCACCCTGCTGGCCGAGGCGCGGCGGCTGGGGATCGCGACCTACGACCAGTACGACGACGGCCAGACCACCCTGCTGCTGCGCGGGCGCCTGGCCCGCTTCACCGGGGACGTGCCGAAGATGTCGCCGCTGGCGCTGGTCGAGCTGGCATGGCTGCAACGGCGCTGGGACCGGGAGACGAGGACCGTGCCGGCCGACGCCCCCTGGACAGCCCCGAACGCGGCCGAATGGGACAGCCAGACGCTCGACACCTGGATCGGGCGCCACCTGCGCACCGCCGAGGCGCGCGCCTTCGCGCGGCTGGTGCCGAAGGGCGCCTGGGCCAGCGACGCCAGTCAGGTCTCCTACCTCTGGTTCCTCGACGCCCTGCGCTCCGGCGAGGGGTTGGCCGGCCTGATGGCGGTGAAGGGCGGGGTGCTGGAGAAGAAGTTCGAGGGCGGCATGCAGCAGATCGCCGCCCGCCTCGCCGACGAGCTGGGCGAGCGGGTGGTGCTGGAGGCGCCGGTCCGCCGCATCGTCCAGGACGAGGCGGGGGTGACCGTGGAGACCGACAAGGGCGCCTACCAGGGGCGCTTCGTCATCGTGGCGACGCCGCCGGGTCCCGCCATCCGCATCGAGTATCGCCCTCACCTGCCCGCCGCGCACGACATGCTGCGCCAGCGCATGGGGATGGGCTCGATCATCAAGGCGACGGTGGCCTACGAGACCGCGTTCTGGCGCGAGGCCGGCTTCTCCGGCCAGGTGGCCACCGACGACGACACCCTCGGCATCGTCATGGACGACGTGCAGGCGGTCGGCCCGCCGATGCTGCTCTGCTTCATCGAAGGCGCGCACGCGGTGGCGCTGAGCGGCGCGACCCAGGCGGTGCGGCGCGAGCAGGTGCTGGCCTCGCTGGCGCGTTTCTTCGGCGAGCCCGCCGCCCACCCGGTCGGCTACGGCGACAACGACTGGCAGACCGAGCCCTGGACCCACGGCTACGTCGGCGCGATGCCGCCCGGCGCGATGACCCGCTACGGCCCAGCCCTGCGCCAACCCTTCGGCCGTATCCACTGGGCAGGCGCGGAAACGTCCGCCGAATGGCAGGGCTACCTGGAGGGCGCGATGCTGTCAGGCAAGCGTGCGGCGGCGGAGGTGGCGGCAAGGCACAACACGTAGCGCTCCTCCCCCGTACCGAAGAGTACGGGGGAGGTGGATCGGCGCGCCGCCAGGCGCGACGAGACGGAGGGGGCGCAAGGCGGCGGCTTCAAAATGCCCCCTCCACCGTCCTTCGGACGGTCCCCCTCCCCCGCTGCGCGGGTGAGGAGCAGTTAGCCGATCGAGACCATCACCGCCTCGAAGCGCGTCTCCACGTCGGCGGGCGGCAGGCGCACGAGGTCGTAGCCGAAGCGGGCGTAGACGTCGGCGTGGATGGCTTCGAAGCGGCGGGACTCTTCGAGGGTGATGCGGCGCGCCTCGGTCGGGGTGATGAAGCCCATCAGGTCGCAGAAGAAGACCCGGCGCTCATAGATGCGCTCGCGATCGATGCGCGCCATCTCCTCGACGAGGATCGGCGGTGGCGTGCGGCCGGCGTATTCGCACAGCGCCCAGGTGCAGATCGGCGAGCGGTCGAAGAAGGCCGCGGCGTCCGGCCAGGCGTCGGCGCGCAGCTGGCGGGCGCGCTGCAGGGCGGTGATGTCGTCGATGAACGACGGAACCTCCCAGTGCCGGTCGACGCCCTTGGCGGTGACCAGGGCGATCAGGTCGGTGGCGGCCTCCTCGACGACCGGGAAGCCGGCCAGCTCCAGACGCCGCAGGAGCACGGTCTTGCCGGCGCCGGGGGCGCCGGTGAGGATGTGGCGTTGCATGATGTTTCCGCGAATTGGGTTGCGGGCGCGCATCGTCGCGCCCGGCCGTGGCCGTCAGGGGGATTGTTGCGTGCGCGGCCCGCGAGACTGCGCTCAGCAGGCGACGGCCACGTTAGCGGCTCAGCTTCCGCCGGGCAACCGGCTCAGGCCGCGACGAACTTCAGCGAGACGCCGTTGTTGCAATAGCGCAAGCCGGTGGGGCGCGGGCCGTCATGGAAGACGTGGCCCTGGTGCCCCAGGCACTGGGCGCAGTGGTACTCGGTGCGCTCCTCGACGATCGCGAAGTCGGCCTTCTTGGCCAGCGTGCCCGGCAGCTCGGTCCAGAAGCTGGGCCAGCCGGTGCCGGAGTCGAACTTCCAGTCGGACTTGAACAGCAGCAGCCCGCAGCCCAGGCAGTGGTAATTGCCCTTCTGGTAGAGCTTGTCGAGCGGGCTGGAGAACGGCCGCTCGGTGTCCTCCTGGCGCAGCACGGCGAAGGATTCGGCCGGCAGCCGCGCCTTCCACTGGTCAGGCGTCAGCTTGCGCCACGGCGAGGCGGCGAACTTGTCGGGGCCGGCCTTGGCGACGGGCGCGCTGCAGGCGGCGAGCGCGGCGGCGGAGAGAAGCAGCGAACGGCGGTCGAGGATCATCGTGGCTCGGGAAGCGCGCATGGGGATGTGAACCTGAATACGTCCCGCCCCGCCAATACGTTACACCGCGCCGGCCGGACCGCCCCTGCGCCAGCGGTAGAGCACGTCCGGCAGCTTCTCCTCGTTGTCGGCGCCGTCCGTCTCGATCACCACGACGAAGCCATGGCGCTCGTAGAAGCGCCGGGCGCGCAGGTTCTGCTGGAAGGTCCAGAGGCTGAGCTCGGCGGCCCCTTCCCGCGCCTTTTCCAGCAGCCGCACGCCCAGCCCCCGGTTCTGCGCCTGCGGGTCGATGAACAGGTGCTCGATGAAGTCGGCGCGGAAGGCCACGTAGCCGACCGGCGCCTCGCCGGCCGCCGCCTCCGCCAGCCAGACCTGGTTGGCCGGATAGAGCCGCTCGGCGAACCACCAGGCGTCCTCCTCGGGCGTGTGCAGGTGCGGCACGAACGGCAGCGAGGTCGCGACCGTGTGGCGGTGCAGCCGCGCGACCGCCGGCATGTCGTCCAGGCTCGCGCGGCGCAGGATCAAAGCCCGGCGGTCTCTTCCAGCCCCAGCGCGAGGTTGAGGTTCTGCACCGCCGCGCCGGACGCGCCCTTGCCGAGGTTGTCGAACAGGGCGACCAGCCGCGCCTGGCCGCCGCCGGCGCCCGCGAACACGTGCAGCCGCATCCGGTTGCCGCCGTTCAGGCCCTCGGGGTCGAGCGTGGCGAGGCCGGCGCTCTCCTCCAGCGACGCGACCTCGACGAACGGCTCGCCCGCATAGGCGTCGGCGAGCGCGGCGTGGACCTGCCGGGGCGCCGGCGCGCCCGGCAGCGCCGCCAGCGGCAGCGGGACCTCGACCAGCATCCCCTTGCGGTAGCGGCCGACCGCCGGGCTGAACACCGGCCGGTGCTTCAGGCCCGCGTAGGCCTGCATCTCCGGCAGGTGCTTGTGGGCGAGGTTCAGCCCGTAGGCGCGGTAGGGAGCCTCGGTGTGGTTGACGGCGCCCTCGTCCTCGAACTCGGCGATCATCGCCTTGCCGCCGCCGGAATAGCCGGAGACGCCGTGCACGGTCAGCGGCCAGTCGGCCGGGACCAGGCCGGCGTCGACCAGCGGCCGCACCAGGGCAATGAAGCCGGTGGGCCAGCAGCCGGGATTGGCGATGCGGTGCGCGGCCTCGATCGCCGGCCGCTGCGTCGCCGACATCTCCGGGAAGCCGTAGGCCCAGCCCTCGGCCACCCGATGCGCGGTCGAGGCGTCGATCACCTTGACGCTGTTGCTCTCCACCAGCGCCACGGCCTCGCGGGCCGCGTCGTCCGGCAGGCAGAGGATCACCGCGTCGGCGCCGTTCAAAAGCTCGCGGCGCGCCTCGACGTCCTTGCGGCGCTCAGGCGCGATCGAGACCACCTCCAAGTCGCGCCGGCCCGCCAACCGCTCGCGGATCTCCAGGCCGGTGGTGCCGGCCTCGCCGTCGATGAACACCCTGGGCGCCATGGTCCTGCTCCATAAACCTCCCTCCCCTTCATGGGGAGGGACAGACCGCGCAAGCGGTCAGGGCGGGGATGTGAGGGGACACAATGAGTGGCGAGGACGCCAATCCGCCCGTGCTGAGCGGCGTCGGACATCCCCACCCTGCCGATCCCGGACAAGTCCGGGCTCGGCTGTCCCTCCCCATGAAGGGGAGGGATTTATCGCTTCGAGAACTGGAAGCTGCGTCGGGCCTTGGCGCGGCCGTACTTCTTGCGCTCGACCACGCGGCTGTCGCGGGTGAGGAAGCCGTGCGGCTTCAGCGCGACCCGCAGGCCGGGCTCGTAGTTGGTCAGCGCCTTGGCGATGCCGTGGCGCACGGCGCCGGCCTGGCCGGAGAGGCCCGAGCCCACCACCGTAACGTCGACATCGAACTCGCCGAGGCGGCCGGCCACTTCCAGCGGCTGGGCGATCATCATCCGCAGCACCGGGCGGGCGAAATAGACCTCCTGGTCGCGGCCGTTGACGGTGATCTTGCCCTTGCCGGGCTTGATCCAGACGCGGGCGACGGCGTTCTTGCGCTTGCCGGTGGCGTAGGCGCGGCCTTGCGCGTCGCGCAGCGGCTCGCGGGCGGCGCTCTCGGCGGAGGGGGTCGCAAGCGCGGCGAGGGCCTCAAGCCCGTGGGTCTCGGTCATGGCCTACTGGCTCCGGACGTTCTTGGGGTTGGCAGCCTTGAAGTCGATGACTTCGGGGTTCTGGGCCTCGTGCCTGTGCTCGGGCGAATTGTAGATATGCAGGTGGGTCAGTTGCCGGCGCGCCAGCGGGCTCTCCTTCGGCAGCATGCGCTCGACCGCCTTCTCCAGCACCCGCTCGGGGAACTTGCCGCCCAGGATCTTGCCGGCCGTGCGGCTCTTGATGCCGCCGGGATAGCCGGTGTGCCAATAGTAGGTCTTCTGGTCGAGCTTGCGGCCGGTGAACTTCACCTTGTCGGCGTTGATCACTACCACGTGGTCGCCGCAGTCCATGTGCGGCGTGTAGTCCGCCCGGTGCTTGCCGCGCAGGCGCATGGCGATGAACGACGCGAGACGGCCGACGACGGCGTTCTCCGCGTCGACCACGATCCACTTCTTCTCGATCTCGGAGGGCTTCAGCGAAGCCGTCGTCTTGGTCTGCATGGCGGGGCCTTGAAAGCGAAGGGCGCGCTGGTAGCGGGGGGACGGGGCAATGTCAACCGGCGTGTGCGGTCCTGCCGGAAAGATGTGATAATTCAGCGCGCTAAGGCATGCGGTACCATGATACCGTTCCAACCTATCCCGCAGGGGGAGGTTTTTGCTACGGCCGCCGCACCCGCCACGCCAGGCCCGTGGCGATGCCCAGCAGGATCGCCGCGCCCGCCTGGTGCCCCAGCGCCAGCGGCAGCGGCACATGGCCCATCAGGGTGGCGACGCCGAGGCAGGCCTGCAGCACCGTGACGATGCCGACGGCCAGCGCCAGGCCGCGGCTCTGGCCCATCAGCAGGTGCGAGTTGAGGCCGGTGCCGGCGATGCCGACCGCGCAGATCACCGCGGCGTAGGCGACCATGCGGTGGTTGAACTGCACCGCCGACTGGCCGTGCGCCAGCGTCGCCCAGAGGCCGTGGCGCAGGTAGTCGGAGGGGATGAAGTCGCCGTTCATCAGCGGCCAGTCGTTGTCGATCAGGCCGGCCTGGTTGCCCGCCACCAGCGCGCCCAGCAGGCACTGCAGGAACACCAGCCCCAGGAACAGCATCGTCGCCACCGGCCAGGCGCCGGTGCGCGCGGCGCGCTGGCGCCCCTGCCCGCTCCAGGCCTCCATCGCCGTCCAGATCAGCGCGCTGTAGAGCAGCAGGGCGAGGCCCAGGTGGGTGGCGAGCCGCTCCGGCGCCACCGAAACGCGGCTCTCCAGCCCGCTCTTCACCATCCACCAGCCGACCAGCCCCTGCAGCCCGCCCAGCGCCAGCAGGATGGCGCAGCGCCAGATCAGCCGCACCGGGATCTGCCGCAGCGCCAGCAGCACGAAGAACGGGATGGCGAACGCGGCGCCGGCCAGGCGCCCCAGCAGCCGGTGGAACCACTCCCACCAGAAGATCGACTGAAACTCGGCCAGCGACATGCCGGCGTTGAGCTCGCGGTACTGGGGCGTCGCCTTGTAGAGGGCGAAGTCCCTGGCCCAGTCGGCGCTGGAGAGCGGCGGCAGGATGCCGGACACCGGCTTCCACTGGGTGATGGAGAGGCCCGACCCGGTCAGCCGCGTGGTCCCGCCCACCACCACCATGGCGAACACGATCACGGCCACGGCGGCGAGCCAAAGCGCCACCGGCCGCGAACGGCCGTCCTTCAGGAAACTGGTCATGCGCTAAGTGACTGACGCCTCCCAACCTTGGGAGGGCTATACGCCGCCCAGCCCACGCGCGAAATGGCCGCGCGCGGATTGGTCGGAGCGGCGGGATTCGAACCCACGACCCCTTGACCCCCAGTCAAGTGCGCTACCAGACTGCGCTACGCTCCGTTCCCCGCGAGGGATCGGTCTTATAGGGACGGGCGCCCGGGCGGGCAATGCTGGGATCGCGGCCAATCGGGCCGGCGCCGCGCGCCGTCACTTCACCAGCTGCGCGCCCTGGCTGCGGTTGCCGACGCCGACCGGGACCGGCACGTCCGAGGCGGCGTAGTTGGCGTTGACCAGCAGCAGCGGCGAGCTGCGCCCGCCGGGCGCCGGCGGCTGCGGCGGGCCTGCGCCGCCGCCCGGGACCGGCGGCGTCGGCGGCTCCGGCGGGGCGGCCTGCACCACCAGCGACATGGCGGCGATCACGGTCCAGGCCGAGGCCTGCGCCACCTGGCTGGTGCCGTAGACCTGCAGCTGGGCGTTTGGCACGTAGATGGCGCCCAAAAGGTTGGTCACATGGTTGCTCTCGATGGTGAAGTTGGCCTGGTTGTCGCGCGTGGTCAGGACCACGAAGCCGGCGTACTTGCCCGACTTGCGCCCGCTGAGGCTGACCGTCGAGGCGCCCATGAAGTCGAAGCTGGCGTTGGTGTTGAACTGCAGCGCGACGTCGGCGCCGGCGATCGCCGAGGTGTCCTCGACGATCAGGTTGCCGGCGAAATAGTATTCGCCGCTGGAGAGCTGCACGCCCGCGCCGTTCTTGATGTCGATGTTCTGGCAGTAGAGCCCTGGCGGCAGCTGGTAGGTCGCGCCGCCCAGCGCGCCGCCGTCGATCACCAGCGTGGTCGGCGCGCCCGGGCCGGGCGGGCCGCCGGGGCCGGGACCGGACGGCGCGGTCTCGCAGCCGGACGGGAAGCTGATGTCGATGCCGGCGAACGGGTCGGCGATCTGCGGCGCGCCGGTGTTGGCCGCCGGCGAGATCGGGCCTTTGGCGGCGGCGCTGGCCTCGGTGTCGGCCGCCTGCAGCGACGCCCGCGGATCGACCTGGACGCCCTGGTTGGAGTGCACCAGGCAGGCCGGCGCCTGCAGGATCGACTGGTCCTGCAGGTGCAGGTTGTTGTTCTTGCGGTCGCCGAACACCAGCACGCACAGCGGCAGCTCGTTCAGCCCCACCGCCGTCGCGCTCGCCACCGTGTTGAAGCCGCCGATCGGCAGCAGGTTGCCGAAGAAGGAGCCGCGGTGGGTGGTGATGGTCACCTGGAAGGAGCCCTGCGCCGACACCGAGGCCTGGACCTTGACGGTGCTGCGCTGCTGCAGGTCGCTGAGCTGGCCGAGGGCGTAGGCCTGCACGCGGTCCGCCGCCCCGTTCGGCGAGACGCCCAGCTGCTGCGCGCCCATCAGCGCGGCCGCGTCGGCCACGTCCTGGGTCTTGGACTTGTCGGCGTAGAGGAAGGAGATCTCGACCGCGCCGGCGGCCAGCAGCGCCAGCGCCGGCAGGCCGATCGCCGCCACCATGGCGATGCCGCCGCGGCGGTCCCGCGCCAGCGCGCGCAGCCACCGGAGGGGCGAGCGCGTCCCCCTCACTGCCGCCAGCTCTCGAACCGCCCCCACCGCATCTGTGGCAGCCTGCCGCAGGCCAGTTGAATTTGTGTTTATGACCGGCCGATCTGCGACATTAAGCTTACAAGCTTGGCCGCAACGCCGGCCCGAAGCTGTTGTTCAACAGCCGCCGCCGGCGCCAATACAGTCGTTGACGCCGCGCGATCTGGCAAGGATACGGCGGCGCCGGGAACGCCCCGGCGCCGCCGCGCCAGTCAGTTGGCCTTCTTGCCGCCGAGCTTCGCCATCAGCTCTTCCTTGCGGGCCTTCAGCCGCTCGCCCATGGCGTCGAGGTCCTCCTCGCCGCGCTTGGCCTGGGCGAAGATGCCGCCGGGCTGCTCCTCTTCCTTGACGTGGTGCTTGATGTATTCGCCCAGCACCTTGACCTTGGCGTCGTAGAGGTCGTCGCCCGGCTTCATCGCCTCGATCTCGGCGATCATCTTCTTGGCCCCGTCGTGCTCCACGAGGGCCTCGTCCAGCATGTCATCTTCGACCTCGCCGCGCTCGCTCGGATAGAAGATCTCCTCCTCGATCGTCGTGTGCACCTTCAGCGCCAGGGCGATCTTGCCGAACAGCTCCAGCTTCTCCTTGTCCGTGTCGAGTTGCTCGTACTCGTCGAACCAGCCCTCGACCTCGCGGTGGTCCTGCTTGAGCAGGCGCACGGCGAGCGGGTCGCGGCGGCCGGTGCGGCGGGTGCGTTTCGCCTTGGTCTTCTTGGCGCCAGAGGCGTGGGTGGTAGCCATGACCGATATCCCTCCTTGCAGGCGCGCACCCCCGCCCGGCGCGCCGGAGCAGGGCCGCCGGGAGCGTCGCGCCTCTTGTTTGAACTACTTGGGTGCGGCCGCGGGCAGCGACGGGCCGTGGATGTTGACGTCGACGTTCTTGGTGCCGCCGAAGAAGTGGCCGCCCGAGAACATCATCACGCCGATGATCGCCACGACGACCACGAGGCCGCCGACGATCACGCCCATACCAGCCCCGCCGCCGCCAGATCCGTCAGCCATTGTCCTGCTCCGTTTGGTTACGAAGCCGAAATGTGCGGACCTCCGGTCAAGTTCCGGCAGTCAAGGTTCGGGCCTCAGTCGCGCGGTTTGACGTAGATGGTCCGCTGGCCGCCGTAGCAGAGCGCGCCGATCACGAAGCCGGCCAGCGCCGCCAGCGCCAGGGCCGCATAGGGCCGCTCGTGGACGAACGGATCGACGGTGTCGGCCACCGCCTGGGCGCGGTCGCGGGCGGTCTCGTAGGCGGCGCCGGCGCGCGAGCCGGCGCGGCCGAGGGCGACGCGCATGGTCTCGGCGGCGTCGGCGATCCGCTCGCGCGCCTCGCCCAGCGCCGCCTCCAGGCGCCCGTCCAGCTGGTCGAGCTCGCCGCGCAGCTGCAGCTCCGGATCGTCGAGCACATCGCCGGCCGCCCGCTCCAGCCGCCCCAGGTCGGCCTTCGCCTTGCCTCGCAGGGTCTCGGAACTCATGCGCGTTCTCCTCTCGCCGCAAGCTCAGCCGACAAGCGCCCGGAGGCGGCCATCCGTTCCGTAAGGTGGGCGCAGGCGCGGGTGAATCAAAGACGGGGCTCCGGTGGAACCGGGGCTCCCACCACACATCCGCTCATCCCGGCGCACGCCGGGACCCAGGCAGGCGGGGGTTGCAGGGTGCGCTTGCCTGAGATCGGCAGCGCGCCGCAGGCGCCGTCTCTAACCGCGGAGGCCGCCGAGAAGGCGCAGAGCGCGCGGAGGCGACGAGACCCTCTGCGACCTCCGCTCTTTCTCTGCGACCTCCGCGGTTAGAAGCGATGCCTGACGGCATCCGCCATGCTTGGGGCATTCGCACCCCGTCAACCACCTCCCGCCCGATGGGGACGTGGCTTGGCGCCGCCGCTACTTCGCCAGCAGCTCGTCCAGGCGGGCCTTGGCGGATTCCAGTTCGGCGAGGGCCTCGCAGAGGCGGCGGCGGGCGTCGGGGGTGAGGTCGGCGGGCGCGGCGGCGGGGCCGAACAGGTCTTCGTCGACCTCGGCCGGCGCGTGCACGGCGCCGGAGAGGAAGCGCCTGGCCCCCAGTTCGCGGTGCAGCTTCTGCACGCCCTTGATGGTGTAGCCCGCGTCGTGCAGCAGCCGGCGCACCTCGGCCAGCACCGCCAGGTCGTAGGGGCGGTAGAAGCGCCGCCCGCCGGCCCGCTTCATCGGCCGGATGAAGGAGAATTTGGTCTCCCAGAACCGCAGCACGTGCTGCGGCACGCCCAGGGTCTCTGACGCCTCGGAGATGCTGCGGAAGGCCTCTGGGCCCTTCGGCAACTTGAGCCTACTTGGCGAGGGCGCGGTCGATCCGCGCCTTCATCACCTGCGAGGCCCGAAAGGCGATCACCCGGCGCGGATCGATCGCCGCCGGCTCGCCGGTCTTGGGGTTGCGGCCCATGCGCTCGCGTTTAGCGCGCACCTGGAAGACGCCGAAGCCGGACAGCTTCACGGTCTGGCCGCGCTCCAGCGCCTCGACCACCAGATCCAGGGTCCGCTCGACGAGGCCGGAGCAATCCTGCCGGGTCAGGCCCACCTCCTCGTGGACGGCCTCGCACAGGTCCGCCCGTGTCAAAGTCCGGCCCTTCATGGATGGTCACTCGCCCCGATCTTCTGCGAGCAAAGGGTTCACGGTCCGAATGTTTCGTCAAGTCAGAGACTTCGGCGAAACCCGCGGAATCGGCGGCTAAAAGCGGATCACCGCCGCGCCCCAGGTCAGGCCGCCGCCCATCGCCTCGATCAGCAACAGCTGGCCGGGCTTGATGCGGCCGTCGGCGACGCCCTGGGCCAGCGCCAGCGGGATCGAGGCGGCCGAGGTGTTGGCGTGCTCGGCGACGGTGGAGATGACCCGCGCCTCGTCGATGCCCAGCCGGTGGGCGACGCCCTGCAGGATGCGCTGGTTCGCCTGATGGGGGATGAACCAGTCAACCTCGCCGAGCGAGACCTCGGCCGCCTTGGCCGCGGCGGTCACCGCCTCGGAGATGTTGACCACCGCGTGGCGGAACACCTGGTTGCCAGCCATGCGCAGCTTGCCGGTGGTCCCCGTGGTCGAGGGGCCGCCGTCGACGTAGAGCAGGTCCTGCTTGGTCCCGTCGGCGCGCAGCGCGACGCCGAGCACGCCGCGGTCGGCGGTGGTCCCCTGCCCGTCCATCGGCTCCAGCACCACCGCCCCGGCGCCGTCGCCGAACAGCACGCAGGTGCCGCGGTCGGTCCAGTCCATCAGCCGGGTCATGGTCTCCGCGCCGATCACCAGGCAGCACTTCGACTGGCCGCGGGCGACGAAGCCGTCGGCCACCGCCAGCGCGTAGACGAAGCCGGAGCACACCGCCTGCACGTCGAAGGCGACGCCGATCGGCGCGCCCAGCTTGCGCTGCACCTGGGTGGCGACCGCCGGGAAGGTCAGGTCCGGCGTGGTGGTGCCGACGACGATCAGGTCGACGTCGGCCGCCGTGCGCCCGGCGGCGGCCAGCGCCCGTGCGGCGGCGGCGGTCGCCAGGTCGGAGGTGGTCTCGCCCTCGGCCGCCTCGCGCCGCTGGCGGATGCCGGTGCGCTCTCGGATCCACTCGTCGGAGGTGTCGACGGTCTTGGCCAGGTCGTCGTTGGTGACGATGCGCGCGGGCAGGTAGTCGCCCACGCCGGTGACGACGCTACGGAGGGTGGAGCTCACGCCTTGTTTCTTTCCGGGGCCTCGGCGGCGGTCTTGGGCAGTGCGGCGGTCATCGTCTTGAGGTTCCGATCGATCTGGGCGACGAAGTCGCTGGCCGCGAGATCGGCCGCCAGGCGGACCGCCGTGGCGAATCCTCCGGCGGTGGCCCCGCCGTGGCTTTTGACTACAATCCCGTTCAATCCCAGGAAAGGCCCACCGTTGATCGTGCTGGGGTCGAACTGCTGGGCCATGCGCCGCAGCGCCGCCGACGCGATCAGCGCGCCGAGCCGGGCGAGCGGGTCCGAGGCGAAGGTGGCGCGCAGGGTGACGCGGAAGTAGCGGGCCAGGCCCTCGCCGGTCTTCAGCGCCACGTTGCCGGTGAAGGCGTCGGTGACCACCACGTCGACCGTGCCCTTGGGGATGTCGTCGCCTTCGACGAAGCCGCGGTAGTCGAGGTCGAGCGAGGACATCTCGCGCAGCATCCGGTGGGCCTCGCGCAGCTCCTCGTGGCCCTTCTCGTCCTCCGAGCCGACGTTGAGCAGGCCGACGGTGGGCCGGGCCGAGCCGTTCACCGCATGGTGGAAGGCCGCGCCGAGGATGGCGAACTCCACCAGCCGCTTGGCGTCGCAGAAGATGTTGGCGCCGACGTCGAGCACCGCGGTGCGGCCCCGCAGGGTCGGCCAGTTGGCGACGATGGCCGGACGCTCCAGGTCGGCGGCCATCCGCAGGATCAGCTTGGACGTGGCCATCAGCGCGCCGGTGTTGCCGGCCGAGACGCAGGCCGCCGCCTCGCCGGTCTTCACCGCCTCCAGCGCGTTCCACATGCTGGAGCCCTTGCCGCGGCGCATGGCCTGGGCCGGCTTCTCGTCGGCGCCGATCACCTTGTCGGTGTGGCGGATCTCGACCCGGCCTTCGAGCGCCGGCAGCTTGGCCATGGCGGCCTTCAGCACCCGCTCGTCGCCGTGCAGCAGGAAGCGCGCGTCGCAGCCCTGCTTGATGACGCGGGCGACGGCCGGGCAGACGACGGACGGGCCGTGGTCGCCGCCCATCGCGTCGATCGAAATCACCAGGCGATCGGGCACAGGCGTCTCGAGGCTCCCCGCCGGCCGGACAAAGGGACGACCCTGGATAGGGCGACGCCCCGGCAAGGGGCGACGGCCCGGTATAGGAAGTCCCACCCCGGTGACGCAAGGGCGGGCGCGCCGCTCACAGCTGGCCGCTCCACGGCAAGGCGCCGGCCAGCAGCGTCTCCACCGGCGTTTGCGCCAGGTCCGAGCGCAGCCGCAGCAGCCGCCCGGCCAGCGGCCGCGGCTTGGCCCCGGGCGCGCTGCTGAACACCGTGCGGGCGATGAAGTCGGCCAGCGGCGCCTCGTCCGGCAGCGCCGCCAGCGCCGCGTCGAGCGACTTGCCGCGGCCGTAGAAGGCCTCGCCCAGCCGGCGCATGGTCCTGCCCACCGAAAGGTCGCCGACCGCCAGCTCGCGCAGCCCGTGGTCGAGGCCGCTCAAGTAGGCGTCGAAGTAGGCCTGGGCGACGCCCGCGGCCTTCGGCCCCGCCGCGCGCAGCCGCTGCAGCACCAGCAGCACGTGCAGGGTGTAGACCTCGAAGCGGCCGTCGGGCGTGTCCGGCGCGCCAAGCTCGGCGTACAGCGACGGCTCGCGGGCGGCCGCCACCGTGGCGGCATAGAGTCGCTGGCCGGACGCCTTGGCCGGCCCCGGCCGCAGGAGGCGCTGCAGGAACATTAAGGGTAGCCTCGATTTCGCCGCGGCGCGCCGCTAGCTCAGCGGCATTGCACTAGGCGGGCCGGGACGATAGGTCAAAGGCCGCGCCGCTCACGAGTTCCATCCCGATGTTTCGCAAATCCGCCGCCATCGTCCTCGCTGGGAGCCTCGCCGCGAGCCTCGCTGGGATCACCGCCTGCTCGCCGGTCGTCTACCACCAGGGCTTCCAGGTGGTCGACGTGCGCCCCGCCGACGTCAAGGTCGGCCAGGACACCCGCTCGACGGTGCTGGCGAAGCTCGGCTCGCCGACCGCCCAGTCGACCTTCGACAAGGACACCTGGTTCTACATCTCGCAGCTGCGCAGCCAGACCTCCTACTACACGCCCAGGACCATCCAGCGCGACGTCACCGCGATCTCGTTCGACCACGACACCCAGCAGGTGAGGACGGTCGACAAGTTCACCCTGCAGGACGGCCGGGTGATCGCCTACAACACCCACGAGACGCCCACCCGCGGCCGCGAGATGACCTTCCTGGAGCAGCTGATCGGCACCATCGGCGCCAGCTCCGTGCTCCCCCCCGACCAGGACATCACCCCCGGCTCGCACCCCGGCGACCAGGGCCCCGGCCCGCCGCACTGACCCTGCTTTCCACGGAGCGATCGTGCGTGGTTCGAGACGCGCTCTGGCGAGCGCTCCTCACCATGACGAGCTTTGTTGCCGCCCACCCTTTCTCGTCATCCTGAGGGCCCGCGCCAGCGGGCGTCTCGAAGGACGCACGGCCGTCGTGCAGCGCTCCATAACGCAAACAAGAAGGCCCCGGAGGGTTGCTCCGGGGCCTTCCGCTTAGCTGGGCGCGTAACCCGCCCCCTTACTTGATCAGCCCGTGCGCCAGCACCGCCAGCAGCAGCAGGGCGACGATGTTGGTGATCTTGATCATCGGGTTCACCGCCGGGCCGGCGGTGTCCTTGTAGGGGTCGCCGACGGTGTCGCCGGTCACCGCGGCCTTGTGGGCCTCGGAGCCCTTGCCGCCGTGGTGGCCCTCCTCGATCAGCTTCTTGGCGTTGTCCCAGGCCCCGCCGCCCGAGGTCATCGAGATGGCGACGAAGAGGCCGGTGACGATCACCCCCACCAGCATCGCCCCCAGCGCCGAGAAGGCGTCGACGGGACCGGCGATGGCCTTGATGATGAAGAACAGCACGATCGGCGAGGCGACCGGCAGCAGGCTGGGCACGATCATCTCGCGGATCGCCGCCCGGGTCAGGATGTCGACGGCCTTGCCGTATTCCGGCTTGGCCTTGAATTCCATGATCCCGGGGATCTCCTTGAACTGCCGGCGCACCTCGGCGACCACCGACTCGGCCGCCCGGCCCACCGCCTGCATCGAGAGGCCGCCGAACAGGAACGGCAGCAGGCCGCCGAACAAGAGGCCGACGATCACGTAGGGGTTGGAGAGGTCGAAGGCGACCGCGCCCAGGCCGTCGAAGATCGAGCCCGGCGTGGCGTTGGCCGTGAAGTACTTCAGGTCCTGGGTGTAGGCGGCGAACAGCACCAGCGCGCCGAGGCCGGCCGAGCCGATCGCATAGCCCTTGGTGACCGCCTTGGTGGTGTTGCCGACCGCGTCGAGCGCGTCGGTGGAGACGCGCACCTCGCCCGGCAGGCCGGCCATCTCGGCGATGCCGCCGGCGTTGTCGGTCACCGGGCCGAAGGCGTCCAGCGCGACGATGAAGCCGGCCAGCGACAGCATCGAGGTGACGGCGATGGCGATGCCGAACAGGCCCGCCAGGCTGTAGGCGACGATGATGCCGACGATGATGGTCAGCGCCGGCAGGGCGGTCGACTCCAGGCTCATGGCCAGGCCCTGGATGACGTTGGTGCCGTGGCCGGAGACCGAGGCCAGCGCCACCGACTTCACCGGCCGGAAGTTGGTGCCGGTGTAGTATTCGGTGATCACCACGATGGCGGCGGTGACCGCCAGGCCGACGAGGCCGCAGTAGAACAGCGTCATGCCGTCGAAGCTGCGGCCGTCCGACGTGGTCACCACGTCGGGCACCAGCTTGGTGATGACGAAGTAGAGCGCCGCGATCGACAGCACGCCGGTGACGATCAGCCCCTGGTAGAGGGCGCCCATGATGTTGTTGTTGCGGCCCAGCCGCACGAAGAAGGCGCCGATGATCGAGGTGACGATGCAGACCCCGCAGATGGCCAGCGGCAGCTGCATCATCTGACTGGCGAGGTCTCCGGTGAAGAAGATCGCCGCCAGCACCATGGTGGCGACCGTGGTCACCGCATAGGTCTCGAACAGGTCGGCGGCCATGCCGGCGCAGTCGCCGACGTTGTCGCCCACGTTGTCGGCGATGGTGGCGGCGTTGCGCGGGTCGTCCTCCGGGATGCCGGCCTCGACCTTGCCCACCATGTCGCCGCCGACGTCGGCGCCCTTGGTGAAGATGCCGCCGCCGAGACGGGCGAAGATGGAGATCAGCGAGGCGCCGAAGCCGAGCGACACCAGGCTGTCGACCACGTCGCGGTCGGTCGGCGCATGGCCGAGCGGCCCGGTCAGGATCGCGTAGTAGCCGGCGACGCCCAGCAGCGCGAAGCCCGCCACCAGCATGCCGGTCACCGCGCCGGAGCGGAACGCCATGGAGAGGCCCTTGGCGAGCCCTTCCGAGGCCGCCTGGGCGGTGCGGACGTTGGCGCGCACCGAGATCAGCATGCCCGCGAAACCGGCCGCCCCCGAGAGCACCGCGCCGATCAGGAAGCCGGTCGCCTCCAGCCAGCCGATCAGGAACCCGAGGATCAGCAGCACCACCACGCCGACCATGGCGATGGTGGTGTACTGGCGGCGCAGGTAGGCCTGCGCGCCCTCCTGGATCGCCGCGGCGATCTCCTGCATCCGCTCGTTGCCGGGCGAAGCCCGCAGCAGCGACGCCGATTGCGCCACGCCGTAGATCACGGCCAGCACGCCGGCGGCGATCACCAGCATCAGAACAAGACCCATGTCGTCGCGCCCCCTCTCAATCTTTGCGCGGATCGCCGCGCTCGCCCGGAAAGGCGGCGCGGCGGCGAAGGCAATGCCTCTTCCGGGTTGGCGGGCGCCCGACTGGGGGCCCGAAAAGTCGGCGGAACCTGCCAAAACCGTTCGCCCGACGCAACAGCCGTGCGCCGAACGCCGGAATTTCTACGGGATGATCTCCCTCTGCGGCCTCGCCGCGCCGATCCGCCGCATCGGTCCGCCGCCCGGCAGGATGTCGATCGAGGTCACCGCGCCCGGCCCGGTGATGGCCACCACGGCCGGGTAGAGCGCCGCCTTCAGCCGCCGCTCGTCGAGCCGGTTCGGATCGCCCGGGACGACGAACGGCGTGCGGTGGCCGAGCCGCACCAGCGCGTCGCGGAAGTAGGGCTCCTTGTCGCGCCAGCGCGGGGTGTCGGCGTTGGCCGCGAGGTTGATGCGGACGTAGACGAACACATAGTTGACCAGCCTGCCGTTGATCACGATCGGCATCGGCACCGGCGAGAGGTCGACATACTGGCCCGCCTGCTTCGGCTCGGCGCGCGCGGCGGCGAAGCCGAGGGCGAGCAGCGGCAGGCTGGCGAGGAGGGCGCGGCGGCGCATCGGGGCTCCTGATTCGGACCGGCCGATTGAACGCCGGGACGATTGCCGGCCGGTTTCAGGCATGCCGGTAGCCGAGCCGCTTGGGCACCAGCCGCCGCGGCCCCAGCCGCACGTCGACGCCGGCCGACGGCACGAAGGCGCCCACCACCGCGGCCGGCACGCCGCCGGCCTGGGCGGCCGCCACCAGCGCCTCGCCCTCGGCGGAGGCGCAGACCAGCGCGTAGTCGTCGCCGCCGGTGGCCAACGCCAGCATGGCCTTGGCCCGGTCGGGCTGCCCGCCGACCCAGGCCTTGGCCGCCAGGGACATCGGCATCAGGCCGAGATCCAGCACCGCGCCGCACTCGCTGGCGTCGGCCAGGTGCAGCACATCGGCGATCAGCCCGTCGGAAACGTCGGCGGCGGCGGCGGCGTAGGCGCGCAGCGCCGCGCGCAACGGCAGCATCGGCTCGGGCAGCCGCCACAGCGCCGCCAGCCGGCCGTCCGGGTCGGAGACGTCGCCCAGCGCCGCCTTCAGCCCGAGGAAGCCGTCGCCGATGGCGCCGCAGACCACCAGCTCGTGGCGCGGCAGCGCGCCGGACCGCGGCACCACCCCGTCGAGCGGGATCCAGCCGAACACGGTCGCCGAGACGGTGAGCGGACCCGGCGTCGAGACCGTGTCGCCGCCCAGCAGCGCCACGCCGTAGCGCCGGCCGTCTTCGTCGAGGCCGCGGATGAAGGCCATCCGCTCGCTCCAGCCGCGCGCGGCCGGCCAGGCGACGGTCAGGGTGTAGCCGAACGGCTCGGCGGCCTTGGCGGCGAGGTCGGAGAGGCTGGTGCGCAGCAGCCGCCGGGCGACGATGTCGGCGGCCTCGCCGGCGAGGAAGTGCACGCCCTCGACCATGGCGTCCTCGGAGACGACGATGTCGTGGCCGGCCCGGGCCGGCAGCACCGCGGCGTCGTCCATCAGGTTGAACGCGGCCGGCTCGCCGCGGGTCAGCGGCCTCAACGCCTCGATCCAGTCGAACTCGTCAGGCGGATCGCTCATCGCGTCCGATGGCGTCGAGGGCGGCGTTGATAAAGCCCGGCTCGGGCCCCTCGAAGAAGGACTTGGCCAGCTCGACGTACTCGTCGATCACCACCTCGGCCGGCACGTCGCCGCGATGGCGCAGCTCGTAGGCCCCGGCGCGCAGGATCGAGCGGGCGGTGGCGTCGATCCGGTCCAGCCGCCAGCCGACCGCGAGCCGGCGCGCCACGGCGCGGTCGATGGCGTCCTGGTCGTCGACGACGCCGCGCACCAGGGCGGCGAAGAAGGTCTCGTCCGCATGCGCCAGGCGCACGCCTTCGAGGTCGCGGCCGAAGCGGTGGTCGGCGAACTCGCGGATCACCGCCTCCGCCCCCGCGCCGGCGGTCTCCATCTGGTAGAGCGCCTGCACGGCGGCCAGCCGGGCGACGGTGCGCGACTGGCGTCCAGAACCGCTCATTGGCCGCCACTCATCGCACCCGGCCCAGCAGCCGGTGCTTGACCTCCAGGACGGCAAGGCAGGCCCTGGCCGCGGCGGCGCCGAGGCTGGCCTCGCCGGCGCTGGTCATCGCCTCGGCGTCGGCGCGGGTCTCGACGGCGATGACGCCGTTGCCGATCGCCATGCGCCGGCCGATGGCCAGGTCCATCAGCGCCCGCGCCGCCTCGCCCGCCGCGACGCCGTAGTGCAGCGTCTCGCCGCGGATCACGCAGCCCAGCGCCACGTAGCCGTCGTAGCGGACGCCGGTCGGCCGGTGGCCGCTCTCCTCGGCGATGGCGATGACGGCGGGAATCTCCAGCGGCCCCGGGACCGAGAATACGTCGACGTCGGTGCGGACCGCCGCCAGCGCCGCCCTGGCCCCGGCCAGCAGCCCGTCGGCGAGCCGCGGCTCCGACCGCGCCTCGACGATCAGGATGCGCAGCGGGTCATCCTGCATGACGGCGGTGTTGCGCGGCGGACATCATCGCCGCTTCCTGCCACCTGCCGCGCCTCGTGGCCATAGCGCTCTGGCGGCGGCTGGTCTCGGCCGCCCGATCCCCTCACCTTCCCGTTGCTGCGCAATGGGCCCCTTCCTCTCCCGATGGGAGAAGGTGAAAGCAGCGCCAGAAGACACTCTCCCGTCAGGAGAGGGAGGGGCCCGCGCCCGCCAGGGCGTGGGAGGGCGAGGGGATCGCCTCTTTCCACCCGCCCCGGCTGTTACGCCGCCGGCTCCTCGGCCAAGCCTTCCTTGCTGAGGAAGTCGGCGAAGTCGTCGGTGTGCTTGAAGTCGCGGTAGACCGAGGCGTAGCGCACGTAGGCCACATCATCGAGCGACTTCAGCGCCTTCATCACCAGCTCGCCGACGACGTTGGAGCCGATCTCGGTCTCGCCCATGCTCTCCAGCTGGCGGACGATGGTGTTGACCAGCCGCTCGACCCGCTCCGGATCGACCGGTCGCTTGCGGATCGCCACCGAGATCGAGCGCACCAGCTTCTCGCGGTCGAACGGCGTGCGCCGCCCCGAGCGCTTGATGATGGTCAGCTCGCGCAGCTGCACCCGCTCGAAGGTGGTGAAGCGCCCGCCGCACTGCGGGTTCGCGCACGACCTGCGCCGGCGGATCGCCGCGCCCTCCTCCGAGGGGCGGCTGTCCTTAACCTGGCTCTCGGCGTGCCCGCAGAATGGACAACGCATGATCTTGGCCCTCCGGCCGCCATTCCTACCACCCTTAGATGATGGGAGGCCCCCGGCGCAATCGCCAGCGTCGCCGCGGGCGGGGCGCCTGGTTAACGGAACCAGTCCCACAGCGGACGCGTTGCCCAAAACGCCAGGCCAAGCCTGAGTATTCCTGGGGAAACAAACAGAAAGCCGAAGAGGGATGCCAACCGAAACTGAAACGGTGGGGCTCGCGACGAACGATCTGCTGCGGCTCAGCGCGGACATAGTCTCCGCCTACGTCGGCCGCAACGCCGTAGGTCCCGCGGCCGTGCCGGACGTGCTCGGCCAAGTCTACGACGCCCTCGCCCGCCTCGGCGAGCCGGCCCCGATGCCGGCGCCGGCGCAGCGGCAGCGTCCGGCCGCGCCGATCAGCCGGTCGGTGCAGCACGACTACATCATCTGCCTCGAGGACGGGAAACAGCTGAAGATGCTGAAGCGCTACCTGCGCTCGCGCTTCGACATGAGCCCCGAGGAGTACCGGCGCAAATGGGGCCTGCCGCCCGACTACCCGATGGTGGCCCCGGCCTACGCCGCCCGCCGCTCGGCCTTCGCCAAGGAGATCGGCCTCGGCCGCGGCGTCCGCCGCCGGCGCGGAGCTTAGCTCAGCCAAGATGTCCTTCTCCCCTTGCGGGAGAAGGTGTCGCCGGAGGCGGCGGATGAGGGGTCGCGCCGAAGTCGGTGATTTGCCGGCTGAAGGCTAACCTCCAGCATCCGTCGACCCCTCATCCGGCCGCTTCGCGGCCACCATCTCCCGCAAGGGGAGAAGGCGCCACAAGCCCGTCGAATCGATCGCCGGGCGCCCTACGCCGCCACGCCGCCCAGGCGGGCGATGTTGCACTTCGACCACAGGCCCGAGAGGGCGGCGGCGAGGTCGTCCATCATCCGGTCGGTGTGGAACGGCGTCGGCGTGAAGCGCAGCCGCTCGGTGCCGCGCGGCACCGTGGGGTAGTTGATCGGCTGCACATAGACGCCGTGGTCGGCGAGCAGCATGTCCGAGACCATCTTGCAGTGCAGCGGATCGCCGACCAGCACCGGCACGATGTGGCTGACCGACGGCATCACCGGCAGGCCGGCGTTGGCCAGCCGCAGCTTCAGCGCCTCGGCCCGCTGCTGGTGGTGGATGCGCACCTCGTTGTGCTCCTTCAGCCAGCGGATCGAGGCCAGCGCCCCGGCGCTGAGCGCCGGCGGCAGCGAGGTGGTGAAGATGAAGCCCGGCGCGTGCGAGCGGATCGCGTCGACCAGCTCGGCGTCCGCGGCGATGTAGCCGCCCATCACCCCGAACGCCTTGGCCAGGGTGCCCTCGATGATGTCGATCTTGTGCGCCGCGCCCTGCAGCTCGGAGACGCCGCCGCCGCGCACTCCGTACATGCCGACCGCATGCACCTCGTCGAGGTAGGTCAGCGCGCCGTACTTCCTGGCGAGGTCGGCGGTGGCGTTGAGGTCGGCGATGTCGCCGTCCATCGAATAGACGCTCTCGAACGCCACCAGCTTGGGCGCGTCGGCCGGCGCCTCGGCCAGCAGCTGCTCCAGGTGCTCCAGGTCGTTGTGGCGGAAGATTTTGCGCGGGCCGCCGCCGTTGCGGATGCCGGTGATCATCGAATTGTGGTTCAGCGCGTCGGAGAAGATGATCAGGCCGGGGAAGATCTTCTGCAGCGTCGACAGCGAGGCGTCGTTGGAAACGTAGCCGGAGGTGAACAGCAGCGCGCTCGACTTGCCGTGCAGGTCGGCCAGCTCGGCCTCCAGCTCGACGTGGTAATGGGTGGTGCCGGAGATGTTGCGCGTGCCGCCCGAGCCGGCCCCGGCCTCGTCGATCGCCCGGTGCATCGCCTCGATGACGATCGGGTTCTGCCCCTGGCCGAGGTAGTCGTTGGAGCACCAGACCACCACGTCGCGGGTGTCGCCCGAAGGCGTGGTCCAGGTGGCGAGCGGGAAATCGCCGCGGTGGCGCTTCAGGTCGGCGAACACCCGGTAGCGGCCCTCTTCACGCACTTCCTCAAGCGCACGGCGGATGGCGGCCTTGTAGTCGATCGACAACTTACGTCTCTCCAGACGCCTGACCGGCGATACTTGCCGGTCTATTGGCACGCAACGCGCCTCCCGTCATCTAGGGAGTTGGCCCACCAGGCGCCAGCGCGGGCCAGTCGCACGATCCTACGCGCCAAGCCTTTAGAAAGATCAATCGCCGGCGAGCCGATCCAGCCGTCCGCGCAGCAATTCGAGCACGGCGGAGAAGTCCTTGCGGCCATAGCCGAGCCGGTCGAACAGGGCATAGGTGGCCTCGGCCTGCGCGCCCAGCGGCGTCGCCGCGCCGGACCTGGCCGCCGCCTCCTGGGCCAGCTTCAGGTCCTTCAGCATCAGCGCGCTGAGGAAGCCGCCCTCGTAGCCGCGGTTCGACGGCGCGGCGGGCACCGGCCCCGGCCACGGGCAGTAGCTGGTCAGCGACCAGCACTGGCCCGACGACTGCGAGGCGATCTCAAAGAATCGCTCCGGCGCCAGCCCCAGCTTCTCCGCCAGCGCGAACGCCTCGCAGACCCCCAGCATGGAGACGCCCAGCACCATGTTGTTGCAGATCTTCGCCGCCTGCCCGGCCCCGGCCGCGCCGGCGTGGACCACCGCCCGGGCCATCGGCGCGAGCTGCTGGCGCACGGTCTCGAAGAGGGCGTCGTCGCAGCCGACCATGAAGGTCAGCGTGCCCGCCTCCGCGCCCGCCGTGCCGCCCGAGACCGGCGCGTCGACCGGCCTCAGCCCCGCCGCCGCCGCGTCCGCCGCCACCGCGCGGGCGCTGTCGACGTCGATGGTCGAGCAGTCGATCACCAGCGCGCCCGTCTCGGCCCGCGGGATCACCGTCTCGGCGTAGAGCTGGCGCACGTGCGCGCCGGCCGGCAGCATGGTGATCACCGTCGCGGCGCCGGCGACCGCCGCCTCGGCGGAGGCGGCGGCTTCGCAGCCGGCCGCCTTCGCCCGCGCCAGCGCCTCGGCCGAGACGTCGAAGGCCAGCACCCGCTGGCCGGCGCCGGCGAGGCGCGCGGCCATGCCGAGGCCCATCGCCCCGACGCCGAGGAACGCTACGTGCGACATCGGCGGCTACTTCGGCTTGCGGAACTTCAGCAGGAACTGGTCGGTGTGGCCGCGGATGGCCGGATTGAAGACCAGCAGGGTGTGGTCGTCGGCCGGATTGCGCAGGATGTCGCTCTCCCCGGCCAGCTTGAAGCCGGCGCTCTCCACCTCCTGCTTGACCACCGCCTCGTCGATCCGGTGCAGCTTGTCCGGGGCTTCGAGGCCGCTGCCGGGCTTGGCGGCGTGGTCTTCGATGAAGAAGACGCCGCCCGGCTTCAGCGCCGCGTAGACCGCCTTGTCGAACGCCACGACGTCGAGCTTGAAGCGGGTGAGGTGCAGGTCGTGATAGTTCTGCGACGTCCACACCACGTCGACCGGGCCGAGCTTGGCGAGGTCCGCCGTGCTGAAGTGGGCCTCGGAGACGTTGCCGAAGTGGGCGTCGGCGGCGACGCCGTTGCTCTTCTGGGCGACGTCGGGCGTGCCGGTCAGGTTCGGCAGGCCCTCGGTGACATGGCCCTTCGGCCCCACTGCGCCCGACAGCAGCCGGGTGAAGTAGCCGCCGCCCGGAATCAGCTCCAGCACCTTGTCGCCCGGCTTCACGCCGGAGAACACCAGCACCTCGCCGGGCTTGCGCAGTGCGTCGCGGTCGCGGTCGGCCTGCGGGCGGGCGGGATTGGCCACGGCGCCGCTGGCCCACGGCGGCAGGATCTGCTGGGCGCCGACGGCCCCGGCGGCGAGCACGACGGCCGCGGCGGCGGCGGCGAAATAGCTGAGCTTCATCTCAAAGCCTCCCTCGAATGACGACCCCGGCTCCCGGCGGCGTTTTAGCGCGCGCCTGCGACGCCTGTCATTCGCCTTCGCGGCGGTTGGGCCAATGCGGCGCTTGGGCCTATAGAGCGGCCGATGACCAAAGCCCCGCTCGCCCCCTACCCTGCCCTGCGCCTGCGCCGGCTGCGTCAGGCCGACTGGACCCGGCGGCTGGTGCGCGAGACCACCCTGTCGCCGGCCGACTTCATCTGGTCGGCGGTGGTGCACGGGGGCGACGGCCGCGTGCCGGTGGCCTCGATGCCGGGCGTCGAGCGCTGGAGCGTGGCGGAGGCGGCGAAGGCGGCGAAGCAGGCCCGCGCGCTGGGCATCCCCGCCATCGCCATCTTCCCGCACATCGACGCCGAGAAGAAGGACCCGGCCGGCTCCGCCGCCGCCGATCCCGACGGCCTCGTCTGCCGCGCGGTGAAGGCGATGAAGGACGCCGCGCCCGAAGTCGGGGTGATGTGCGACGTCGCCCTCGATCCCTTCACCGAGCATGGCCACGACGGCGTGGTCGAGGGCGGGCGCATCCTCAACGACGCCACCGTCGAGCGGCTGGTCTAGCAGGGCCTGGCCCAGGCGCGCGCCGGCTGCGACATCCTCGCCCCGTCCGACATGATGGACGGCCGCGTCGGCGCGCTCAGGGCGGCGCTGGAGGCGGCCGGCCTCACGGACACCCTGATCATGTCCTACGCCGCCAAATACGCCTCGGCCTTCTACGGCCCCTACCGCGAGGCGATCGGCTCGGGGAAGCTGGGCACAGGCGCCGTCGACAATCCCGCCGACAAGAAGACCTACCAGATGGACCCGGCCAACTCGGAGGAGGCGCTGCGCGAGGTGGCGCTCGACATCGCCGAGGGCGCCGACATGGTGATGGTCAAGCCGGGCCTCCCCTACCTCGACATCGTCCGCCGCGTGGTCGAGGCCTTCGCCCTGCCCACCTTCGCCTTCCAGGTCTCCGGCGAGTACGCGATGATCAAGGCCGCCGCCCAGAACGGCTGGCTCGACGAGGACCGCGCCATCCTGGAGTCCCTCGGCGCCTTCAAGCGCGCCGGCTGCGCCGGCGTGATCACCTACTTCGCCCCGGTGGCGGCGCGGCTGCTGGGGTAAGTAACCTCCCCCGCAGGGGGAGGGGGACCGCCGCAGGCGGTGGAGGGGGTATGTTGCAGCGCGCGCCCTCTCAGGAATCGGTCCGCCGCAATCTCGAACTTAAGCCCTGCGGCGTACCCCCTCCACCGCTTCGCGGTCCCCCTCCCCCTGCGGGGGAGGAGAAGATCACAGCCGCCGCAGGTAGCTCTCCGGGTCGTT
>DASXEN010000034.1:0-1648 GCA_036490095.1 Caulobacteraceae bacterium
CTGCCTGGTCGACGAGGGGGTACAGACGTCGCTGCACGCCAGCCGCTGGCTCGGCATGGAGCGGATGGACCTCAGCGTCGGCCCGATCAAGATCGAGGTGCTGGAGCCGCTGCAGAAGCTGAAGGTGACGGTGAACGCGCCCGACAAGGGGTTGAAGGCCGAGATCGTGTTCGAGGGCCGCGCGTTTCCGATCGAGGAGCCGCGCTTCATCCGCCGCAACGGCCCGCGCACCTTCATGGACTACACCCGCCTGACCCAGAACGGCCGTTACACCGGCTGGGTCGAGCGCGACGGCAAGCGGTCCAGCGTCGATGGCTTCATGGGCACCCGCGACCGCTCGTGGGGCATCCGCCCGGTGGGCGCCCGCGACGGACAGGAGGGTGCGCCGCCGCAGGCGCCGCAGTTCTTCTGGATCTGGTCGCCGAGCAACTTCAACGAGGGCTCGTTCTTCTTCCACACCAACGACGACGGCGCCGGCGAGCCATGGAACCGCCGCGCGGTCTGGGCCCGGGATGGGGCCAACACCGACGCGCTGCACGAGATCAAGGATTGTGCGATCGCCATCGACTGGAAGAGCGGCACGCGCCACGCCAAGAAGGCCGTGGTGACGCTCAAGGAGGGTGAAAGCGTGCGCGAGATCACCTTCGAGCCGCAGTACGAGTTCTACATGCAAGGCCTCGGCTACGGTCACCCGGCCTGGGGCCACGGCGCCAACAAAGGCGAGCTGGCGGTGGAGCGCGAGGACCTCAAGCTCGCCGACGTCGATCCGCGGGCGCCGCACCACCTCCACGTCCAGGCGCTGAGCAAGGTCACCTACAGCCGCGACGGCGCCCCGCCGCTGGTCGGCCGCGGGGTGCTGGAGCAACTCGCCCTCGGTCCGCACGCGCCGTCGGGCTTCACCCAGATGCTGGACTTCGCGCCTTGAGCGGGCCGCTCTCGGACGCGCTCGCTACCTATCTCGGCCGCACCTGGGGCGAGGCTGTCGTCATCGACGGGCTGTCGCGGATTTCCGGCGGGGCCAGCCGCGAGACCTACCGGTTCGACGCCCTGGTCGGCGGTGAACGCCGGCCGCTGATCCTGCGGCGCGATCCGCCCGGAAGCCTGATCGAGACCGACCGCCGCAGCGAGTTCCTGGCGCTGAAGTCGTTCCACGGCCGCGGCGTCGCCGCCCCAGAGCCGCTGATCCTGGAGGACGCCGGCGCCGAGCTGGAGCGGCCGTTCTTCATCATGGCGCGCATCGATGGCGGGCGCACCGGCAGCCCGTTCCAGCCCGGCGCCTACGATCCGCACGCCGCCAAGCTGGGCGAGGACTTCTTCGGCACGCTCGGCCGCATCGCCGGCGCCGATGTCGCCACGCTGCCGCTCGCCGAAGTGTTCGAGCCGCCGGCGCTCGACGCCTGCTGGCGGCGCGAACTCGACTATTGGTCGGGCGTCATCGAGGCCGACGAGCTGCATCCGCAGCCGATCGTGCGCGCCGCCATTCGCTGGCTGGCCCGCAACCCGCCGCCGCCCGCCGCCAAGCTGTCGGTGGTGCACGGCGACTACCGCTCCGGCAACTTCCTGCACGACGGGGAAGGGCGGATGATCGCGGTGCTGGACTGGGAGATGGTCCATCTCGGCGACCCGCTCGAAGACCTCGGCTGGGCGA
>DASXEN010000073.1:0-40400 GCA_036490095.1 Caulobacteraceae bacterium
GTCGAGCGCGGCCAGGTGCTGTGCAAGCCGGGCTCGATCACCCCGCACACCAAGTTCACCGCCGAGGCCTACATCCTCACCAAGGAGGAGGGCGGGCGCCACACGCCGTTCTTCTCCAACTACCGCCCGCAGTTCTACTTCCGCACCACGGACGTGACCGGGGTGATCCACCTGAAGGAAGGCGTGGAGATGATCATGCCCGGCGACAACGCCGAGCTGAACGTCGAGCTGATCACGCCGATCGCCATGGAAGAGCGCCTGCGCTTCGCCATCCGTGAAGGCGGCCGCACCGTCGGCTCCGGCGTGGTGACCAAGATCATCGAGTAGCGGCTTCCGCCGCAGCGAGCCTTACGCGGCCGCCGGAGCGATCCGGCGGCCGTTTTCGTCCCGGCGTAGTTTGGTAGCCCTCTCCCACCGAAGCGTGGGGAGGGGGATACAAGCTCATGAGGGGGAGGGAGGTTATGCTGCTAGAAGGCGGCGGTTGCGCTTGAGAGAGGCGGGAGGGACGAGTTGCGGATCTGCGTGTTCATGGGCTCGAGCTTCGGGCGCAAGCCGGCCTACCGGGAAGCGGCGGAGGCGCTGGGCCGCG
Source organism: Caulobacteraceae bacterium (assembly GCA_036490095.1). Taxonomy (GTDB): domain Bacteria; phylum Pseudomonadota; class Alphaproteobacteria; order Caulobacterales; family Caulobacteraceae; genus Acaudatibacter. The sequence continues at coordinate 590 of DASXEN010000073.1, forward strand.
CGCTGGCCGAGCGGGGGATCGGGGTCGTCTACGGCGGCAACGTGCTGGGGCTGATGGGCGCGCTGGCCGAGACCGCCTACGCGGCCGGCGACGAGGTGATCGGAGTGATCCCGCACTCGATCGCCGAGATGGAGTCGGCGCGCACCGAGCTTTCCAAGCTGCACGTCGTCGACACCATGCACGAGCGCAAGGCGCTGATGGCGCAGCTGTCGGACGCCTTCATCGCCCTGCCGGGCGGACTCGGCACCTTCGAGGAGCTGTTCGAGGTGTGGACCTGGGCCAAGCTCGGCCTGCAGACCAAGCCGATCGGCCTGTTCAACGTCGCCGGCTTCTACGACGGGCTCCTGAAGTTCATCGACTTCGTCGAGGCCGAGGGCTTCACCATCGCGGCCGACCGCGAGCTGATCGTGGCCGCCGACAATGTCGAGGCGCTGCTGGACGGCCTGCTGGAGCGGATCGAGCACCGCCCGCCGCCGGCGCCGCCCGGCGCGCCCGGGCTCGAGGTCACCTGAGGCCGCCTGGCCCTCGGGGCATTTTTTCGTCCGGCCCAGCTTGTAAGACCGGCGATTTGCTCTATCTCGCTCTCGTCGAATTTCGCTTTGGTTCGGCTGACCAACTCCACTGTTCGGACATGCCCCGATCGTCGGTTCCGGCTTCGCCTCTTCGAGAATTTGATCTCCCAGTGCGGTCCGCGTGGGCCGCGACGACCCTCCGACACCCGAAAGGTGACTGAACATGGCAGTTGGAACCGTGAAGTGGTTCAACACCCAAAAAGGCTACGGCTTCATCCAGCCGGATGACGGCGGCAAGGACGTCTTCGTGCACATCTCCGCCGTCGAGCGGTCGGACCTGGGCGCCCTCGCCGAAGGCCAGAAGGTCGGCTACGAGCTGCAGCGCGACCGCAAGACCGGACGCGACTCCGCGGTCGACCTGCGCGGGGCCTGAGGCCCCGCTCACACCACCCCCGATCCCCCGCAAGGTCCAGGCGCGCCCATCGCGCGATGGGGCGTCCTGGCCTGCGGCAAGCGCGCCCGTGACAGCATAACCGACGCGCACTAAAGGGGGATTCCGGGGGGCCGGAAGAAGGTCGGTGCGTGAGACGAGCTCAGGTCGTGGCCTTGGCTTCCACGGCGGTCCTCATCGCGTCGCCCGGCCTTGCGCTGGCGGCCGAGCCCAGGGCCGAGGTGCAGGGCGATTTCGACAAGTTCCTGAAGACCGAGATCGAGCGCGCCGTCGGCGTCGCCAAGACCCGGCCGGCGAGCCGCGTCGACGCCCGCCGCCGCGCCCGCGAGGCCGGCGAGTCGGCGATCGCCGTGCTGCGCAGCGAAGGCTATTACGACTACACGGTGGAAGCCGACGTCGGCGAAGGCGACACCCCGCCGGCGATCGTCCGCATCACCCCCGGCCCGCGCTCGCTGATCGCCAGCCCGGCGATCGACTGGGACGGCGCGGCCCCTGACGCGGCCACGGTGGCCGCCGCCGAGAAGGCGCTGGCGCTGAAGGCGGGCGCGCCCGGCCGCTCCGAGGACGTGATCGCCGCCGAGGGCCGCGTGGCGGCGGAGGTGCGCAAGCGCGGCTACGCCGACGCCGCCGTGCACCCGCGCAAGGTGGTGGTCGACCACGAAGGCCACACCGTCGAGCCGACCTTCCACATCGCCGCCGGCGGCCTCGTGCGCCTGGACGGCGTCAAGCTGGTCGCCAAGGGGCGCATCCGCCGGCCATGGGTGACGAGCCTTGCGCCCTGGAAGGCCGGCGACGTCTACGACCCGTCGAAGATCGCCAAGCTGGAGCGGCGGCTGCGCGAGGCGCAGGTGTTCAACTCGGTCACCGTCTCGCTGGCCCCGCCCGCAGACGCGCAGAACGGGCTGCGGCCGGTGGTGGTCAGCCTCGCCGACCGGCCGCCGCATTCCCTGGAACTCGGCGGCGGCTATTCCACCAGCGAAGGCGCCGGCGTCGACGCCAAGTGGGTGCTCTACAACCAGCTCGGCCAGGCCGACACGGTGACCTTCACCGGCCGCCTGGCGCAGATCCAGCAGAAGATCGACGCCGAGCTCGACCTGCCCGACTGGCGCCAGCCGGACCAGACCTTCAAGATCGGCGGCGACATCTTCGCCGACGACACCCAGGCCTACGACGACGACGGCCTGGGCCTGCGGGTCGGCGTCGAGCGCCACTACACCAAGACCACCTTCATCGACCTCGGCGGCGCCATCGACGACGTCGACACCCGCGAGAACACCTCCATCAACCCCAACGGCATCGCCGTGGGGCAGGAGCTGAAGCTGCTGATCTTCTCGACCACGCTGGGCTTCGCGCTCGACCAGTCGAGCAATGCGCTCGATCCCGTGCGCGGCTGGCGCGTGCAGGCCGAGGCGGACCCCACCTACGTCACCGGCGACCGCACGCTGCCGTACCTGAAGCTTCAGGGCCAGGTGTCGGGCTACCTGCCGCTGCAGAGCGACGGCGGCACGGTGCTGGCGGCGCGGCTGAAGCTGGGCTCGATCGTCGGCGGCGACATCCCGGCGGTGCCGGCCGACCGGCGCTTCTTCGCCGGCGGCGGCGGCTCGGTGCGCGGCTTCGGCTACCAGAAGGTGGGGCCGCAGCTGGCCGACGGCACGCCGATTGGCGGCGCCTCGCTGTTCGAGACCTCGTTCGAGCTGCGCCAGCACCTCAGCGGCCCCTGGGGGCTGGTGGGCTTCATCGACGCCGGCTCGCTCGGCCCCACTTTCGTCCCGGACTTCAGCCACGTGGACGTCGGGGCGGGCGTGGGGGTGCGCTACAACCTCGGCTTCGGGCCGCTGCGGCTCGACCTGGCGACGCCGGTGACGCGCCGCAAGGGCGATCCCTGGGTGGAGCTCTACTTGAGCATCGGGCAGAGTTTTTGAGCGAGGCGGCGAGCGACACCCCCGCACCGCCGAAGCGCCCGCGCCGCCGCCGCCGGCCGCTGAGGGCGCTCGGGATCGGCGTCGCGGTGTTGATCGCCCTGCTGGCCGCCGCCGCCGCGACGGTGCGCTTCGGCGTGCTGACGCCGCCGGGCCGGCGGATGGTGGAAGCGGCGCTCGACGGCGTCGACGTGGGCGCCTACGGGCGGCTGCACGTCGAGGGGCTCGGCGGCGACCTGTTCCGCGACTTCACCTTCCGCCGGCTGACGATTTCCGACGCCCACGGAGCATGGCTGGACGCCCGCAATCTGCGCCTGCGCTGGAACTGGCCGGCGCTGCTCGGCCGGCGGCTGCAGGTGGACGAGGCCGACGCGGGCCTGCTGACCATCCTGCGCGCGCCGACCCCGAAAGCCGCCAAGCCCGGGGGCGCGAGCTCGCTGTCGGTCGCCGTCAAGCGGCTCGCCCTGCGCCTGGAGCTGCTGCCGGCGTTCAGCGACCGTTATGGCCTCTACGACGTCGGCGGCGGCTTCGAGCTGCGTCAGCGGGGCGGGATGGCCGGCCACGTCAACGCGCTGAGCCAGACCCACGCCGGCGACCGGCTGGACGCCGCCTTCGACCTCGGCCGCGACAAGACCATCCGCCTGGCCCTCGACGCCCGCGAGGCGCAGGGCGGGGCGATGGCCGGCAGCTTCGGCATGGCGGCCGACAAGCCGTTCCTGATCTCCGCCAGCGCCACCGGCACCACCGAGCAGGGCCGCTTCTTCGTCACCAGCCATTCGGGCGACATCGTGCCGCTGGAGGGGCAGGGCAGCTGGTCGCCCGCCGGCGGCGAGGCGCAGGGGCGGATGGTGCTGGCCGCCTCGCGGCTGCTGGCCGGCTACCAGCACATGCTGGGTCCCGAGGCGCAGTTCCACATCACCGGCGCGCGCGCGGCCGACGGCTACAACGCCATGAGCCTCACCGCGAGCTCCGAGAACGTCGACCTCACGGCCAGCGGCGAGGGCGACATCGCGGCGCAGACGGTCGGCCCCAAGGGCATCGCGGTGACGGTGCTGGCGCGCGACGCGCAGCGGCTGATCGGCTGGCCGGCGATGGGCGCGGCGCGCTTCGCCGGCACGCTCAGCGGCAAGCTCAGTCGCGGCGCGATGGCCGGGCGGCTCAGCGTCGAGGGGCCGAAGGCGCTGGGCTACCAGCTGGCGCGCGTCTCGGGGCCGGCGAAGCTCGTCTGGGCGCCCGGCGGCCCGACGGTGCAGGCGGCGCTCGACGGCGAGGGCGGGGCCGGCAACGGGCTGGTGGCGGCGCTGCTGGGCGGTCGCCCGCACGCGGAGGCGCAGCTTGCCTGGCTGGACCGCGGCGGCATCCTGGTGAAGTCGCTGACCCTGGCCGGTCCCGGCCTGAAGGTGACGGCGAGCGGCGGGCGCGGCCTCTTCGGCGGCCTCTCGTTCAAGGGCCAGGCGAGCTTCTCCAACTTCGCCGCCGCCCATGCCGGGGCCAAGGGGCTGATGACCGCGAGCTGGAGCGCCGGCCAGTCGGGCGACCAGCCGTGGACCTTCACCTTCGACGCCGCCGCCAAGGACTTCGCCACCGGCATCGCCGACCTCGACCGGCTGGTGGGCGCCTCGCCGGCGCTGAAGGGCCAGGCGAACTGGGACGGACACGCCTTCAACTTCGCCCGGGCGGACCTTACCGCGGCCGCGGGCGGGGCCAGCGCCACCGGCCGGCTGGGCGGCGACGGGACGCTGGGGCTGAAGCTGGGCTGGCACGCCAAGGGCCCGGTCGACGTCGGGCCGCTGGAGATCAGCGGCGCGGCCAGCGGCGTCGGCGACCTGACCGGCACGCTGAGCGCGCCGCGGGCCGACCTGGCCGCCGACTTCGCCGCCATCGACCTGCCCAGCCTGCCGCTCACCGCGGCGCACGTGAAGCTGAGCTTCCTCAAGGGGCCGGCCGACACCAACGGCGTGTTTGCGCTGACGGCGGCCAGCCCCTACGGCCCGGCGCGCGCCGACACCGGCTTCCGCTTCGCCGGCGACGGCGTCGACCTCACCGGCCTGTCGGTCGACGCGGGCGGCGCCCACGCGGCGGGGGCCGCGGCGCTGCGGCGCGGCGCGCCGTCGTCGGCGGACCTGACCTTCAGCGTCGGCCCCGGCGCCTTCCTCTCGCGCGGCGAGGCCTCGGGTCACCTGACCATCGCCCAGGCGGCCGGCGGGGCGCGGGCGAGCCTGAGGCTGACCGCGGCCGGCGCGATGACCCGCGAGGGCGGCGTGCTGGTCGAGAAGGCCAGCCTCACCGCCGACGGGCCGCTGGCCAGCCTGCCCTACCGGCTGCAGGCGAGCGGCTTCACCTCGCACGGCAGCTGGCGGGCCGACGGGGCCGGCGCGCTCGACGGCGTCGCCGGCGCCTACGGGGCGACCTTCTCCGGCGCCGGCCGGCTGCGCGACGCGGACTTCAAGACCATCACCCCGGCGGTGCTGAAGCTGGGCGGGCGCGAGCAGTCGCTGACCCTCGCCGCCGACGTGGGCGGCGGCCGGGCCGACGTGCAGGCGCGTGCGGCGGGCGGCGCGATCCAGGCCAGGGCCGACCTCACCGGCGTGGGCATCGGCCTGCTCGACCAGGACATCGCCGGCCGCTTCGACGCCCACCTGACGCTCGCCGGACAGGGCGCCAAGCTGGGCGGCGCGCTGGAGGCGCGGCTCTCGGGCGCCGAGGAGCGCGGCCTGGCGGGCGCGCAGGGCATCGACGGGGTAGTGAAGGCGAACCTGGCCGGCGGCGCGCTGACCGTCGACGCCCAGCTCGGCAACCCGCAAGGGCTGCAGAGCCACGCCCACCTGGTGCTGCCGGCGGTGGCCAGCGCCGCGCCGTTCCGCATCGCCCTGGTGCGCACCGCCCCGATGCGCGGCGACTTCGCCGCCGACGGCGAGATCAAGCCGCTGTGGACCTTGCTGATGGGCGGCGAGCGCAGCCTTTCGGGCGACGTCCACGCCAGCGGCACGCTCGCCGGCACCCTGGCCGATCCGCAGGCCCGCGGCCAAGCGGCGATCTCGGGCGGCAAGTTCGACGACGCCGCGACCGGCCTGAAGCTGACCAACGTCAGCCTCGCGGCCCGGCTCGACCAGACCACGATCGACGTCAGCCAGCTCACCGGCCAGGACGGCGCCGGCGGCTCGGTGACCGGGCAGGGGCGGCTCAGCCTGGAGCGGGCCGGCGCCTCGAGCTTCCGCCTGCAGCTGAAGCGCTTCCGGCTGATCGACAACGACGTCGCCACCGCCGTCGCCTCCGGCGAGGCCACCATCAGCCGCAGCGCCGACGGGGCGGTGAAGCTCAGCGGCGCGCTGGCCATCGACCGCGCCGACGTGGCCGCCAACCCGCCGACCCCGTCGGGCGTCACGCCGATGGACGTGGTGGAGATCAACCGCCAGCCGGGCGCGGGCGGCGGCCACCTGCAGGCGGTCAGCGCCCACGCGCCCGCCGTCGCCCTCGACGTGACGCTGAAGGCGCCGCGCGGCGTCTTCCTCAAGGGCCGCGGCCTCAACATGGAGCTGTCGCTCGACGCCCACGTCGGCGGCGACACCGCCGCGCCGCAGCTCACCGGCGCGGCGCACGTGGTGCGCGGCGACTACGACTTCGCCGGCAAGCGCTTCGAGTTCGACACCAGCGGCTACGTCACCCTGGCGACCTCTGCCGACGACATCCGCCTCGACCTCACCGCCTCGCGCGAGGACCCGTCGCTGACCGCCCTGGTGCGCATCGAGGGCACGGCGGCGCGGCCGCGGATCACCCTCACCTCGACGCCGGTGCTGCCGAGCGACGAGGTGCTCTCGCAGGTGCTGTTCGGCACCTCCACCTCGCAGCTCTCGCCGCTGGACGCCGCGACCCTGGCCTCGGCCGCCAGCACCATGGCCGGCGGCGCCGGCTTCGACGTCACCGCCAACCTGCGCAACTTCGCCCACCTCGACCGCCTGACCCTGGGCGGCGACACCGCCGGCGCCATCGTCTCCGGCGGCAAGTACCTGACCAACAACGTCTACATCGAACTAGCCGGCAGCCCCACCGGCCCCCGCGGCGCCGTCGAATGGCGGGTGCAGAAGAACCTCTCAGTGGTCTCCCGCCTGGCCGGCGGTCCGGGCGGGGACTCGCAGATCGAGGTGCGGTGGCGGAAGGATTACTGAGGCGCGCCGGTGGGCGGCGGAGCTGTACGGCGCTCGTGCGGCTTGCTGGGAGGTCCGGGGCGTCGCCAAAGTGAAAGCCTTTCGTCTCCGTCGAAGGGCGAGCCGCTCTCGAGTGGGTCTTCGCGTTGCAGCGAGATCCTCGCACACACACCAAAGCCGTCACAAAATTTTGCCGAGTCGACCTGAGGTTGCCGAATTGGGCATCTGGCCCCATGGTAACGCTTGTCGTGAGTTGCGGGTCGCGACGTCTGGGAGGGGTGGAATGCCTAAGGTGATCTATTTGACCGGCGCGCCCGCTGCTGGCAAAAGCTCCACCCTCCGGCGCTTGCTAGAAGTCCGACCTGACATAGCAGGCTGGGAATACGGAGCTAGGCTGACCGAATACGTGCGAGGCCGCGGCGAAAGCATGGCATCGCAGGACGAGTTGCGATCGCGATCAGCGGGCGTCATCACACCGGATGATGTAGATGCCATCGATCAGCAATTGCTCGCCTTCGTGGCCTCCCGCCGGGCGTCGCAGCATGTCGTCATTGATACGCACGCCGTCACCAAAGAAGCCTACGGGTTCCGGATCACGCCGTTTTCGGCCGCGGACGTCCAACGGCTCGATCCTGACGAAATCTGGATGTTGTACGTGTCAGCAGAACTGACGCGACGACGCATAGCAAACGATCCGGCAGGACGACCGCAGATAACGCTCGAAGAGGCACAGACGCATACAGCGCTTCAGGGCGCGGTCGCTGCCAGCTACGGGATACTGGTGGGCAAGCCGGTCTACTTGTTCGACGGTACGGTGACGCCGGAGGAGTTGGTCGCCCGACTGTCGGAACACCTGCCGTGATGTCTCCCTTGCAGCGCTTGCTCGCGATGGTCAGGCGGAAGCCCGAGCAAGCTGACCACCCACCCCCGCCACATTCAACGGTCACGGTTGAACGTGAACGCGTCGATCTTCGTAAGGCGATCAACGCCGTTTCCGACGTTGTCCAGAACCGGCCGCGCCCCCTGCGCGTCTTCGACCAGATTCACATGAAGACCGGAGACATGGTCTTGCAGGCGGAGTTGATCGCGAACTGGGCGGACGGGAAGCGTCTCGCGTTCGTCGGCGATGGCGACGCAATCAGCGTGGCTGTGGCCTACTTGCAGATGCGCGAAGTTCTGAACTTCGGTCCGAGCGCGATCACGGTGTTCGACTTCGACGAACGTACGGTGGAGTCGATACTTAGGTTCGCCGACCGCGAGGGAATCGAACACTTGGATGCGCAGCTCTACAACGTGCTGGATCCGTTGCCGCGATCGCCTAGGTTCGACAGCTTCTACACGAACCCGCCATGGGGTGCCTCGAACAGTGGCGAGAGCGTAAATGTCTTCGTCGAGCGTGGCATGGAGCTAGTCAGCTACACTGGCGAAGGCGTCGTCGTGATCGCGGATGACGACGAGTTACCATGGCCGAAACAGGTTCTCGCAAGCGTCCAGACCTTTGCGCTCGGGCACGACTTCTACGTCTCGAAGATGCAGCGAAAGCTCCATGAGTACCATCTCGACGACGCACCCGGCCTCAGGTCCTGCAATCTGTATCTAAGCGCCCTGCCTGGAAACGCACCTCGGAGCGCGAGCGCCGCAATCACCGATCCAAAGCGATTGGAGAACTTCTATGGCCTACGCCAGCCGCCGCGCGTCCGGTACGTCCGCGCTCGGCGCATTCTAGACTATGGCGTAGCGCACGACGACGAGTACGAGTTGGAGATGTTGGAGAACGTCAGTGAACGACCTGATTAGACCCGGCGAGGGCCTCCTGTTCATGAAGATTGGCTCCCACGCGCAGGAGGGTCTTGCCGCGATCATCGCGCGCAAGTCGGAGGAAATACGCCAAACGGGCTTCGGCATGTGGGGATACGGCGGGGGAACATGCCACCCTACTTCAATGGTTCAGCCGTTCGCCGAAAGCTTCGCCGAACGCGGGCAAACCATCCACTTGGTCATGGAGGAGATGTCGTCCAACCATCGCGCCGACCCTCTAAGCGCGGCCGAGTTTTCGGCTGACGGTCTCGCTTGGGAGGCAATTCCTCCAACCATAGATGTTCGCGGCTCGCGCTACGCATTGGTCATCGAGCGGCTGCGTGAGGCGCGATTCAGCCTTCCTCTCGACCAGACACGTGTTCCGCTGGGTCCGAGCACTGGCAGGTTAGGAAGCCGCTATCTCCGCGGCCGTGTCGACAAGGCTTGCTTAGAAGTCACCGAGGCGCCGGAAGTCCCCAACGAAGGAGAGCCGCGCATTGTTCCGATCAACCTAGTCGCTGATCTGCGTGCGCCGTTCGCCGTTTTTCTGCGAGGCGAGCGGAAGTAGCTAGCTAGTTCAAGCACAAGCGCCAATTGGCAGCCGAGATTAAAATTCCGGGTGCCTGTTCGTCTAGGTGACGAATATAGCTGTCCAAGCCTTCCAACACCTGAGTGGCGCTCCGCTCTTCCGCGGGCTCGTGACAGGCGAAGCAGATCGACATAGTCCGGTCAGCGTCGGGCTCGTCGCAGACGCAGCCGCGCAGACTGCCAATCTGTTCGCTGCGCAGGATTATGTCGCGCATCAGTTGCTCAAAGCACCCCACTCGGCCACTCGCAGGTCCGGGACCGATCTGGCTAACGGCCAAGATCGCCCGTTTGTCGCCGGTGAGTAGCAGGGGCGCGTTCCGACAAACGAGTATAGCCAAGAGCTGGCTCTCACCACTGTCCAGATCTAATCCGCGATGGACCGCTGCCGTTTCCAGTTCGGCGGCGAACGCAAGCTCGTCGTCGGAGGGCTCCAGCGCGACAGCGGCCGCGAGTATCGTCTCCAATGCCATCACGGCAATCATCGCATTCCTCGACACACGGGCGATTCGCCGCCGCGTGACGAACGCCGCGACGCCGAGCAGCGCCGGTCCGTCACCGCCGATTGTGGTGCGCGCTAGGAAGACCTCGCTCAGGCCGTATGCCGCTACTTTCAGCAGGACATCGTTGTCGACCAGTACTCGCTCAGCCATCGCCACCAGTCATGACGTTACCAAGATAGTCAGCTGCATCATCCCCGAGTTCGGCCCAGCTAAGCTGACCCTGCGCTATCGCATTCACATGCCTCCAGGCTGGGCTGGGTCTCCCGTAGATAAACTGAAGTGAGGACATCGCCACGCGCCAGTTCCCCGACCGGTGGGCTAGGCACAGTGCCAGCGTGCCAGGCTCGACGCGGTACTGGCCGGACGCCCGAATGACGGCATTCGCCAGCGTCGGCGCGTTGAATCTGACGCTGCTCGTGCTGATTTCCGGATCAGGCGACCCCGTGAGAAGTTCGAGGGCGAACCTATCGGCATCGCCCTCTTGGTCGTCGCCGAGCTTCGATGTCGCTGGGTTCTCTAGATCAACCAAGGCCGGGGCCGATCCGAGATGGCCGAGAGCGGCGTGGCCTAACTCATGAGCGAGTGTGAACGCCACGGGCGCCGGATAGCTCGCGTCACGGCCGAGAAGGACTGCGAAGCGGCCACTTTCCGAGGTGACCATCGCGTGCATGGACTTTGCCGCGAGCGGGAACACCCTTAGGTAGGCAACTGGGACGCCAATTGCCCAGCAGGTTGCCAGGAGGGCGTCAAGACCGACAACCTCGTGGTGAGCAAGGATTGCGCCCCTTAACTCAGCAGCCCCCACCATGGGCTGCGAAGACGACGGCGTCGCGCGCACCAAGAGGCGCCCGATCGACACTCCGAACGACGCGAGCGCCGCTCGTTGATTGGCATCTTCTGTCGTCAGGTGCTTGAAGCGGGCCTCGTCATTCCAAACGAACTCGACCCGCTCGCCTAAGAGAGGTTTTGGCTCCAATCCGAGCCTGCGGGCGAGCGCGAATCTTAGTTCCGCCCGCCCGGACGGAGACCTCGCGAGATCCTCGCTCCACCACGATGGCCACGCCGCGTCGATCGCCGAGCGGCTGATCCCCGCTCTCTGCAACTCCGCAATTAGCTTGCCTTCAGTATCCAAGTTGACGGCCGGTGATCGGCTCCGAATCTATCCACGTTCGTCCACAGGGCGGAATGCTACCAGAAAAGTGACCGCTGGGCCTCGCCTTCCCCCCCCTCGTGGTCAACCTTGGGCATCGCAGATGTCAGATTCCGCCATTCCGACAAGTCAAGAGACGCGGCGTTTGACAGCTTGGCAGTGGTGACGGCGTCCAATTCGACGGGATCGGTCAGCTTCACCCAGTAGCCACCAAACAGGGATGCGCGCAGGTTTACGGCGTAGTCGGCCGCCTCGCTCGCGGACGGACGGCATCGTCTGAGGAGCGCAGTTACCTGGGACGCGCCAACCGGAGCGCCGCTACCACCGACGTTGCAGAATGCGCTGTGGTCAAAGAGGGGGGGGCCATCGAGGGAGAGCTGAAGCGGAGTGCTGGACCAGCACATGAGGGCGTAGTGTACCCGTTTGGACCCCGATGCGCTGTCGCCCCGGCTCGTGACGACGGAGCACGCCGGCAGGGGCCGCTGGACGCCCTGGGCATCTACATAGCTCCGCCATGCCACCGTTCGGACTGGCGCTAGATCGACTGCCTTAGGGCGCGATTTCATAACGGAGAAATAGACGGGTATAGGGACTTCTGCGCGAGCAAGGGCGAGAACAGCACCCGGCGGCGCGTTTCCGACGCCCCACATGAACAGCCCGCCGTTCGCGCGGCGCTCTAGCTCCTTGCGCCGAACGATCACAGTGAGAGACTGGCCGGCCTCGGCTTGCATGCGTGACCAGCAGATGATCTCGTCCCGGACCCCGAGCGAACGCCCGTAGGCGCTTCGCCACATGCTGTGGGCTTCGGTCATATTAAGACACTCGAACGCAGATGCCGCATTGCCTCACCTGACACTGGGCAGAGGCGCACTCAATCCGGCGCCCGGCGGGGATGCAGGAGCGATTCGGTGGACAAAATGTGGACGGGCTGTGAAGGGCATCGACAGTTAGCGAACGCTTAAGTTCTTGTTATGTTCCGCCGCGCGGCGTGTCAATCGTGGCGTCCGATGTTGAATCAGCGGCGAGCCCGACCCCGGTAACACTCGTTCGATCGCCGAAGAGCTGACTTCTTGGAGAGCGGCTTTGAGCCAGCTTCTGTCAGGGCCCTGCGCTCAACTTCAGCGTTGGACGTCACAAAGCTGGCTTGCTGAGCCACCGGCGCGCATGCCGAGCCCCGCGGCAAGCGCTCGCGGCGTCCCGAGATGTCAAATCGCCGCTACGGCCCTCAGGAGCCCCGCACGCACGAGTTGTGCGTTACTGCTGGTACCCTAGCCGGAGCCGCCGGCGCGCGCCTATAGCGCCTATTTCCGGGCTTCCAGGGGGCATTCCAGCGCCGACCGCCGCTCAGTGCGTGATTCGCGGCCGCAGGTGGTATTGCCCGCGGCGGAAGCCGTCGAAGATCAGGGCGGTGTTGGGGTTGCCGACCGGTTCGCCGGAGGTGTCGGCCAGCAGGTTCTGCTCGGAGACGTAGGCGACGTAGCCGCCTTCGTCGTTCTCGGCCAGCAGGTGGTAGAAGGGCTGGTCCTTGCGCGGGCGCACCTCGGCGGGAATCGCCAGCCACCAGTCCTCGGTGTTGGAGAACACCGGGTCGACGTCGAAGATCACCCCACGGAAGGAGAACACCCGGTGCTGCACCACCTGGCCGATGCCGAACTTGGCGGTGCGCAGGCTGGCGGCGTCGGCGGCGTGCGGCTCGCCCATCTCAGGCAGCGACCCGGCCGGCGCTGGAGCCGGCGCCCGTTCAGGGGGGGTGACTCGCGTATCCATGTCCCGGTTTCTACTCCGCCACCCCTGACCAGAGGATGAACGTAGAGGCTTCGGCGCCCAGGGCAAGGGTGCGTCTTCCGGACGCGGGCGAGGGTTGCTAAGTTGCCGCACGAGAGCGGACGCGCGGGGGACGGCGCGGCCACACGGGATTTTTCGGGGACGGTAGGTCATGGCTGAGACGCTCGCCGCGTCCCCGACCCCTGGTGATATGGGGCGCGGCGAAGCGAGTCGCGGCGGCCGGCCCGGGCGGGGGCCGGGCGCCCCGACCCATTTCGCCGCACTGGACCTCGGCACCAACAATTGCCGGCTGCTGATCGCCGCGCCGACCGCGCGCGGCTTCCGGATCGTCGACGCCTATTCGCGGATCGTGCGGCTGGGCGAGGGGCTCAGCCAGTCCGGCCGGCTCTCCGAGGCGGCGATGGAGCGGGCGCTGGCGGCGCTCAGGGTCTGCGCCGACAAGGTGCGCCGCCACGAGCCGGTGCGGCTGCGCGCCATCGCCACCCAGGCCTGCCGCATGGCCGAGAACGGCGTCGAGTTCCTGGCCAGCGTCAAGGCGCGCACCGGCATCGACCTCGACATCATCAGCCCGCGTGAGGAGGCGCGGCTCTCGGTGGCCGGCTGCGCCAACCTGATCGATCCCGAAGCCGAGGCGGCGCTGGTGCTGGATGTCGGCGGCGGCTCGACCGAGCTGGCCTGGGTCGACCTGCGGGGCGGGCAGCGCGGAACGGGCGCGCCGCCGATCGCCGCCTGGCTCTCGATCCCGATCGGCGTCGTGACGCTGGCCGAGCGGTTCCCGGAAGGCGACGGCGCGGGCGAGGCCTGGTTCGCGGCGATGGTCGAGGCGGTGGCGGCGCCGCTGGCCGCCTTCGAGGCCGCCGAGCCGCTGCGCGGGGTGTTCGAGGCCGGCCGCACCCACCTGGTCGGCACCTCGGGCGCCATCACCAGCCTCGCCGGCCTGCACCTGGGCCTGCCGCGCTACGACCGCTCCAAGGTCGATGGCCTCTGGATGACCCGCGGCGAGTGCGAGGCGGTGCGCGCGCGGCTGGCGGCGCTGACCACGCGCGAGCGCGCCGCCCAGCCCTGCATCGGCCCCGACCGCGCCGACCTCGTCTTGGCGGGCGCGGCGATCCTGGAGGCGGTGCAGGCGGTATGGCCCTGCCAGCGGGTGCGGGTCGCCGACCGCGGCCTGCGCGAAGGGGTGCTGCTGTCGATGATGAGCCAGCGCCGCCGGCGAGGGCGCCGCCGCCGCGGCGCGCGCTGACGCCGATGGCCGAGCCGCCCCGCAAACGCATGGTCCGCCCGCCCGGCGGCGGCGACCTTTCCCGCACGCCGGCCCAGCGGCTGAAGACCGCCAAGCAGCGCACGCCCTCCTCGCAGGCCTGGCTGGAGCGGCAGCTGAACGACCCCTACGTCGTTGAGGCCAAGGCGCGCGGCTACCGCTCGCGGGCGGCGTTCAAGCTGATCGAGCTGGATGAGAAGCTGCGGCTGATCGGCCGCGGCGCGCGGGTGATCGACCTCGGCTCGGCGCCCGGCGGCTGGCTGCAGGTGCTGCTGGAGCGCGGCGCGGGCAGGGTGGTGGGGGTCGACCTGCTGCCGGTCGACCCGGTCGGCGGCGCGCAGGTGCTGGAGGGCGACTTCACCGACCCGGCGGTGGCGGACCGGCTGGCCGCCCTGCTGGGCGCCGCGCCCGACCTGGTGCTCTCCGACATGGCCCCCAACACCACCGGCCACCGCCAGACCGACCACCTGCGTATCGTCGGCCTGATCGAGGCGGCCGCCGACTTCGCCGCCCGCACCCTGAGGCCCGGCGGCGCCTTCATCGCCAAGGCCTTCCAGGGCGGCGAGGCGGCCGAGGTGATCGCGACGCTGAAACGCGACTTCGCCGAGGTGCGGACGGTGAAGCCGAAAGCGAGCCGCGCGGAAAGCTCGGAGGTGTATCTGGCGGCGCTGGGGTTCAGGGGACCAACACCTCTCCCATAGGGAGAGGGAGGGGCCCAATGCGCAGCATTGGGAGGGTGAGGGGATCGCGCGTCGCCGATAAGCTTTGCAATGCGCCAATGTTCTTATATTGTTCTGGACAATGGCGCGCCCCAATCTCAAACCGAGCACCCATTTCGCCCGCGACCTCCGCGAGCGCTCGACCGATGCCGAGTGGAAGCTCTGGGCGATCGTTCGCAACCGCCAGCTCGGTGGCTTCAAGTTCCGGCGACAGGTCCTGATCGACCGCTACTTCGCCGACTTCGCCTGCCGCGAAGCCCGGCTCGTTGTCGAGATCGACGGCAGCCAGCACCAGGAGCGGATTGAGTACGACGCACAGCGCTCCGCAACGCTCGAATCGTGCGGCTGGCGGGTGATCCGCTTCGACAACGGCGAGGTGCTGACCAATCCGGTTGGCGTGGGCGACACCATCCTGTTGGAGATTCAATCGGCGAGGCGATAACCCCTCACCCTCCCACGACGGCTTCGCCGGCGCGGGCCCCTCCCTCTCCCTATGGGAGAGGTATAGAACGCGGCGGATAGTCGTGCATCCCGCCCCACGGGTCCTCGACGCTGACACAAGCGTCAAGTTCCCCCGCCACATACCGCGGCCCCACGGGGACCTTGCCGTATCCGCCGGGCAGATCCAGCACGTAGGTGGGCTGGCAAAGACCGGAGACGCGCCCGCGCAGCTCGCGCATCAGTTGCTGCCCGCCGGCGAGGCTCACCCGGAAGTGCCCCGTGCCCGGCGCGAGGTCGCCGTGGTGGAGGTAGTAGGGCTTGATGCGCGTCTCGACGAAGGCGCGCATCAGCGCCGCCAGGGTCGCGGCGTCGTCGTTGACGCCGGCCAGCAGCACGGTCTGGCTCACCATCGGCATCCCCGCTTCGACGATCCGGGCGCAGGCGGCGCGGGCGGCGGGGGTCAGCTCGCGCGGGTGGTTGGCGTGCAGGGCGACGTAGGTGGTCTGGCGCGGGCTCCGCATCGCCGCGACCAGGGCGTCCGTGACCAGGGCCGGATCGGCGACCGGGACGCGGGTGTGGAAGCGCACCACCTTCACGTGCTCGATCGCGGCCAGGCGCGCCATCAGCGCGGCGAGGCGGCGGGCTGAGAGCACCAGCGGATCGCCGCCGGTGAGAACCACCTCCCAGATCTCGGCATGGGCGGCGATGTAGGCGAGGGCGGCGTCGAGCGCGGGCGGCGAGAGGGCGTTCGGCTTGCCCGGGCCGACCATCTCGCGGCGGAAGCAGAAGCGGCAGTAGACCGCGCAGGTGTGGGTGACCTTCAGCAGCACCCGGTCCGGATAGCGGTGGACGATGCCTTCCACCGGGCTGTGCGGCCCGTCGCCGATCGGGTCGGCGCTTTCGCCGGGGGCGGCGACCAGCTCCGCCTCGCTGGGGATCAGCTGGCGGGCGATCGGGTCGGCGCCGTCGGCCGGGTCGACCAGGGCGGCGAAGGCGGGCGTGACGGCCACGGCGTAGCGATCCGCGACGGGCGCGAGCGCGGCGGCGCGCTCCGCCGCGATCAGGCCGGCGCCGGCGAGGTCCTTGGGGGTGCGGAGGGTCTTGGCGTGGGTCATGGCGCGTCCGGGAGCGGGGTCCATATCACGTCGTCGACCCGCGTCGCCCCCGTCGCCAGCATGGCCAGGCGGTCGAAGCCGAGCGCGGCGCCGCTGGCGGGCGGCATGTCGTCCAGGGCGGCCAGGAAGGTCTCGTCGATCGGATAGCGCTCGCCGTAGAGCCGCGCCTTCTCGTCCATGTCGGCCTCGAAGCGGCGGCGCTGCTCGGCCGCGTCGGTCAGCTCGGCGAAGCAGTTGGCCAGCTCGACGCCGCAGGCATAGAGCTCGAAGCGCTCGGCGACGCGCGGGTCGCCCGGCTTCTGCCGCGCCAGCGCCGCCTCGCTGATCGGATACTCGTAGAGGATGGCCGGCCGGCCGATCCCCAGCCCCGGCTCGACCTTCTCGACGATCACCCGGCTGAAGATGTCCGCCCAGCCGTCGTCGGCGGCGATGCGAATCCCCGCGGCGGCCACCGCGCGGGCCAGCGCCTCCCGGTCCGTCGCGCCGTCGACGGCGACGCTCGCCATCAGGTCGACGCCGGCGAAGCGCTCGAACGCCTCGGCGACGGTGAGCCGCTGCGGCGCGGCGAACGGATCGCAGGCGCGGCCGCGGAACTGCAACGACGCCGCGCCCGCCGTCTCGGCCGCCAGGGCGACGAGCGCCGCGCAGTCGTCCATCAGCGCCTCGTAGGGCGCCTCGGCGCGGTACCATTCCAGCAGGGTGAACTCCGGGTGGTGCAGCGGGCCGCGCTCGCGGTTGCGCCAGACCCGGGCGACCTCGAAGATGCGCCGCTCGCCGGCCGCCAGCAGCTTCTTGGCGGCGAACTCGGGCGAGGTGCGCAGGTAGAGTGGCGCGGGCTCGCCCTGCGGAGTGGTCAGGCTGGTGGCGAAGGCGTGCAGGTGGGTCTCGTTGCCGGGCGAGACCTGCAGCGCCGCCGTCTCGACCTCGGTGAAGCCGCGCGCGTCGAACCAGCCGCGGAAGGCCGCGGCGATCCGGTTGCGGGCGACGAGGCGCGGGCGGCGCTGCGCGTGCATGTGCGGCAGCCGCCAGGCGGGCGGGGCGGGCTCTGACATCGCAGGGGGCTCTAGCACGGCCGGCGGCGCCGGCGCGCGGGTGCGGCTTGACAGGGGAGGGCGGCGCGCCGCCTTCTGGCTGCTCTGGCGCCGCACCCAGGGGACCCGATGGCCGCAGCCCGCTCGACCGACCGGATCCCGCTGCGCCACGTGGCGGCCGTCTCGATCGGCAATGGCCTGGAGTTCTACGACTTCCTCACCTTCAGCCTGTTCGCGGTCTACATCGCCGGCGCCTTCTTCCCCGGCCACGACCCGACGCAGAAGCTCTACGCCTCGCTGGCCACCTTCTGGGCCGGGTTCCTCACCCGACCGGTGGGGGCGATGGTGCTGGGGCCGCTGGGCGACCGCATCGGCCGCAAGCCGGCGATGCTGATCTCCTTCACCCTGATCGGCGCCGGCATGCTGGGGCTGGCGCTGACCCCCACCTACGCCCAGATCGGCGTCGCCGCGCCGATCCTGGCGGTGAGCTTCCGGCTGGTGCAGGGCTTCGCGCTGGGCGGCAACGTCGGCCCGACCACCGCCTACATGCTGGAGGCCGCGCCGCCCGCCCGCCGCGGCTTCTACGCGGCCTTCCAGTACACCTCGCAGGGGGCGGCGATCCTCGGCTCGGGCCTGGCGGGCTGGATCCTGGCCCGCGTCCTGAGCCCGCACGACCTGGCGGCCTGGGGCTGGCGCCTCGCCTTCCTCCTGGGCGTGATCATCGTGCCGTTCGGGATATGGATGCGCTCAGCGCTGCCCGAGACGCTGTTCGCGGCGGCCGATGCTGCCGAGGCGCCCGACGCGCCGTCGAGGGTGCGCGCCGGCGGGCCGATCCGGCGGCATGTGCGGGTGATCGTCTGCGGCTTCGCGCTGCTGGTCTGCGGCACCATCTCCACCTACGTGGTGCTCTACATGACCACCTATGCGCTCGACAACCTGCGCCTGCCGGCCAGCGTGGCGTTCGGGGTCTCGATCATCAACGCCCTGGCGACGATCATCTTCTCGACCTTCGGCGGCTGGCTCTCCGACCGCACCGGCCGCAAGCCGGTTATGCTGGTCGGCTCGCTGGCGGCGATGGCGGTCTCCTGGCCGGCCTTCTGGGCGATCACGCATTACCCAGGCGCGGCGACGCTGTTCATCGGCGTCGGGCTGATCTCGGTGCTGGCCTCCATCGCCTCCGCGCCGGTGATCGTGACCCTGACCGAGGAGCTGCCGGCGCCGATCCGCGCCGGCGGCGTCGCCATCGTCTACGCCTTCGCCATCTCGGTGTTCGGCGGCGCGACCCAGCTGGTGCTGGCCAAGGCGATCCACGCCACCGGCCAGCCGATGGCCCCCGGCTGGGTGCTGACCGCGGTGTTCGCCCTCAGCGTCCCGGCCATCCTGGCGATCCGCGAGAGCGCGCCGGTGAAGGCTGGAAACTTGGGCGCGGCGGCTGAGCCGGCGGGCTAGAGGCCCGGGCGCCGAGGGGCGGCCGGGCTATTTTTGACCACGAACCTCACGAACCCCACGAACGGGCCGCTCTCGTCATCAACCAAACGGTGTCACCCCGGAGACCCTCCCGGACTTGATCCGGGAGGAGTCATCCGGGATCTCCTCAGCACCGCAGTGGGAAGCAGCAGATCCCGGACGAGTCCCGCCTGACGGCGGGCTCTCCGGGATGACTGCAAGGTGGGGAAGGGTGCGGCCGGTTCGTGGGGTTCGTGAGGTTCGTGGTCGAAAACAGCCTTTCGGCATCCCCGGCCCTCGCGGAAGACGCCCGGAACCGATCAAGCTGGCGATCCCGCCCTTATTGCGATAGGTGCGCGCCCACATCGGACCAACCGGTCCCGGATTCGAGGCACATAAGTGAAGGTAGCCGCCAGCCAGCTCAGGAAGGGCAGCGTCGTTGATCTCGGCGGGCGCCTCTACGTCGTCCTGACGGCGCAGAACATCCATCCCGGCAAGGGCACGCCGGTGACCCAGCTCGACATGCGCCGCATCTCCGACGGGGTGAAGGTGTCGGAGCGCTACCGCACCACCGAGCAGGTGGAGCGGGCCTTCGTCGACGAGCGCGAGTACCAGTTCCTCTACAACGACGGCGACGGCTACCACTTCATGGAGCCCTCCACCTACGATCAGGTGGCCGTGCCGCCCGACATCGTCGGCGACATGGCGAAATACCTGCAGGACGGCATGCTGGTGCACATCTCCACCCATGAGGACGTGCCGATCTCCATGGAGCTGCCGGCGCGGGTGACGCTGGAGATCGTCGAGACCGAGCCGGTGGTGAAGGGCCAGACCGCGTCCGGCTCCTACAAGCCGGCCGTGCTCAACAACGGCCTGCGGATCATGATCCCCACCTACATCACCGCCGGCACCAAGGTGGTCGTCAACACCGAGAGCGGCGACTACATGGAACGCGCCAAGGAGTAGCCAGCGGCGGCCATGCTCGCCTGCTACACCGACAAGCTGAGCGTGCGGCCGGGCGAGCGGCTCTCGCTGCACGCCAGCGCCGACGCAGGCCCCTGCACGCTGGAGATCGGCCGGATCGGTGCGGCGCGTGAGGTGGTGCTGCGGCGCGAGGGGCTGGCGGTCGGCGCGCATCCGACGCCCGAGCACGCCGACCGCGACGGCTGCGGCTGGCCGGCGGCGCTCCAAGTCGAGGCCGGCGCGGATTGGGCGAGCGGCTACTACGACGTCCAGCTCACCGACGCGGCCGGCGAGGCGACGCATCACTTCGTGGTGGTGAAGGCGCCTGCGCCGCGCGCCAAGGCGGTGCTGGTGCTCGCGACCAACACCTACCACGCCTACAACCACTGGGGCGGCGCCAACGCCTACTGCGACGTCGCCGCGCTGATGAGCCGGCGCGCCGACCTGCCGACGGCGATGGCCGGCGCCATCGGCGTGCTCTCCACCCGCCGGCCGTTCCCGCAGATGCTGATCGCCCCGCCGCCGGACGTGCCGCGGCTGGTCAACCTGCATCCGCGCGGCTTCGAGGAGCGCCCCTGGGCCGGCGACCGCGGCTGGCCGCGCCGCCGCGAGCTGTCGCCCTACGACAGCGCCGCCGGCTTCCTGCACAAGTGGGAGCATCGGTTCGTGGCCTGGGCGGAAGGCGAGGGGTTGGCGCTCGACTACCTCGCCGACGAGGATCTCGACCGCGACGAGGCCGCGCTGGCCGGCTACGGCGTCGTCATCCTGGTCGGCCACAGCGAGTATTGGACCGCCGGCCAGCGCGACCGCATCGAGGCCTTCGTCGACGGCGGCGGGCGGCTGGCGATCTTCTCGGGCAACACCGCCTTCTGGAAGGTGCGCTTCGAGGATGTGGGCGAGGACGCCGGCGCGCGCTTCGTCTGCCACAAGTGGCGCGGCTTCGACGCCGACCCGGCCGCCGCCGGGCATCCGGAGCTGGCGACGCACCTGTGGTCGCACCGCGCCTTCGGGCGGCCGGAGGCGCAGATCACCGGGCTCAGCTTCCTGTTCGGCGGCTACCACAGGCTTGGCCTCTGCGTGGCGCGCGGCGACGGCGGCTACACCGTCTACGACGAGCACCACTGGGCGCTGGAGGGCGCGGACCTTTTCTACGGCGACGTGATCGGCGACGGCCTGCCGCTGCTGGGTTACGAGAACGACGGCTGCCGCTTCGGCTTCGCCGATGACGGGCGGCTGGCCCCCATTCCGACGCTGGGCGTGCCCGAAAACCTGGAGATCATCGCCATTGCGCCGGCCGCGTTCGGCGAGGAGGAAGGCCGGGGCTACACGCCGATCATCCCGCCGGAGAATCTCGACATCATCGCCCGCGACGTCTTCGCCGACGAGGGGGAGGCGACGCGCCGGCGGCTGCTACACGGCCACGCGGTGATGGCCTCGTTCCGCCGCGGCGCCGGCGAGGTGTTCAACGGCGGCACGACCGAATGGACCCACGGCCTGGCGGCGCGCGACCCCTACGTCGAGCGCATCACCCGCAACGTGCTGCGGCGCTTCGGAGCCTGGTGAACGGGACGCGGGGTGGCGCGGCCAGGGCGGGGCCCGGCCGCGCCGGGAGCGCCTAACGGTGGCAGGCGACGAAGTGGTGGTGGGCGTCGCGGCAGCGATGCACGACGACGTGCGGGACCGGGCACCGGACGGCGTGGTGATGGGCGTCGCGGCAGACCTTGGCGTTGGCCGCGCCGGCGAACGACAGCGCCATGACGGCGGCGGCAATAAAGTTGCGCATGAACTTCCTTTCAGTGAACCGCCGCAGGCTTAGGGTCGCCGTGTGACAACTGGTTTGCAGTCTGGTGACGCCGCGCAGAAATGGCGCGTCACGTCCCGCCGCGACCCGCTCAGGGCGCCACGCCGTACTTCGCGTACAGGCGAGCAATGGTCGGATCGGCCTTCTCGGCGGCGGCCAGATCGGCCAGCCCGCCGGCCGCGTCGCCCAGCCGGCGCTTCACGATGCCGCGCATGAACCGGGACGAGGCCAGCGTCGGATCGAGTCTCAGCGCCTCGTCGTAGCCCGCCAGAGCGTCGGCGAGCCGTCCCATCCGGAAATACACCATGGCGCGCGAATCGATCGTCGGGGCGTCGCGCGGCAGTGTCGCCAACGCCCGCTGGCAGTCGGCCAGCGCTTCGGGCAGCGCTGTGTTGCTCAGCGCCCGCGCCCAGCAGGTGTTGTTCAGCGCCATCGGGTCCTTCGGCTCCATCGACAGCGCCTTGTCGGCGTCGGCGAGCGCGGCTGCGCCGTCGCCGGCGTCGAGCTGCACCGAGCTGCGGCCAAGATAGAGCCACGCCTGCTGTCCATCGACGGCGATCGCCTGGTTGTAGTCGGCCAGCGCGCCGGCGTAGTCGCCCTTGGCGTCGTAGGTGTCGGCGCGGCAGGCGAACGCCGCGAGGTTGGTCGGATCGGCCTTGATCGCGTCGGTGCAGACGGCGAGGGCGGCGTCGTAGTCGTGCTTGCTGCGGAAGGCGGCCGCCCGGCCGTTCACCGCGCTCATGAACTGCGGGCTGAGGCGCAGGGCGCTGGCGAAGTCGGCCAGCGCCACCTCGTATTCGCCCTTGCCCAGGTAGCCGTAGCCCTGCGCAGCCCAGCCGCCGGCCCAGTCCGGCTTCAGCTCGATGGCCTTGGCAGCGTCGGCGATGGCCGCCTCGTAGTCGCGCAACGCATAGTCGGCGACCGAGCGGGTGACGTAGGCATCGGCGCTGGGGCGGATGCGCACCACCTGGCTGTCGTCGTCGCGGGCGCCCGCGAGGTCGTCCAGCGTCCCGCGGGCCAGGGCGCGGCTGGCGTAGGCGTCGTCGTCGTTGGGGTTGAGGCGGATGGCCTGGCCGAGATCCTGCGCCGCCCGGGCCACATCGCCGAGGTCGCGCTCGGCGTCGCCGCGGTTGCGGTAGGCGTCGGCGAGCGTCCGGCCGGCCGCGCCCTCGCGGATGGCGGCGGTGCAGGCGTCGACGCGCGCCTGGTCCGAGGCCTTCGGGGCTTCGCACGCGGCCATCGACCTGGGCGCCAACGAGCAGCCCGGCAGCGCCGCCAGCGCGGCCGCAAGCGCGCCGGCCGCCCAGAGCGAGACGCGACGCAACCCTGGCCCCTCCGAACGTGTCCTCACCCGCATGACCCTAGAGCGGCGCCGTGCGCTTGCAAGCGTTCTGCCGCCCGCCCCTTGCTCTCGCCCGGACCCTCGGGCATACGCGCCTCGCAAAACGGAGAGTCTCATGGAGATTCGCGAAGGGCTGACCTTCGACGATGTTTTGCTTGAACCAGGCGCGTCCGAGGTGATGCCGACCGAGGTGGCCACGGCCACCCGGTTCACCCGCGAGATCGCCCTCAACATCCCGCTGGTGTCCGCCGCGATGGACACGGTGACCGAGAGCCGGCTGGCCATCGCCATGGCGCAGGCGGGCGGGCTGGGCGTCCTCCACCGCAACATGACGCCGGCCGAGCAGGCCGACCAGGTGCGCGAGGTGAAGCGGTTCGAGAGCGGCATGGTGATCAACCCGCTCACCATCCATCCGGACACGCCGCTGAAGGAGGTGCGCGAGATCAAGGCGCGGCGGCGCATCTCGGGCTTTCCGGTGGTGGAGAAGGGCTCCGGCAAGCTGGTCGGCATCCTCACCAACCGCGACATGCGCTTCGAGTCGCGCGACACGGCGCCGGCCTCGGCGGTGATGACCAGTGAGGGGCTGGTGACCGTGCGCGAGGGCGTCAGCCAGGACGAGGCGCGTCGGCTGCTGCGCCAGCACAAGATCGAACGGCTGATCGTGGTCGACGAGGACTACCGCGCGGTCGGCCTGATCACCGTCAAGGACATGGAGAAGGCCGAGGCGCATCCGTTCGCGGCCAAGGACCTACAGGGCCGGCTGCTGGTGGGCGCGGCCTCCACGGTCGGCGACGCCGGCTTCGAGCGGTCGCTGGCGCTGATGGAGGCGGGCGTCGACGTGGTGGTGATCGACACCGCCCACGGCCACTCCAAGCAGGTGGCCGACGCTGTGCGGCGCCTGGCCCGCGAGACCAACCGGGTGCAGATCGTCGCCGGCAACGTCGCTACCTACGACGGCGCGCGCGCGCTGATCGACGCGGGGGCCGACGCGGTGAAGGTGGGGATCGGGCCGGGGTCGATCTGCACCACCCGCATGGTCGCCGGCGTCGGCGTGCCGCAGCTGACAGCGATCGTCGAGGCGGTGCGGGCGGCGAGGGATTCGGGCGCGCCGGTGATCGCCGACGGCGGCATCAAGTATTCCGGCGACCTCGCCAAGGCCATCGGCGCCGGCGCCTCGAGCGCCATGCTGGGCTCGATGTTCGCCGGCGTCGACGAGGCGCCGGGCGAGGTGTTCCTCTACCAGGGCCGCTCCTACAAGGCCTACCGCGGCATGGGCTCGCTGGGGGCCATGGCCAGCGGCTCGGCCGACCGCTACTTCCAGAAGGACGTCGAGGATCAGCTGAAGCTGGTGCCCGAGGGCATCGAGGGCCAGACCCCCTACAAGGGCCCGATCGCGCCGGTGATCCACCAGCTGATCGGCGGCCTTCGCGCGGCGATGGGCTACGTCGGCGCGCCGGACATCGCCGCCTTCCAGGACCGGGCGCGGTTCGTCCGCATCACCGGCGCGGGCCTGCGCGAAAGCCACGTCCACGACGTGATGATCACCCGCGAGGCGCCGAACTACCCGAGCCCGGTGTGATCCTGCCGAAGGCCGTCATTTTCACCACGGAGGTCACGGAGAAGGCACGGAGGTCACAGAGGCGCTCCGTGTGCTCCGTGCCTTCTCCGTGACCTCCGTGGTTGATCGTTTGGACGCCTGCGGCGTCCTGCCAAGGTGTTCGACGCGTCATGCGTGACGGCGGGCGGATTGCCGCGGCCATTTCCGTGCTCGAGGACATCGAGGCCCGCCACCGGCCGGCGCACCTGGCGCTGAAGGCGTGGGGCGAGGGGGCTCGCTATGCGGGCGCCAAGGACCGGGCGTTCGTCTCCGGGCTGGCGCTCGACGCGCTGCGGCGCCGGCGCTCGATGGCCTGGATGATGGGCGAGGAAAGCGACCGCGCGCGGGCGCTGGGCGTGCTGCGGTTCGTCTGGGGCTGGACGGCGGAGCGGCTGGCGGCGGCCGCCGAAGAGCAGCATGGCCCGGCGGCCCTGACCGACGCCGAGCGCGAGCGGCTGGCGGGTCCGGCCGCTCTGGAGACTGCGCCGGCGCCGGTGCGCGGCGACTATCCGGATTGGCTGGACGCGCCGCTGGCGCGGACGTTCGGCGAGGCCCGCGCCCTGGAGCTGGCGGCGCTGGCGGCCCGCGCGCCGGTCGATCTGCGGGTCAACAGCCTGAAGAGCGACGCGGAGCACGTGCTGAAGGCGCTGGCGCCGTTTCACGCCGCGCCGCTCGCCTTCCCGGAGGGCGCGATCCGTGTGCCCGCGCCGGCCTCCGAGGCGCGCGCGGCGCCGGTCGAAGCCGCGCCGGCGTTCGAGAAGGGCTGGTTCGAGGTCCAGGACGCCGGCTCGCAGATCGCTGCGGCGGTGGCCGGCGACGTGCGCCGCGCCCAGGTGCTGGACTTCTGCGCCGGCGGCGGCGGCAAGACCCTGGCGCTGGCCGCCGCGATGGCCAACACCGGCCAACTCTACGCCTACGACGCCGACGCCCGGCGGCTGGCCGAGACCGTGCGCCGCGCCCAGCGCGCCGGCGTGCGCAACCTGCAGGTCCGCTCGCCGATCGACCCTAAGGCGCTGGAGGGCCTGGACGGGCGCATGGACCTGGTCTTCGTCGACGCGCCCTGCACCGGCTCGGGGACCTGGCGGCGGCATCCGGACGCCAAGTGGCGGCTCACCCCGCAGCAGCTGGAGCGCCGCATCGCCGAGCAGGATGCGGTGCTGGCCGCCGCCGCGCCTTTCGTGAAGCCCGGCGGCCGGCTGGTCTACGTCACCTGCTCGCTGCTCGCCGAGGAGAACGAGGACCGCGTCGCAGCCTTCCTGGCGGCGCACCCGGACTTCGCCAGCGCGCCGGTGGAACTCGCCGGCGCCGAGCGCTGGCGCACCCCAGACGGCTTCCTGCGCCTCACGCCGCGCACGGCAGGGACCGACGGCTTTTTCGTCGCGGCGGTCGGACGGACCGGCTGACTCCAGGAAAAATTCGGGAGCCGGTTCGGGAACGCGGGCTCTTTTCCGCGCCGCCGCGATGTGCTGGGCTGGCGGTCTGGCTTGGGGACGCTGCGATGAGCCATCTGACCGACATCGGCCGTGAGGGCGGGCTGCATGTCTGGATGCCGCGGCTCTTCATCATCGGCATCGTGGCGATCCTCGGGATCACGACGGCCTGGGAGTTGCTCGACGAGCACGACATCATCGCCCGGTCGACCGCGGTGGCGAACCCGGCGGCGATCAGCGGGCCGCCATGCCCGGCGCTGGGCGCCGTCCAATTCCAGCAGGCGCTCGGGGTGGGGCCGAAGCTCGCCTACACCTTCGACTTCAACGGCGACAGCTTCGGGCGCGCCTTCGGCTACGCCGACTGCGACGTGGCCGCGGCCAAGGGCAGCGGCGGGCTCGGCTCCTATGACATCTGCCAGTTCACCAGCCCGGCGATCCTCTATGTGAAGACGCCGCGCGGCGCCTTCTACTTCCAGCCCGGCATCGGCCAGAAGGCCACCGTGACCACCGCGGGCGGCCAGGCCCGCTGCGTGATGGCCGCGCCCAAGTACGACAGCTGATCGCCTCGCGGCCCGGCGGCGCGTATATCGGCCGCTGACGGTAGGCCGGGCGGAGCGGGGCGCAGATGAGCTGGTACGACGTCGCCGGCCTCGTCGGCGTCACGGTGATCCTGGCGGCCTACGCCGCCTCGACGCTGGGCCGGCTCAATCCGCACGGCGCGGCGGCGCTCGGCCTCAACTTCGCCGGCCCCAGCCTGATCCTGCTGTCGCTCACCCAGCGCTTCAACCTCTCGGCGGCGATCGTCGAGGCGGCCTGGGCGGCGATCGCGCTGATGGGGCTGGCGCGGCTGGCGCTGCGCCGGCGGCCGAAGGGCTGAGCCCGATGACGGCGGGGCGATTCTCCCCTAAATGCCGCCCATGACGGAGCCCCACCACGAACGCGTGCTGATCGTCGACTTCGGCAGCCAGGTCACCCAGCTGATCGCCCGGCGGGTGCGCGAGAGTGGGGTCTATTGCGAGATCCACCCCTACGACCGCGTCGAGGCGATGCTCGACGATTTCGCGCCCGGGGCGGTGATCCTGTCCGGCGGTCCGGCCAGCGCCCACGAGGCCGAGAGTCCCGCTGCGCCGCAGGCCGTGTTCGAGCTGGGCGTGCCGGTGCTGGGCGTCTGCTACGGCGAGATGACCATGTGCGCCCAGCTCGGCGGCGCGGTGGAGAGCGGCCACGCCCGCGAGTTCGGCCGCGCCGAGATCCGCATCGGCCGGGAGAGCCCGTTGCTGGCCGGCCTCGGCGAGGTCGGCGACGACGAGCCGGTGTGGATGAGCCACGGCGACAAGATCACCGCCATCCCCCCGGGCTTCGAGGTGGTGGCCACCTCCGACGGCTCGCCGTTCGCAGTGATCGCCGACGAGGGGCGCAGGCTCTATGGCGTGCAGTTCCACCCGGAGGTGGCGCACACGCCGCGCGGCGCGCTGCTGCTGCGCAACTTCACCCACCGCATCGCCGGCCTCAGCGGCGACTGGACCATGGCGTCGTTCAAGGACGAGGCCGTGCGGCGCATCCGCGCGCAGGTGGGCGAGGGGCGGGTGATCTGCGGCCTCTCCGGCGGCGTCGATTCCTCGGTGGCGGCGGTGCTGATCCACGAGGCGATCGGCGCGCAGCTGACCTGCGTCTTCGTCGACACCGGGCTGATGCGGCTGAACGAGGCCAGCGAGGTGGTGACGCTGTTCCGCGATCACTACAACATTCCGCTCGTACATGTTGATGCGGCTGATGATTTCCTCTTATCGCTAAGCGGCGTCTGCGACCCGGAGGACAAGCGCAAGACCATCGGCCGGCTCTTCATCGAGGTCTTCGACCGCGAGGCGGCGAAGATCGAGGGCGCGGCCTTCCTGGCCCAGGGCACCCTCTATCCGGACGTGATCGAGAGCGTCTCGGCCCGCGGCGGCCCCTCGCAGGTGATCAAGAGCCACCACAACGTCGGCGGCCTGCCCGAACGGATGAAGCTGAAGCTGGTCGAGCCGCTGCGCGAGCTGTTCAAGGACGAGGTGCGGGCGCTCGGCGTCGAGCTTGGCCTGCCGCCCGCCTTCGTCGGCCGCCACCCGTTTCCCGGTCCCGGGCTCGGCATCCGCATCCCCGGCGCCGTGACGCGGGAAAAGGTGGCCGTGCTGCAGAAGGCCGACGCCATCTGGCTCGACGAAATCCGCAAGGCCGGCCTCTACGACGCCATCTGGCAGGCCTTCGCGGTGCTGCTGCCGGTGAAGACCGTGGGCGTGATGGGCGATGCGCGCACCTACGAGGAGGTGCTGGCCCTGCGCGCCGTCACCTCCACCGACGGCATGACCGCCGACGTCTTCGAATTCCCCTGGGACGTGCTGACCCGGGCGGCCACGCGGATCGTCAACGAAGTGCGCGGGGTGAACCGGGTAGTCTACGACGTGACCAGCAAGCCGCCAGGCACCATCGAGTGGGAGTGATGGGCGTAGTTTTGGATAGGTGAGGATACTGTAGCGTAGGGTGGCGATGTTGGCGCCATCGATAGCAGTCGATAGTTAGCACCGACCCACATTCGCCCAGACCTATCCTGAAGCGGATCAATCAGGAGTGAGGTCATGTTTGACGCTGTCACCTTCGATCACACCGGCGACGCCTCTGTCTTGCGAGCCGTTCGCTTGACGCCCGAGCCCATCGGCCCTCGTGACGTGCGCATCCGTCAACGCTGGGCAGGCGTGAACTTCATCGACGTCTATCATCGCACTGGCCTCTATCCCGTGCCCTCCCTGCCGGCGATCCCCGGCGTGGAAGCGGCGGGTGTCGTCGAAGCGATTGGCCGCGATGTCGACGGCCTTGAGGTCGGTCAACCCGTGGCTTGGGCCGGTTTGCCCATGGGCGGATATGCCCAAAGCCGTGTGATCGCCGCTGACCGGGTGATCGGACTGCCCGATCACGTCTCCGAACGCGTCGCGGCTGGAGCGATGCTGCGGGGTATCACCGCGCACATGCTCTTGCATCGCGTATGGCCTGTCAGCCGCGGCGACAGTGTACTCGTTCACGCGGCGGCAGGCGGTCTCGGGCTCATCCTCACCCAATGGGCCAAGCGACTAGGCGCGACCGTCATCGGCACTGTGGGAAGCGAAGAAAAAGCGCAGGCCGCTCTTGAGGCGGGCGTCGATCACATCCTCCTCCACAAGCGCGAGAACATCCCGGCGCGGGTGCGAGATCTCACCTGCGGCTCCGGTGTCGATGTTGTCTACGACGGCGTGGGCGGCTCGACCCTGCTGCAGAGCCTCGATTGTGTGCGGCCGTTCGGTCTCGTCGTCAGTCTCGGCCAGGCGAGCGGTTCGCTGCCCGAGATTCCGCTCACCGAGCTCGGCCCAAGACGCTCAATCGCGATCGCTCGCCCGAGCGTCGTCGCCTATGCGTCGAACGGAGCGACTTACCGCACGGCGACCTCGGAGCTCTTCGCGGCCCTGGGGGACGGCCTGCGTATCCATGTCGGCGCAGCCTTCCCGTTGGCGGAGGCGCGCGCCGCCCACGAAGCGTTGGAAGCCGGACAAACCTCCGGCTCTGTCTTGCTCGACCTTCGCGGCGATGCAGATGGCCGGGAAAAAGGTGCGCGCGCATAATTTTCGCCAGGGAGGAGTCTCATCACCCATTACAGCTTTTGAACGGTCGCCCGATGGCGGCATGGGACTTGCGCGTGACACACGCGTTCGCGTTCGCTGGGCGCTTGAGGAAGTAGACCAATCCTACGAGGTTCGCGGCGTTTCATTCGCGGCGATGAGGGAACCCGCACATCTGGCGCTAATCCTTTCGGGTCGATTCCGCCCTACGAAGAAGGCGGTCTCGCTCTGTTCGAGACAGGGTCGATTGTGCTCCACATCGCCAAGGGCCATGTGGGTCTGCTGCCGGACGATGCCGGCGCCGGGGCGCGCGCAATCACCTGGATGTTTGCCGCGGTCAACACGTCGAGCCGCCGAGCAGGGAGTTCGTCATGACCAAGGTGCGCGTTGCAGGCTTCTCGATCTCGCTCGATGGGTTTGGCGCCGGGCCTGGGCAAAGTCTCGAAAACCCGCTTGGCAAGGGTGGGATGGACCTGCACCAGTGGATGTTCGGCACCCGCATGTTCCGGGCGATGACCGGCGAGAGCGGCGGCTCGGACGGCGTCGACCAAGCCTACGCCCATCGCTCGATGGAGGGGTTCGGCGCCTTCATCCTTGGCCGCAATATGTTCGGCCCGGTCCGCGGTCCCTGGCCGGACGAGAGCTGGAAGGGCTGGTGGGGCGACAACCCGCCCTATCACGCGCCGACCTTCGTGCTGACGCACTATCCGCGCGCTCCGATCGAGATGGAGGGCGGCACGACCTTCATCTTCGTGACCGACGGCATCGAGGCGGCGCTGGAGAAGGCGAAGCTCGCCGCCAAGGGCCGCGACGTGAAGATCGGCGGCGGCGTCGAGACGGTGCGCCAGTATCTTCGCGC
The DNA here is from genome assembly GCA_036490095.1 of Caulobacteraceae bacterium. GTDB lineage: Bacteria > Pseudomonadota > Alphaproteobacteria > Caulobacterales > Caulobacteraceae > Acaudatibacter. Next base: position 31,065 of record DASXEN010000073.1, read on the forward strand.
CGGACTGGTCGACGAGCTGCATTTCGCCCTGTCGCCGATCGTGCTCGGGCAGGGCGAGGCCGTGTTCGCCGGAATCGACCTGCCGGCGCTCGGCTACCGCGTCACCGAACACCAGGCGAGCGACCACGCCACCCACGTCGTTCTCAGCCGGTAGCTGCTCATTGCGGCGCCGGTCGCTACGAGGCGGCGGGCTTGCCTTTCAGCCAGGTCTCGAACAGCGCGATCTTTGCCGGCGGCCAGGCGCCGTCGCACGGCATCGCGCCGCTCTTCAGGCGTCCGAGAATGGCTTGTCCGTGCTGGATCAGGTCGGCCTGCGACCACAGGTCGAAGGCGAAGCGCATCGAATTGCGATCCATCGGCCGGAACAGCGGCTTGATGTGCCGGTCGAAATCGAGGGGCGCCTCGGGCTCGGGCGGCGACCAGGCCGAGGCCGCTGGGCGTTCGGTCGCCAGCGCCGATAGCCGCGAGCCCGGCGTTGCGTCGCACACCCACCACCAGCGCGGCACCGGCATGTTCGGCGGCGGCGCAGCGCCGGGGCCGGAGTTCTCGACCGCCAGCCGTGATCCCCACTCGATGTAGGCGACGAAGGCGGCGCGGAATTCGGGATCGGTCGGCAGGCCGGCGTCGTCGGCGCTCTGCGCCATCAGGCTCGCCCATCGCTGGCGCTGCTCCGGCTTGATGTTCTTGCCGGCGTGATGGGCGATCATCGCGCGATAGCCGCCATAGCGCTCCGAGTAGAGCTTCGGCCCTCCGAAGACCTCGGCGAGCCAGCTGGCCACGCGCTCCGGGTGGTCGGCGGACATGCCGGCGAACAGCGGACCGATCAGCGGGTCCTGCGGCACGTATCTGCGGTAGAGGATCGTCGTCATGGCGAGCAGCGCCGGGTAGCCGCCGGCCCATTCGAACAGGGTCGGCTCGGCAGCTTCGGTGGGTGGATCGGTCTGCATTGGCGGCCTCGCAACTCGCGCCCTGCATCCTCGCAGGCGGCACGCATTTTTTATCAGTTGCTCAATAACGGTCGCAAGCGATATTTAGCAGATGATCAAATACGATTGATGATCCCCGAGGAGCCCGCCCGTGCCAGCTGACTCGAGCGCCACCAAGGCGCGCATCCTCGCGGCCGGCGAGCGGCTGTTCGCCGAAAGCGGCTTCGAGGCGGTGTCCCTGCGCGGCGTCGCGCGGGAGGCCGACGTCCAGATCGCCCTGGTCCACTACCACTTCGGCTCGAAGGAGGGGCTCTACAAGGCCGTCTGGGCGCAGCGCTACGCCGGGCTGGCCGATCTGCGGCAGGCGCGGCTGCCGACGGTGGATTTCGATCGCGAGCGCGTCGCCGTGCTGCGCGATCTGGTCGACCTCTTCGTCACGCCGCTGATGGCCGGGCCGGACGCGCATCGGTTCCTGAAGATCATGGCCCACGAATACGCCGACCCGCGCGAGCCGGAGCGCGGGGTCGTCAAGGCCTACATCGATCCCGTCACCCGGCAGCTGCTCGACGCATTCCGCAAGGCGTTGCCAGGCCTGGCGGACGCCGACGTGGGCTGGGGATACCAGGCGATGACCGGCGCGCTGATGATGAATGTGGTGGACGTCGATCGCGCGACGCGTCTCACCGGCGGCGCGGCCCGCAGCGGCGACACCAAGGCCGCGCTGCCGGCGCTGCGCGAGTTCATCGTCGGGGGTTGGCTGGCGCTGGCCGACCGCCGGCAGGCGGGCGGTAGCGCTCAAGACGCCGCCGAGGGGGAGACTCGGCAGGCCTTGCCGGAGTGATGGCGACGGTCAGGCCGTGAACCCGTTGTCGATCACGAAGGCCGAGCCGGTGGCGAACTGGGCTTCGGCGCTGGCGAGGTAGGCTACCAGGCCGGCCACGTCTTCCGGGCGGCCGTAGCGCGGAGTCGCCATCCGCGCCTTCAGCTGCTCGCTGTAGGGGCCGTCCTCGGGGTTGGCGTCGGTGCGGATCGGCCCGGGATGGACGGTGTTGACGGTGATCCCCTTCGGGCCGAGGTCGCGGGCCATGCCCTTCATCAGCCCGTCGAGGCCCGACTTGGCCATGGCGTAGCAGGCGGTCATCGGCAGCGCCGCGTAGTCGGCGATGTTGCTGGAGATGAAGATCAGCCGCCCGCCCTCCTGCATGTGCGCCAGGGCGGCCTTGGAGCCGACGAAGGCGGCGCGCAGGTCGGTGGCGACGATCTGGTCGAAGTCGTCGAGGGTCAGCTCGTCGGTCGGCTTGAACAGCAGCACGCCGGCGCTGCTGACGAAGATGTCGATCTGGCCGAAGGCGTCGGCGACGCGGTCGACGGCGTCGGTGAGGGCGCCGGGCTCGCGGCTGTCCGCGCGCACGGTGATCGCCCTGCGCCCCTGTTCCTTCAGCTCGTTTACGAGGGCGTCAGCCGCCTCGTCGTCGGAGTGGTAGGTGAAGCCGACGTCCGCGCCCTCGTCGGCGAGCCGCTTGGCGATGCCCGCGCCGATGCCGCGGCTGCCGCCTGTCACCATGGCTGATTTGCCGGATAGTCGCGCCATTTGGTCGCTCCGTTGGTCACGCGTCCTCCGACGTCTGGAACATGGCGGGGGCCGGGATGTTCCTCGCGCCGCTCCGCGCGGCAGGCGGCCGCCCGTCAGCTGACCGCCTGCTGGTAGGCCTTCAGCAGCGCCGGGTCGTCCATGGAGCCGTGGTGGTGCACCTGGCGCCACCGCCCGTCGATCCGCTCGAACACGCGGCTGGTGCGGATCGCCAGGTCGAGCCTGGCGCTGGGCGCTTCGAGCGTGCCGCGCTCACGGCCCACGGCGTAGAAGACGTCGCCGATGACGTGCAGCGTGTAGTCGTGGAACTCGACCTCGACGCGGCCGGGACTCTGGAAGATGCGCTCATAGACGGCGCGCACCTCCGGCCAGCCGCGCTTGATGCCGCCGACCGGGTTGTCCATGGCGATCGAGTCGCGCTGCGCCCAGTTCTCGCCCATCAGGTCGAGATCGCGGGCGTTGAAGGCCCGGTAGAATTGCGACAGCGCCTGAACCGGCTCGCTGACGGCGCCCGGCGCCTCGCGGCCGGTGATCGGGGTCTCGGTCGTGCGGCTCGCGCTTCCAGCCGATGTCATGTGGCTCTCCGTTGGTGTCCCGGCCGTCCCGCAATGAAGACGAACCAGGGCGGCCAATGGATGCGGCGGCGAAAAATTTTCGGCCTGCCGAATCCTTCGGCGAGGACGGGACGTCTTCAGGAGGTGACCTGCGAAACTTGCAGCCGATGGAGGATGCGATGAAACTGACCGTGGTGCGCTACAGGACCAAGCCCGAGGCGGCGGACGAGAACGAGCGCCTGGTCCAGTCGGTGTTCCAGGAGCTGCGCGGGACGGGGCGCGAGGATGTCCGCTATCTCTGCCTCAGGCTGGACGACGGCGCGTTCGTCCACGTCAGCGTCGCGGAGACCGAGGATGGCGCCAGTCCGATCCCCCGGCTGGAGGCGTTCCAGCAGTTCCAGCCCGGGCTCAAGGCGCGCTGCGCCGAGCCGCCGCAGCAGAGCGGCGCCACCGTGGTCGGCGCCTACCGCATGTTCGGCAAGCCATGATGGCGTGAGGGCCCGCCGGTGAGCGCGTCGGAGGCCGGAACCGAGGCCGGCCGCGCCGCCTTCGACGGCCGCCTCGGCGAGCTGCGCCCGAAGCTGCATCGCTACTGCGCCCGCATGACGGGCTCGGTGATCGACGGCGAGGACGTGGTCCAGGAGGCGCTGGCGAAGGCGGTCGCCGCGCGTCCGCGGGCCGGCGAGGTCGCCGACCTCGACGGCTGGCTGTTCCGCATCGCCCACAACGCGGCGCTGGACTTCCTGCGCCGGCGGCGGCGCTACGAGGCCATCCATGCCGACGGGAATTTGGAGATGATCGCGAACCTGGCGGCCCCGCAGCCCGATCGTCAGGCGGCCGCGGCGAGCCTGCGGACCTTCATGCGGCTGCCGGTGGCGCAGCGCAGCTGCGTCATCCTGATGGACGTGCTCGGCCACTCGCTGGACGAGATCAGCCAGGTGACCGGGACGACCATCGCGGCCGTCAAGGCGGCGCTGAACCGTGGCCGCAAGCGCCTGCGGGAGATCGCCGCCGAGCCCGAGGACCTGCCGCCGCCGAGCCTGGCCGAGCCCGAGCGCTCGCTGCTGGCCAGGTACGTCGAGCGCTTCAACGCCCGCGACTTCGACGCCGTCCGCGACATGCTGGCCGACGAGGTGCGCCTGGAGCTGGTCAACCGCACGCGGATGCACGGCAAGCGCGACGTCGGGCGATATTTCCACAACTACTCGGGGGTGGACGACTGGCGCTTGGTTCCCGGACTGGTCGACGGGCGCCCGGCGCTCCTCGTCCGCGATCCCCGCGACCCAACTGCGGCGCCGGCGTATTTCGTGCTGCTGCAGTGGGCGGGCGAGACGCTCGTCGACATCCGCGACTTCCGCCACGCCCGCTATGCGATCGAGGGCGCCGAGGTGGTGGCGCTCACCGACTGAGCACCGCGGGGCGCGATCTCACCCAGTTCTAAGCGCGCGGCGACCCAGCGTGCGCTTCGATGAGGCCCGCCACGGCGTCGGGCGCGTCCTCGACCACGTAATGGACCGCGTTCGGGATGGTCGCCGCTTCGACGTTCGCGAACCCGCGGTTCTTGAGGTCGGCGACGATCTTCGGGGCCAGGCTGACGAACGGCGACTTCTCGCCCGTGGCGTAGACGACCGGCGTGGGATTGGGCCCGCCGCGGCGCGCCGCCGCCTTCGCGTTCTCGGGGAAGGCCCGATAGATAGCGAAAGCCGCCTTCAGCTGCGCGGGCGAGCTGTAGGCGGCGAGGTGGTGGGCGCGCTGGGCCGGCGTGAACTTGGAGAACTGGAAGAAGTAGTCGAGGAAGGCGGCTTGCCGTCCCGTCACCAGTTGCTCCGCAAGCCCGGGCGCCTGCATGAAGCCGACGTGCCAGACGCCGGGGCCGCTCAGGCTTTCTTCCCAGCCGGCGACGCCCGGCAGGGGCGTGTCCAGGATCATCGCCCCGCGCGCCGCGTGCGGGTGCTGCTCGACAAGGGCGAAGGCGACCTGGCCGCCAAGGTCGTGGCCGACGACGTAGGGACGGTCGAGCTGGAGCTGGTCGCAGAGCTGCCTGACGTCGGTGGCGAGGTTGGCGGCGTCGTAGCCGCCTTCGGTGGCCTTCGAGCCGCCGATGCCGCGCAGGTCGATCGCCACCACGGTGAACCGCTCGGCCAGCCGCGGCATGATCGAGGCGAACTCGAACCAGTCCTGAGGAAAGCCGTGGATCAGCACGACCGCCGGTCCCTGGCCGCCGCGCACATAGTGGATGACGGTGCCGTTGACCGGCGCCAAGCCGTCGCGGAAGCCCGCGCCCAAGTCCGATTGCCAGGGTTCGGCGCGCTGAGTTGCGCTCATGTTCGGGCCTCCAATGCCGATTGTCCCGTCGCTCGCCTCCTTAAGCCCGCGGCGCGCGAGTAGGGTTCCGGGCGGTGCCGCGAAGGCCGTCAGTGGCAGGGGTAGTCGAGCCGCTCCTCGTAGCCGCCCGTGCGGCCTTCGGGGGTGAGGTCGAACATGTTCCACAGCGGCTCGATCAGGCCGAGGTGGCGGGGGTCCTGGCCGGGCTCGGACGGGGCGAAGAACAGCTCGGACGCCCAGAAGTGGGTGACGCCCTCCGGACCGCGGCGGAACACGTTCATCACCGGCTGGGGTCCGCCTTCGGCGTCCTCGGCATGATAGTCGCGGTTGTAGTCGTTGCGGGCGCAGGAGATCATCCGCAGGTGGCGCCAGCCCCGGTCGGCCTTGAACGCCGTCAGCCGTTCGATCGGCGCGCGGGCGGCGACCACGAAGGCCATCCGCTGGCTGAAGTGCTGCATGGCTCCGTCGAGCTGGTCGAGCTGCGCCGTGCACGAAGGGCAGGGGCCTTCCGCGAGCGGCAGGGCGGCTGCGGCGCCGGTCAGCGGCCCGGGGCTGTCGTCGGTGGGCCAGCGCGGGAACATGAAGCTGTAGATCGCCAGGCTCGGGTGATGGGCGAACAGCTCGGAGAGGCGGACAGGCCCTTCCTCGGCGTCGAACACATAGTCCTGCGGCGGCGCGCCCCCGGGCGGCAGGGCGCGGCGCGCCTCGGCCACCGCCTCGGTCGCCCGCCGCAGCTCCAGCTCCTGCTGCAGCAGGCGGTCACGCGCGGCCCGGTAGGCGGCGCTCTCGTTCGGGAAGGTCACGCTCATCGTGGCGCGAAGCTAGCAGAGTGCGCGGGCGGCTTCATGACCAAGATTTCACGTCCGCTTTCGCATCCGCTGGCGCCTCCGCTCGCCACTATTCGGTCAAGCGCGGCTGGGCGGGACCCTCCGGCTGAGGCACAAAGGAGCCTTGAGAGCCATGTGGGAGATATCCATGGAAGGCATCATCATTCCGGTCTTCGGCATCTTCATGATCATCGCCGTCGTCATCGGCCCGATCTGGATCCGCAGCTACTACAAGTCGCGCGAGCGGGCGCAGCTGCATGAGACGCTGCGCGTCGCGTATGAGAAAGGCCAGCCGCCGCCGCCGGAGCTGATCGAGAAGCTGAGCGGCGAAGGCGATTTCATGCGCGGTCCGCAGTCGGGCTCCGACAGCGACCTGCGGCGCGCCATCGTGCTGATCTCGGTCGGCATCGGCCTCGTGGGACTGGGCCTGGGGCTGGGCTACGGCATCTACCAGGCCGACGAGGTGGGCGGCTGGATCACCGGCGGCTCGATCGCCGGCTCGGGCGCCATTCCCGGCATGATCGGGCTCGCCTACCTGTTCCTCTGGCTCGGCCGGCGAAACAACAGCCCGCGCGTCTGACGGCGGCGCCTGCGTCGGGAGCGGGATAATGGCGGTCCGCGACAAGCTGGTCAGCGCGCACGACCTGGACCTCGTCGCCCTCGGGGCGACGGGCGACCGGGCCGCGTTCGGCGAGCTGGTGCGCCGGCACGGCTCGGCGGTACGGGGCCTGCTGCGCCGGATGGGCGCGGACGCCGCGAGCGCCGACGACGTGGCGCAGGACGCCTTCCTCGCCGCCTTCGAGCAGATCGCCGAGTTCCGCGGCGAGGGGGCGTTCCGCACCTGGGTCAGCCGCATCGCCGCGCGGCTCTACGTGAGGCGCTGGCGGCGCGAGGCGAGGGCGGACCTGCTGGCCGACGGCGCCGACGAGGAGGCGCCGCATCCGGGGCCGGGCGCCGACGCCAGGATCGATCTCGACGACGCGCTGAAGACGCTCTCGCCGGCGGAACGGGTCTGCGTGTCGCTTTGCTACGGGGCGGGGCTCTCGCATGCCGAGGCCGCGGCGGCCTTGAATGCGCCTCTCGGAACGGTCAAATCCCATGTCAAACGTGGTCTGGATAAGCTCCGGTCGCGACTTTCGCCGGACGGCGACGGCGGCCAGCGGAGGCAGGTCGGTGCCTGATCAGAGTTTCGAGTTCCGCCTCGAGCGGATGTTCGCAGAGCCGCCGGCGGCGCCGGACGCGGACTATTTCGCGCTCCGGGTGCTGGAGCGGCTCGACCGCGGCTGGGCCGCGCGGCGCTTCGTGATCGGCGTGATGGGCGTGCTGGGCGGCCTGATCGGCGGGTTCGAGATCCTGGGCACCGGCGCGCTGGGCCAGCTGACGGCGGCGGTCGGCCGCTCCAACGACTATCTGTCTCAGCACGTCAGCGGCGCGCTTGCTGGCGCGCTGGCGCCCGCCGGGCTATACGTTGACCCACAGGCAATCTGGCTTGCGGGGGCGTTGGCGATCGTGGCGGCCGGGTTCGGCCTGGCGCGGCTCGTCCGGGAGATTTGAGCAACCACCCATGTCCGCACAGCGTCAGGAGACGGTCAGGCGACTGACCGCGCCGGAGATCACCGCGCGCAAGGGCGGCGCGCCGATCGTGGCGCTCACCGCCTACACGGCCCCGATGGCCGCCATCCTCGACGAGCACTGCGACCTGATGCTGGTCGGCGACAGCGTCGGCATGGTGTTGCACGGCCTGCCCAACACGGTCGGCGTGACGCTGGAGATGATGATCCTGCACGGCCAGGCGGTGATGCGCGCCTCCAGGAAGGCGCTGGTGGTGGTCGACCTGCCGTTCGGCGCCTACGAAGGCCCCAAGGAGATCGCCTACGCCAACGCGGTGCGGGTGTTGAAGGAGACCGGCTGCCAGGCGGTGAAGGTGGAGGCGGGGCCGACCGTGCCCGAGACCATCGCCTACCTGGTTCAGCGCGGCATCCCGGTGGTCGGCCACGTGGGCCTCAGGCCCCAGGCGGTGAACGCCGACGGCGCCTTCCGCGCCAAGGGCCGCTCGCCGGCCGAGCGCACGCGGGTGCTGGCCGAGGCGGAAGCCACGGCGGACGCCGGGGCCTTCTGCATCGTCGTCGAGGGCGTCGCCGAGACGCTGGCGCGCGAGATCACCGAGGCCGTGCCCGTGCCCACTATCGGCATCGGCGCCTCGGCCCATTGCGACGGCCAGATCCTGGTCACCGAGGACATGCTGGGCCTGTTCGACTGGACGCCGAAGTTCGTGCGCCGCTACGGCAACGTGAAGGCCGAGATCGAGCAGGCCGTGCGCGCCTACACCGACGACGTGCGCTTCCGCAAATTCCCCGCCGCCGCCGAGACCTACTTCGGCCGCGTCGGTGGCTGAGCGGCCGCCAGCGATGTCCTTCTCCCCTCGCGGGAGAAGGTGTCGGCGCAGCCGACGGATGAGGGGCCGCGCCGAAGTTGTTGATTTGCCTGGAGAAGGCTAGCCGCCAGCGCCCGTCGACCCCTCATCCGACCCGCTCCGCGGGCCACCTTCTCCCGCAAGGGAGAAGGACCAGGAAAGTAGGGACACACACGCTTTTCCTGTCCGCCGTCTCGCGGCGGGCTGCGCGTGTGGGAAAGGCGTGTGTGCTACTTTCCCTACGCCGCCGCCAGGCGCGCCACTTCGGTGATCAGGGCGGCGGGGGAGATGGGCTTGGCGACCACGCCGTTGATGCCGCTTTCGCGGTAGGTGGCCACCTGCTCGGGCATGACGTTGGCGGTGGTGGCGACGATCGGCACCTGGCCCTTGGGGGCGGGCAGGGCGCGGATGCGGCGGGTGGCCTCGACGCCGTCCATCACCGGCATCTGGATATCCATGAAGATGAGGTCGTAGTCGCCGCGGCGCATCGCCTCGACGCCCTCGGCGCCGTTTTCGGCCGTGGCCACCTCCGCGCCCAGCTGGCTGAGCATGTGGGTGGCGACCATGCGGTTGGTGGGGTTGTCCTCGACCACCAGCACCCGCACGCCCGCCAGCCAGTCCGCGTCCTCCGGCGCCGCCCGGGGCGGGGGCTGGGCGGCGGCGGGCGCGGAGATCTCGACCCAGAAGGTCGAGCCCTGGC